>JBDGXD010000354.1:0-4504 GCA_039584755.1 Gemmatimonadota bacterium
TGGTCCTGATACTCGGAGGTTGTAAGGACCTTCAGGTTCCGGACTTCAATAATCCGGGGATTGACGAACTTGCAGACAATCCTAATCGTGGCAACATCAACGCTCAGGCGCAGGGCTTGCTGATCGCCGCCCGTAACGGGATCTCCAACCGCGCCGGGTATGTGTCAGAAGTCGGCATCATCGGACGCGAGTCGTATAACTTCGATGCGGCCGATCCACGTTTTGTCACGGAGCTATTGCGCGATCCATTGAACGGCGGTAACGGTGCCTTCGGTGGGAACCACTGGGCCGCCCGATACGCCAATATCCGAAACGCGAACGGCCTGCTAACGGCGGTGGATGCTGCTGTGGAGGTCGGGACCATCTTCACCCCCGAGGAGATCGAGGGACTGAGAGGATTCGGAAAGACGATGCAGGCGCTCGACCTCTTGCTCGTCATCAACACGCGCGACACGTTCGGTGCCCCGGTCGATGTAAGCGGTGATCCAACCGGAGAACCGGCACCGGTCGAAACTCGGGAAGAGGTGTTTGACCAGATAGTCGCCCGGCTCGATGAGGCCGAGATGCATCTAAACAGCGCCGGGTCGACCTTCTCCTTTAACCTCGGTTCTGGCTTCAGTGGCTTCGACACTCCTGCCACGTTCCTCGAGGTCAACCGTGCTATCCGCGCCCGCGTTGACGTCTACATGGGGAACTACCAGGCTGCCTTGGATCACTTGGTAGAATCGTTCATCGTCGACGCGCCGGTACCGAACGTTGATGTGCTGGACATCGGCGCGTACCACACGTTCAGTGAGGGCGCGGGTGATATAACGAACGTACTGTACGATCCTGCCCAAGCCGTCATTGTAGCTCACCCATCTATCGTCAGCGATGCGCAAGCCGGCGACGACCGCTTGGCCAGGAAGACCGTGCAGTTGGCGGCGCCGGTGTTCGATCAGGCCAGTGTGGGCATCTCCACCGACATTGCGTTTACGATCTACAACAGCCTGAGCGATCCAATCCCGATCATCCGGAACGAGGAGCTCATTTTGTTACGGGCCGAGGCGTACCTCGGGCTGGACATGCTGGACGAGGCGCGTTTGGACGTGAATCGAATCCGCCAGGGCTCTGGCAATCTGGTGGCCATCGATCAGCCTACCTGGAATGGCTTGACTGATGCACAACGTCTGGATGAGTTGTTGTACAACAAGCGCTATTCACTGTTGTTCGAAGGACATCGATGGATCGATCTACGGCGCTATGACAGGCTGGATACACTGCCGCTCGACGATCCGGCGTTTGTGGTTCACGACAAGTTCCCGTTTCCACAAACTGAGTGTGACCCGCGCACTACCAAGCCCGCAGGTTGTACGTCCGGGTGATCTCGTCGGCTAGAGATCGGCAGAAAGAAGACCCCCGTGGTGTCATACGCCACGGGGGTTTTCGCGACTACGTCCACAGTTGCAACGGGTGGAGCGGTGGAAACGTGGCTGGATGTTTGGTGTATGAACAACTCGGTATAGTATGAATGTGTGCTGCCTCGGAGGCCAGTCATGTACTCTCGGTCACTTCCACTGCTCGGTATCCTGCTCCTTTCGACCGTACCCTTTGCCGAAGCGCAAACTCGTACGGTGGTAGGCCGCGTGTTCGACACGATCACGAAGGAAGCCGTCAGTACTGGAGAGGTGGTTGCAAAGGGCATTGACGCTAGGGACGAGATCCGGCCGGACGGTGTGTTCGTGCTTCACGTGCCCCAAGGCGGCGATCTGGAGATACGCGTACGTAGTATCGGCTATCGGCAACGTACGGTTCGCCTCTCAGCCGATGAAGAGACGATACTCATAGAACTCGAGCCGGACGTGCTCGAGCTGGATGGAATCTTTGTCACTGGGCACGGTACCCAACGTCGCCAACATCTCGCGACGTCGCAGTCTCACATCAGCGGCGAGGATCTCGTCAACGTACCGGCCGCCACGATCGAGCAGGCGCTCGAAGGAAAGGTCGCGGGAGCGGATATTCGTCAGAACTCGGGCACGCCCGGAGGGGACATCCAGGTGCGGCTGCGGGGCGTCACGACCATTCTCGGTTCGGCCAGACCTCTCTACGTAATCGACGGGGTCATCTTCAACAGCCAGTCGATCGAATCAGGAGCCTCGGCAATCACGGCGGGCCAGATCCCGCCCTCCAGCCGTGTGGCCGATCTAAACCCATACGACGTGCAGAGTCTCGAGGTGCTGAAGGGGGCGGCTGCCACCGCACTGTACGGTTCGCAGGGCTCGAACGGCGTTGTGATCATCGAGACCAAGCGTGGCCGCTGGGGTAGCTGGCCGTAAGGAAACGCCGATTCTGCTCAGCGGATCCAGACGAAGTAGTTGGATCGGCTGAGTGAAGTCTCGATCACCCACTCGATGACGAGGCCGGGCTCCACTCGTATTTGCTCGGTGGACACGCTCGCCGACGATCCTATTATCTCGACCCGCAAACTGATTGTGCTGCCGGAGACGAGCAATCCTTCGGGCAGGTCGAACTGCTGCTCATTCAAGCTCGTCACGGTTCCCAATCGGTACCGGTTGCTGGACCTGACCAAGAAGACTCTTATGTCGCGGGAATTCCGATTGGTGACCGTCACCGTGGCGCCGGTGTGACCGGCACCGACGGGGACCACATCCGCTTCCTCGAGCTGGATCCGCGCTAGCACGCCGTCAAAGTTGCTCACCTCGTCCACGGCGAGTCCGAACTCAATGGCCTGACCGCCGTCGAGTGTGAGCAACTCACCTGATTCAACAAGACCATCGATCGCGATGTCCGGATTCACCATTGCATCTCCGAGGATTGGGTCTGCTCCTCGGCGCTCGACCAGTCGGCTTAGTTCCGACCCCATCGCCCGCAACGCGACCTCAGGAAGCTCGGCGACCGCGCCGCTTCCCGTTGGGCCGGCACCGATGGATGACAAAGGTGTCACCAGGGTCGTGTCGGTTGCGAGTGCGATCATCACCCCTGGACCCCAGGCCCGAGTCACCCATGCAACAGTCGGAACCGTCGCTTGCTCGATGTTGTGCACGATGAGCTGCGCGGCCTGTCCCGGCCCACCCGTGACATCCAATTCCAATACTACTGCTGCCGCCCCGTCGCGGTCGGCGATATAGAGTGCACGCTCTACGATTCGGCTGTGCTCTAGCTGAATCTGACCACGAAGAGCCACCCGATAGACCAGGGGCGCCTGGCCGAGCGAAGCCTCTGAAGACGTTAGCGCGATAAGGGTCAACAGTATGATCGTGCGGTGCATTGGGCGGGCCTCCGTCCCGGCGGCAGCAGAGACACTGACGAGAGTGAGTTAGCCACAAGTGTATAGGGGTAATGTACCCAGGTGGGTGCGGATAGAAGTCCAGCGACCCCGCTCCGCACACTCGGCGGACAGACAGTCTGGGAGGTGGAAGTCGGGGAGGATATCCCTATCCACCCTCTCGTCTGGAGTTGCGGGACGATGACGACCGCGGAGGATGGGGTCGACTCTCGCAAGAGTTCAAGAAATCACGTAGGCCCCCGTTCCAACTGCGATGAGCTCGCCGGATTCATTTGCGACCTCGACTCGCGCCACGGCGATTCGTCGACCCGTGCGGAGATTGTGTCCGGTAGCGACGAATTCGGCCCCCCGCCCGGGGCGCAAGAAATCGACTCGCAGATCGATGGTGCCCAGACGCTCAAACTGATCCAGCTTCTCGTGACCCGGATCGTCCGCCAGGTTCTGCTGCAGGCCCAGGAACGCCGTCAGACCGCCGGTCATGTCGATCACCGCGGAAATCACACCGCCATGAAGGGTCCCTCGCACGTAATTGCCGATGAGATCATCGCGCATACGGAAAACGACCTGCGGTCTCTCACGGCCGAGCGTTCGGATCTCCAAACCGAGAACCTGGTTGAAGGGAATGCGTGCAAAGATTTCCTGAACTCGAGGCAGCATTCCATCGCTGCCGGCTGCGTCCGCAGTGTTCATGGTTTCACCTAGAATCGATCCGCATCGACATCCCGTATGAACTGAAGCAAGCCGTCGAAATAGATCTCTTGATCGTCATACTGCGCCATGTGGCTACCGTCGGGACAATATAGATACCGGCCGCGCTGCACGGCTCCGGCCATCCACTCCATATGCTGCGGATCCATGGTGTCGTATTGTGCGCCGATCACCAACGTCGGGACCGTGATCAGAGCGAGATCTCCCATGCGATCCCATTGGTCTAGCTTACCACTGGCACCCAACTCACTCGGACCCTGCATCGGCACATAGACCGCAGGGTTGAGATGTTTGAATGCCCGATTCACCGGATCCGGCCAGTCTGCGGCGGGCATGCGCAACAGATGATCGACGTAGTGATGTTCGATCAATAGCTCCATGTACCGCGGGTTCTCGTAATCCTCTGCGGCCTCGTATCCCTTGATTTCGGCCAGAACGGCCGGGTCCATGTCTGCCATCAACACCGTCTCGGCGTATTCGTTGTATGCTGGGATGCTAGCCATCATGTTC
>JBDGXD010000355.1:0-5198 GCA_039584755.1 Gemmatimonadota bacterium
AGCCGATGAGTCGTTCGCTATGCCGGTAAACGCGGAATCGATGGGTTGACTCTCGACCTGCAGGCGCAACGAGTCACCTATGTCGGGGTCAGAAACCACTCCTTGGAAAACGAATACCGTGTCATTCACAGTCGCGCCGAGGCTCACGGCGGTCAGGCTGTCAGATCGTATCTGGTCGAGATCGGTAGGCGCGTGTGGTGCCCGCGGAGGATGGATCTCGAGCGTGAAGCTCCCGGTCTCTCTACTGTCGGCTGTGGTCGCTTCGATGAAGTAGGTTCCCGTTTCGGGGATCAGCGTGTACATCAGGCAGGGGTCCCCAGCCTCCCCCAAGCAGGTATCGTCCTCCGCCAACAGCGGCGCCGATACAGCGATTGAGCTGTCCGCTACCAGATATGCATCGAAATCCGCCGAGCGCATCAGCACCGAAACAGAATCACCGCCAGCAGCATCGAACTGGTAGACCTTTGCGTAGCTGTTGGGCCGGTGGGGTCCCACACAGTCCGCGGAAACAAGCGAGTCCACCAGGACTGTGTCAGGCGTGATCGTATAGGTGACGCAAGGGTGGATCGAAAACTCGACTGGTACCCGTATTGGATCCAGCGAACCGCTACCACCGCTGAAAACGAGGGTGTCGTGGTGGACGCCAAGCGACAGCCCGCTAGGGTCGAGGGTGAGCGTGACCGTGCTCGGGGCAGTACCGCTGGTCGGATCCGCAGCCAGCCAGTGGGCCAGCTGACTCCGAGTTAGAATCCAGGATTGTTGTCGTTCGCCCGGATTGGCGAGGCTGATCGTGGTCGTTCGCGTGTGGCCGCCGCGAGCAATACTACCGCGGCCAAACGGCGAGCTGAGATCTGTTTCAAGATTGAAATGATATGGGTCAAGCGGTGATCCGAGGTCACTTGCATCATGAGCCGTTGAGCTGCGGGCTAGCGCCGAATGCACTCGCCCGTAAGACCTTGTACTCGACTTTCTGAACGTGAACGATGTTCAACTGATAGCCGAAAAATAGCGGCAGTTAACATGCCAAGTAATGTCAGATTCGCGTGGCCACAGCCCGCAGTTTTTGACGGGTCTGCGGTTGATACGTAGGTTGATTGTAGTTTCATTACTCCACTGTTGCGCAAGCGCAGCATTCGACTCATCAGCGCTCGCGACCGTAGTGAGAGTCTGTGAGTTACGCTGGTTTGCCGGCCGACAATGCCGATTTCGGGTCCGCAGGAGCCCAAGTATGCCCACACTACAGGCCGAGCAGTCTCGATTGATCACCATCTCGCTGGTAGTGCTTGCCGCCATAGCCTTGGCGGCTGCCTTGGCCGCTACCCGAGCAGTGATGGTACCGTTCGTCCTAGCGATCTTCATCTCATATCTGGTGTTGCCACTCGTCGAATACCTGCAGTCACAGTTGCGCTTCCCACGAGCTCTTGCTCTCATCGTTGCCTTGCTCGCTGCTTTGGGACTGTTGACCCTCCTCGGCCTGCTCATCACGGAGTCGACCCGGGAACTTCTATCTTCTGTGCCAGTGTATCGTGATAGGTTGGCCGGTACGGCCGAACGGGTCCTATCTGTGCTCGACCGGTTTAGTGTGGACTTGGGCCAGGAGCCACTACTTGAGGGAATCCGCCAACTACCGCTGTTGAGCCTGGTCAGGAGTACCGCGGGCACGGTTGTCGATCTGGTGACAACCGGTGGATTGGTACTGATATTCGTGATGTATCTGGTTATTGGGCGGCGGCCTCCCGAACACCTCAGCGGGGTGTATGCCGAGATCCACCAGAAGATCCAGCGTTACATCGTGACCAAGTTCGCGATTTCGGCGACCACCGGACTCTTGGTAGGATTGATACTCTGGCTCTTCGGATTGGACCTGGCACTGATGTTCGGTGTCATGGCCTTCCTGCTCAACTTCATTCCTTCAATCGGCTCCGTGATCGCGACGCTGCTGCCGATCCCATTTGCCATCATCCAGTTCGACAGTACTTGGGCCATCATTGGGGTCGTTGCCCTGCCCGGTCTGGTTCAGTTGGTCGTTGGCAACGTGATTGAACCGCTGGTCATGGGAGAGAGGTTGGATCTTCACCCGGTGACGGTGCTGTTGTCCCTTATCTTCTGGGGTCTGTTGTGGGGGATTGTGGGAATGTTCCTGGCCGTGCCCATTACCGCGGTGATAAGAATAGTCCTCGGGAGGATCGAAACGACGCGTCCGTTTGCCGAACTGCTCGCGGGGCGGTTACCCCGGATTGCCGAGGAGCCGGCCCAAGGGATCCCGTGAGCTCAGGCAATCTGCTCCGGTCGGTCACGTACTCGATCCACCACGCACAGGAATCCTAGCGGCTCTTCACCGCCGCTGCGGAACTGGTGCACAGTACCGGGGGCGATATAGACACAATCGAATGGTTCGATGTCGAACACTTCGTCGCCCAATCTCACGCTTCCCCTGCCCCGCAGAACGACCACCGAATGTGGATGTTGGTGTCGTTCGAGAGAGGAATAGCCCTCGGGCTCCACCTCGAAATAGCGGGTAATGAATGAAGTGGTTTCCTCACCCACACCGTCGCCAATGAGAGTCTGCCGCGTCACCCCCACGAACGAGGCGCTTTCCGTCTTGTACTCTCTTGGTTCGATTCCCCGCCAACAGTAGCTGGCACACTTGATGACCTTGGATCCATTGTTCATATCAGCGTCGCCCGATTGCCTTCATCATACTCTTGCTGGCTTCGACCAAGTCCCCTGTGGAATAGAGACTGCCACCAATCAGGAAGATGGTATCCGGACCATACCGCTCCAACCAGTGGCCGACCCGTCTTGCGTCCATCCCGCCGGCCGGAACCGGAAAGGCCGGCTTGATTGTCCCCCAACGTTCTCTGAGACGAGTGTTGATGGCAGAACACGTCTCTTCCGTCAGTACGAAGCGCCCGCCTGCATTGGGGTAGATGACGGCGTCACAGCCGATCATGCGGAACAACTTCCCCAAAAGAACTTCCGGAACGATCCCGTGATCCGAATGAAAGAACGCGCCGGTAAGTGCCGGGTGAGCGAGTAACGCCAGGCTGGCCTTCTCCGCAGCACAGCGAATTGCATCCAGGCCGATCAGCATCGGACTCACGAGGATCCCCTTAACTCCAACTGACCGCACGAACGCCAGGTCATCGTCGAACTGCGACCAACGCGATGGAAGGTTGGGAAAGTATAAGCTGTGTCCACCCGTTTCGCGGTTGGCCCGTTGCACCATCGAATGACAACGTTCTACTCGTTCTTTGAATGGGGCGGAGTGCTGGTTCGCCAAGCCATGATCGTCTTTGATGATGTCTATGCCCCCCAACGCGAATTCATAGCACAGTTGCGCCAACTCGGCCGCTGACAGACCCACGGGCTTCAACGCAGCGCATGAGAGGGGGACTCTCCGTGTCACACCACAGAGACTCCGTAACCCTGCAATGCCGTGGCGAGGACCGGGAAGACCGATCATTGCCTCCAATGGCAGTTCCAGGTCGGTCACCTGTATACCCGATTTGAGCGACACGTTGCCGAACAACAGGCTGGCCAACTGGTTTACATCTCTCCCCACTGCCAACAACGGGTAGGATATGGTGGTCTTCCAGGTCGTTCCGCCTACTCTGTCTAGCCGGCCGACATCACCGACTACGGCATCTCGTATGCGTGGGCTTACGCACTCCTCCGGCAGCTCGACAGTCTGTTCAAAGGCGATGTCTTGCGCCTTCCTGCGAGCGTCTTCTCCGGGCGCGCATGTCAGCCTATAGCCGACGCGAATTCGGCTCGATTCTGATTCAGGAGTTCGTGCTACCATGCCGATCTCGGACAGTTGGCACAAGCACATGACGTATCGAACACTGCTGTGCTTGCGAGGAAAGCTGCTGGAAGAAGTTGCCCCGGTGCAACGGCCCTGTCCATGGATCGTGCGAGACGATACAGCGGCAGTTACATGGTATGACCGTCCGCTTTGGAGTCCGCGCTCGAGTTGGGTATGTTACAACGAGTGAGAGACAACATGGATACTTGGTCCCCAGACGAAGAAAACGAGCTGCCGGGCCCCGGAGGAAACGGTGGTCCCACGACACCGGTCGCGTTCGTATCGACCCAGCAGTCGATACAGTTGAACGTGAACGAGGTTGATGATGACCGGACCCCAGAGGGAATGGTATGCATGGGAACGTTCTTCAGAAAACGGCTCATCGCTCGTAGCATCGTGGCCCCCGAAGCTCTGACGGAACTGATGAGCCAGAATATCTTTTCAGGACCGGTGAGGTTGGGCTTGGCTGCAGTCGAGCAGGATCCCGGACTGCAATGCCGCCTTTACGCGCTGCTTCCGCCAGCACAATTCCAAGAGGATGATGAACCAGAGGAACCGTGGATGGCCAGCGTACCTCGGTTCGAGGATCAGGCGTACGTTGACGACAAAGACGATGGGGAGGAAGAAGTCATGCCTCTACTCTTGGGTCATATCGTGCGATTTGCGCGGGATCGACGTCATCCTGAGGATCTTGCCGCCGAAGCAGCCGACGTGCTGAGAGCGGTGTTATCTGACGACAGGCCGCTCACCAATGTGATCGACAAGATACTGGAAGATTTGTGAGTAACCGCGGTTGAATCGCAACCTCAACCCACCGCTCTCTTCTCTACCATCACCCTACCTCCAGCAACGAAGACGGCGCCCCAAAGTAGGGAAAAAGCCACGGCTCCCACCGGGACTCCGGGACCGCGCGGTATGCCAATCTGACGCTGGGCCCAATCCCGCGTCCAATCTTCGAGGCGCACGGCAGTCGCGCTGAGGAACGCAGCCTCCACCGGTTGATCCGAACTCCAGAGCTGCCGAAATCGTTCTTGCCCCAACTCGCCGACGCGCTGTCAAGCGGCAATTTCTCGGGAATCAGGTGCCGGACTGGAACGAATTGCCGCCCAGCCACACTCTAATTCACTTGATAGCACTACCGTTAAGGCTATGCACACCAACATGTTGTGATATTCCACCGAGTGTGCACGGGATTTGCTATGGGTGGAGTAGGCACGACATTAGATCTCGGCCGGAGAGGAGCGATGAGGAACATACTGTACGATGGAGTAGATCGTCTGGAGCGGCTACTCCACACAATAAAGGGATGGATCGACCCTGGCCGGGCGCATTACGAACGCGCGGTCAGAAAGACCCGCGCCAGCATTAGCAGCATACCAGATTGGCCCTG
>JBDGXD010000356.1:0-4495 GCA_039584755.1 Gemmatimonadota bacterium
CGGATCCTCGCCTTCATCGCTAAGACTTTTGTTATGCCGCTGATTAAGGTCCCACCGGCAGAAGTTGACGTGCCCTTGGGAGACGAAGGTCTGTCGTTGTCGGACTACGGAATCCCTGGTCGCGTTCTGTACACACCGGGGCACTCTTCAGGTTCGGTTAGCATTCTGCTGGATAGTGGTGAGGCGTTCGTTGGTGACCTCGCCATGAACACGTTTCCGTTGCGGCTCTCTCCTGGTTTGCCGGTCTTAGCTGAGGACCCTGCCGCGGTCATTGCCAGCTGGGAGTTGTTGCTCGAGGCCGGCGCCACAGAAGTCTATCCAGCTCACGGAAAGCCATTTCCGGCCGAGGTGATGCGTCGTGCCATCGCCGTCTAACACCTATAAGGCCTCCTCTGTCAAGCGAGCATGGGTCGGCGACACGGGGGTGGTGGTTCCCGTTGTCTTGAAACGATGCCACTACGCTGTTCTGACTTCACTTCGGTTGCCGATGCAGAGCAGGCCAGGAAGAACGACGGCTCAAGCCGCCGCTGAGACGAGGGAGATGCGGATGAACGCTGATGGGCGGCGGGGCGGACCCTTACCCTCTCTTACCGTCTCTTCATACGGTCGCTGCCGGCCGCGACGCGCCGGCGCGGTTGCCGCTGCCCCGGGCCCTGGACAGGTGCAGTAGCACAGCACATACTGTCGTTAGAATGCGCACATTCTTGCGATGCCCCAACCTCGCGGTGGCCGAGCTTGCGTCGTTGCTCAGACTGGTCGAGTCGGTCGGCCTGGCCTTCATCGCAGCGGCCGTCGTGATCATGGCCTTGCCCACGAAGCTTGCCGCGCAGGAAACCATTTCGCTCTTCAACACCAACGACCTCACTGGTTGGACCATTCATGGCACGGAGCTGTGGTACGTGGAGGAGGGCGAGCTCGTCGGTGAGAGCGGACCGGACGCCGCCTACGGGTACCTCGCCACGGAGACCAGTTTCAAGGATTTCGAATTGACGCTCGAGTTCTTGCAGGAGGCCGACGGCAACAGTGGCGTGTTCATCCGCTCTCACGTTGAGGGCACGCGCGTCAGCGGGTGGCAGGTGGAGGTTGCTCCGCCAGGGAGACACACGGGGGGCATTTACGAGTCATACGGTCGCGGATGGCTCATCCAGCCCGAGCTCGGCAAGGAAAGCGCGCTGCGCATGGGGGAGTGGAACACCATGCATATCCGTGTGGTTGGCGACCGGGTGACCACCTGGCTGAACGGCGTGGAGATGGTGGATCTCGTCGACGAGCAGATCGGAAAGGCGGAAGGGCACATCGCCCTGCAGATCCACGACGGCGGAGGGATCAGAGTGCGGTGGCGGAATCTGCGAGTGGTGGTTCGCTGATCCGGCCAGTGGCTTACGGGGAAAGAGGTTCCTGTTCGTTCGCAACCGCACCGAGGTGAGCGGACTATTCGAGCTGGTCGTGGTCGAGAACTTTTTCGAGGAATTGAAGGAGCGGGTGGGGCAAGGGAATGACTGATTGCTCAACCACTTGAAGGCCGCGCTGACTGACCGCTACACCAGCCGAGAAGACAGGATAACCCTCCTACCTTAATCATTCATATCAATTGTTTTCCTTTTGTTTCTGTCATAGCTTATTAAACAACAGCCCTCGATAAACCCAAACCACTGATTAAGCCCTGCAACAATGAAAAAAACTCTCCTGCTTTGTCTGATCATACCCCTGTTTCTTGGGAGTTGTACCGGGGAAAAGCTGTCTCCCATGGAGGGAGCATGGAAATTGGCTTATGAATATGAAATTTCCGGGGATGATTCAAAACTCCTGTTCCCTGGCACTTCTAAAGGAAGTGAAACAAAAATGTGGTCGGGAGACAGGTGGGCCCTGGTGGGGGTATTTATCGAGGATTCCATAGTCACAGATGTCTTTGCTGGAGGAGAGTTCACACTTGAAGGCACTAACTACCAGGAAATCGTGGAATATCACAGTGCCACAGAATACCTGGGTCAAACGGTAAAACTCTATCTTGAAATCAAGAACGACACCCTGACTCAAATGTGGCCGGTTGATGAGCAGGGAGAACCCGTCGAAAGTCACTACTACATGGAGAAGTGGGTAAGGTTTGAGTAGTACCCTCCTAAGAATGGAGTCCTCCAGGGAGCGATTTCGGTAGGTTGGCTGGGTTGTGAAACAACTCCACGTCAGCGGCTAGCAGCCTCCCGGATGTGTTGGGCCATCATCCTCACGAGGTCTGGGCCGCGTGGCCCCCAGCAATGCGGCTCACCATCGCCGTACTCCACGACACCGTCGTAGTACGGGTTCTCGGTGCCTTCCAGGAAGTCCTCCATCAGCTCCACGGCGGGGTTGAGATAGTGTGAATCCATGTCGCCAGTGTAGATGTGGATCTTGCCACGGAGCTTCGGCCCGAGTTCAGCCCACCCCGTCTGCAGGATATGGTTGAGGTCGGCATGCTCTCGCCAGTATTCCGCTACCTCCGCGTCGATCACACCGGTGTACTTGTCGAACAGCGGCTTCACGTAACCGTCGTCACCGATCGGGCCAAACGCGGCCGCGAAAATGTCGATCTGGCCACCCGATCTACCTTTGGTCCCCGCAACCAGCTCGTAGTGGTTCCGCTGCCGGGAGGTCAACGTCATGATGCCGTCGGTGCGCCGATCACTTGCGGTGGGGACTTTCAGCCACCCCCGGTTCTTGTAATAGGCGTTTTCATCCTCGTAGATGTTCACTGCCTGGAAGTAATGAAAGTCAACTGGATCGGGGCAATTGGAGAACACGCCTCCAAAGAAATCGGGATAGAAGATCTGCATGGCAAGAGAGATCCACCCACCGGTGGACCCGCCCGATAGTACACGGGCATACGGTTCACTGATGATCCGGAAATTCTGCTCCACATACGGTATGAGTTCCTGCATGATGGCATCCCCGTATGGGCCGACGTTTGGGGAGTTCATGCCATAGGAATCGTCGTAGTGGGGAGCCGGGTGCTGGAAGGTCACGGCAATCATGCGAGGTGCGTTTGCCGAAGTCCAGAAGTCGTAGAATTCGTTCCCTGGCTCCTCCACGAATCTGTGGGGAGCACGCAACGAGAAATGCCCCTGGATGTAGTTCACAGGGTAACGCCGGTTGGTCTCCTGTGCGTAACCGCGTGGCAACAGGATCGTCGCCCCCAGGTATTGAGGATGGCCCCAGAATTCCGTGAGAATCTCACTCTGGAACTTGATGCGTTTCACCCACTCGGTATCGTCGGGGATCGTGACCGGTGGGATCACGTTATCGCAGACCAGGTCTATGGTCTCTCGCTGAGACGGATCGATGTGCACACGCTGGACGTCGCTGTAGAGGTTCCCCGGCGAACGGTTCCACCTCTGACCTTCCCACTGATCCTGGTGCATCCACAACGTATGTCCGTCCGAGCGGTTGAATTCCGTGTATACGTTGACGAACGCTTGCACGTAGTAGTCACCGGGCGGTATGTCCCTCAGGCTCTCGAGCGGGTATCCAAAAACGTCCGCATCGATGACAGCCTCTTTGCCCGGCGGCAACTGCTCCACGTCCAGTCCGAAGAACGGGACACCGGCGGTGCCTATCTGGAATCTGGGCTCCCTCACGTCCGTTTCGGAGATCATCACGTACACGCGCCCGGTAATCGGCTCTGAATGGGCCGATTCGGAATAGGAGATCGTGAACTTTGTGCGGGCGGCTCGCTGACCGGGATCGCCGTCTGGTAGGCTGCAGCTCGAGATTAGCGAACTGACTGCGATCAGTACCGGAAGCAGTCTAATACGTTTCATGTCCGACTCTTCTCTTGTCCGTTGCCGAGACTTGGGCGAGCTCAGGGCAACAAACGGGAAAGAGGATTCTCCTCGCCCCGTCGCTTGCAGTACGGTTCACGAGCGCATTGAATATGTACCTTGGGTGGTTCTTGAACGTTGCACCCTGAGCGCCTGGGATATCCGACCCTCCCACGGTCACGACCCCGTGGTCCACGAAGCTCTTGAAGGAGTGTGACAATTTCTCACGCTCCGGCCCGAGTCGACTAACGATCCAGCGCATATCATCCTCGAGGTCGCTGGGATTCACTTCCGCTATGACGTCGAGCGCGGCGAAGCGTTCGAAGTACTCCGGTCGCATGGTCTGGGCGTGGATCACTCTGGAGCGTGCAATAGCATCATGTCCCAGCTCGTTGGCGAGTTGCTCGTACTGATCCAACACCAGCGAGATTCCCATGTCGCCGATTGCGTGCGTGTTGATGCGATAACCGTCCTCGACGGCCGTTCTCATCATCCCGAGGATCTTGTCGAGGTTGGGCTCCAACAGGTCGGGGTCATCACTGGATTGACGGCGGTAGTGACCGGATGTGGTTGCGTCGTCTGTGTAGGGTTCGAACAAGAGTGCACCGTGAGATCCCATGAGCCCATCCATATACCTCTTGTAAGCTCCGTAGCGCAGGTAACGATCCCGCTGGCCTGTGACAGGATGCGTGTTCATCTCG
>JBDGXD010000357.1:0-4476 GCA_039584755.1 Gemmatimonadota bacterium
TCAACTGTCCGAACCGCTGCTACAACGGCGGCAAGACGTAGGTGACGGCGCCATTCTGGTCACGCGTTACACCAGCTGGAATCACACTGCTCAGTTGGTACCTCTATTCGCCAAGGGACCCGGAGCCGAACGTTTCGGTGGGGTCATTGACAACGACAGAGTGGGCCAACTGTTGCTGGAGGCCGTAGGCCGCTGATTGGGAACAAGCGCAGGTGCCGGAAGGTATATTTGAATTCATGAGAAGCCGGAACTCGGGAATTGCCAGGTTCCTCACTGCTTTGGCGCTCAGCGTCGTGCAACTGCTGTCGGCGGCTTGGGTTCCAGTAGTGCACGCACAGATGTCGGTGCCCAGCCAGGCCACCGCATTTGCAGACGTAAACTCTCCAGAATCAACGCCGGTGCACGATCAAACGCTCTGCTACGCATGCAGCGCGTCACACGTCTACGGGCCCCAAGGACGTAGTTGCCTCGAGCTCACCATCACGAGCAGAGAATACACATGCCTGGGCGCCAGCCACACCACAGCCAGTCAACGCCACCTGTCTACGGCAAACGCGATCCGAGCCCCTCCCCTCACGTTAGCCTAACCCGAGAGCAGCAGTTACATCATGGCAGCGGTGACACGCGGGCGTTGAATCACCGATTGTTGAATGAGTCGCCGTTCGGAGAGGTGGTACATCTTTCATGCGCATCAACGTTCTACTGATACTTGCCGGACTTTGGGTCGTACCTGTCCATGCCACCGCCCAGGAACGGGAACGAACTGACTCACTAGAGCTGGAGGTACGGAAGCTCAAGGCCCAGTTGGATTCACTCCAACGCATACTCGAGCGTTTGGTGACGGAGGGCCAAGATACAACCCAAGTCACGGACGAATTGGCAGCGCTGCGAGCCGCAGCCCAGGCAGCTGCAGCCGGCGTCCAAGTCGGGGCTGACACAACGGTACCTCAAGAAAGTAGGACTCGGGACCTGAGTCTCAGCAACCCTGAGATCAGCGTCACCGGTGACGTGGTGGGCTACTACGCCATTCCGGCAGAGGGACGCAACCGGGTTGGGGCCGTACCTCGCGAATTCGAGTTCTCATTCCAGGCACCGCTCGATCCGTACACACGGACCAAGATTTTCGCAGCGTATCACCAAGATGTGACTATAGCGGGCCTGCCGGATGCTCATGGAGAGGATGGAGAAGAGGATGGAGGTGGTGAAGCAGGACACGGGCATGGCGGGACGTTCGAGATCGAAGAAGCCTACGTCTATTGGGTGGGACTTCCGGGCGCGTTTGGCATCAAGGCGGGCAAGTTCCGCCAAGAGATTGGACTGTACAACCGTTGGCACACCCACGCACTGTGGGAGGTCGACCGTCCTCTCCCGTACCAGGTGTTCTTCGGTGAGGGCCTGATTCAAACGGGCGCGGCGCTGACCTTCCCTAGCCTGACGTTGGGTCCAGCTACCCAGACCCTGGTAGTAGAGGCTACAACCGCATCCAATGACGTGTTGTTTGGAGAAGGCGGTGACATGAGCTTCCTAGGCCGGTTCCAGAGCTTCTGGGATCTGAGTCCAGCCACGTACATCCAAGTTGGTGCATCAGGGGTGTACGGTCGCAATAGAGACGCGAACCTGACTTCCCGCCTCGGACAAGTCGACCTGGCGTTTCGCTGGGCGCCTCCCAACCGCTCACTCTACCAAGCGTTCCACTTGAAGGCCGAGTGGTATTACGGTGAGCAGGAGATCGCCGGCGAGAAGGAAACCGGTCAGGGCACATACCTACAACTGAACTACCGCGCCAACCGCCGTCTGATCTTTGGCGCACGCGGCGACTATGTGTACGGCTTCGATGACATGCTCGACACGTATCAAATGGTACCCAGCATTACGTGGTGGCAGAGCGAGTGGTTGTACATCCGCCTGCAACACAACTACGTGAAGTCAAAGACCTTGCAAGGTAACCATACGATGTTACTACAAGTCGTATGGGCCATTGGTCCTCACAGGCACGAGAACTACTAGGGGCTGAGAGACGACTATGTTGAGACAGAAGACCATGCGTACCGGCATGAAGCTGTCGTTTGTGGTGCTGGTGACACTGTTGCTCAGCCCACTGCCGGCTGACGGCCAGAAGAAGCTGAACTTGGTAACCACGCTCCCCACCTACGCAGCAATCGCACGGGAGGTAGCGGGTGACCTGGCGGAAGTAGAGTCAATTGCACGCGGGGACGAAGATCCCCACTTCGTGAATCCACGGCCCAGTTTCGCGGCCACGGTGCAACGGGCCGATCTATTCGTCGCGACCGGATTGGATCTGGAACTGTGGGTGCCGGCGATTCTGGACAGAGCCAACAACTCCAAGGTCGACGATGGTGGTCCCGGGAACATCGTTGCATACGCGGGGATCACTTTGCTCGAGATACCGGATAGTCCATCTCGCGCGGGTGGTGACGTTCATGTATTCGGCAATCCACACATCCATACAGATCCGATCAACGGGATCATCATTGCACGGAACATCGTGGCAGGCCTGAAACGAGTCGATCCGGGCAATGGACCGACCTACGACGCCAACCTAGAGGACTTCGAGCAGCGCGTTCTGGAACGGCTGTTTGGTGAACAGCTCATTGAGCTGCTCGGCGCCGAGACGATACTACCCCTGGCACGCAACTACCAGTTGTGGGATTTCCTCGAAAGTCAGACCTACGATGGCAGACCTCTCACAGCATACCTCGGAGGTTGGTTGGCCCAGGCCGAATCGTTCCGGGACAGCCGCATGGTATGCTATCACAGGAACTGGGCCTACTTGAGCGCCCGGTTCAAGATCGATTGCGCCATGTATATCGAGCCAAAGCCGGGCATCCCACCATCACCGGGTCACGTCCGCCAGGTCATCGATTTCATCGAAACAGAGAATATCGCGGTCCTGTTTGCAGCCAACTATTTCAGTCACAGCCAGGTCGAGCGGGTGGCGTCGCGCGCAAACGTGAAGGCATTGATCGTACCGGAACACGTCGAAGGAGCACAGGGAATTGACGACTACATTTCCCTCGTCGATCTCTGGATATCCAGACTGGCGGCAGCGTACGCCGAACGAAGGCCGGGTCACCCATGACGGATCGTAGATGATAGAACTGATGCTGCCGGCCCTCGTGGCCTCGCTGATTCTGGTCGGTATCCACGGATACCTGGGGATTCACATCATCGCCCGCGGCGTAATATTCGTCGACCTCGCCCTGGCCCAAGTGGCAGCGTTCGGCTGGGCAGCAGCAGGCCTGGGTCTGGGACACTACGCGAGCGAGTTGTTCGGAATTCCCGAAACGGAAGCCAGTTACGCTGTCGGCCTGGCGGCCACTCTGGTAGCAGCTGCGCTGTTCAGCCTTTCGCGAATGGAACACAAGTATGTACCGCAGGAAGCCATCATCGGGATCGTGTATGTCGTCGCGTCGGCGGGTACCATCCTGTTAGCTGCGCAGGCCCCACGTGGATCGGAGCACGTGGAGGAGCTACTCACCGGCACGCTCCTCTGGGTCACGTGGCCCCAAATTTGGAAGACCGCAGTCATCTATGGTGTGATCGGGCTGGCACACTGGTTCCTGAGAAAGCGCTTTATCACCATCTCTCTCAAACCGGATGCTGCGAGGGACAAGCGATGGAATGTAGCTTGGTGGGATTTCCTGTTCTATGCTCTGTTCGGGGTGGTAGTCACTTCTTCGGTGGCCATCGCAGGCGTGCTGGTGGTTTTCAGCTTCTTGGTGATACCAGCAGTTATCGCGTTCTTATTCGTCTCGACACCGGGCAAGTTGATGGCCCTGGCTTGGGGCAGTGGAACCTTGGCCACCGTGTTCGGCCTCTACGCTTCCTATAAGACCGATCTTCCCACCGGCCCGGTAGTCGTGTGCACCTTCGCACTGGTGCTCATCCTGGCATACGTAGTCCGTGGCGTGTTGACGGCGAGCGGTAGGACGGCGAGCAGCATCTAGTACACGCCCATCCAAATGGGCCGAATCGCGACTTCCACAAAGAAAGGACACGCCCTTTTGGATGTATCGGTTGTATAATCAATCGAGCATGGCTACACCCGCCGATTTCGAGGTCATACGCGACCCGCTGTGGAACAACATCCGGATAGATGCGGAAGCGCTGGCCGTACTCGATAGCCGTCCGTTTCAGCGCCTACGGTACATCCGACAGCTCGGACATGCTTTCTTGGTGTACCCTGGCGCTACACACACCCGTTTCGAGCACGCTCTGGGAACCTACCATCTGGCCCGCCGAACACTTGCACTACTGCGTGAACGTGGTGAACTCGACGGTATCGACCGCGAAGAAATGGTTCTGATTCACCTGGCAGCCCTGTTGCATGACGTTGGCCACTATCCGTTTTCTCACGCCTTGGAAGAGGCTGGTCTGCCATCACACGAGGCATTGGCAACGGGCCAGTTGCGACACGCGAGCCTCCAAGCGGTGTTGGCAAACACCGGCATCAGC
>JBDGXD010000358.1:0-5601 GCA_039584755.1 Gemmatimonadota bacterium
TGTCCCTCTGGAATAACGAATGGCCCCCAATTCCTGAGGTCAGGCAAATACGTGCTGCGGTCAACCGTATCCACCAGATGCGGCAACTGCCAGCGCTTGGTTCTCTGCCGCTGCGCCGGATCCATCTGGGCAATTGGATTGGTGTGCTGTACGTATGGCTCAGGTAGGTACCGGTTGTTGCGGAAGATGGAATCGTTTCGCATCTCGAGCGTATCTCCTGCGACACCCATCACCCGTTTGACTATCGTCAGGGAGTCCGGTTCAATACCGGTCAGTACGATCAATTCCCCCGCACGTGGTTCGCGGAACGCTGGTAGACGCACGTTCGTGAAAGGGATCTTCGCACCATAGACCGCCTTGTTTATGAACAGCCAATCACCTACCAATAGCGTTGGTTCGAGCGAGTCAGAGATGATCCGGAACGCCTTGAACAGCAGTGCCTGCACAAAGAAGAAGATGACGAGGGCCACAGCGATCGATTTGCCCCACCCCCAGAGCCACTGACCGAGGGTCTGCTCCACCTTCTCCTTCTTTGCCTGCTTCTCGCTGCCGTCGGTCTCCTCTGACGGCTTGTTGCCCGCGTCGCCCGTTCTCTTCTCGGCTCGCTTCTTCTTCCTGCTCTTCTGACTCACTGAACCCATCCTCGAAATTCACCAACAGCGATACCGCCGGTTCTCTCAACGGCGGAAAGATCGCTGAATAATACGACAATCCGATAATCAATGTTTCCCCACCTCCCACAGCGTGGCGGGCTCTGCGTGCTGCTCCAGCCAGGCTCTTGTCCCCGGTCTCACGTCTGGGATTTCCCGTCCTGTTGCAGGACGAACTGTCTGCGAGACACTATCGAGAACCAAAATACGCAGCCCGTACTGGCTATCCACAATTGCGGCCGCTGTAACTCGTGGACCTTGTCGCGGACTATTGCGGACTAGTTGCATGCCCGGTATGCTTGCTTCGTTACGAACTCATCGTGCGGAATGACCGTGAGAGACCCCAACCGGCTATTGATGCAGACACCACACGAGGCCCTTGCCGAGGCTCGCGCGGAGATCATGGCTTTGCTCGAAGAGAATCGCCTGCTTCGCGAGGAACTCCAGCGACTCAAGCGGAGAACTCCTAGTGGTGACAAGGGCGAGTGACGGTGACAGTTGGCAGACCAGCCTAGCCCTCACCTGCTGAGATCACCGTCTCTGCCAACTGCACCAACCGCAACTGCAAGTCGATGCTCCGGGAAATACGCCACCTCGGTCAAATATCCCGGAAAGAAACCGCTGTGACCCCAACTGGTACCAAGCGGAGTGGGACGGATGATCACTCCAAGGCCGTATTCCGTGCCCCGTCCCAACCTGGCGGGTACTCCGTCCAGCAGCATTTCGAGCATGGATTCATCAAACGCTCGACCCTCGTACAGATCCTTCGCCCACCGAGCCAGGTCCTCGCTGGTAGATGCGACTCCGCCACCGGTCCATTCGAACTGAGGATTGATGACGAACTCTCCGTGCACCAGAACGGCGTCGGGAACTCTGAACGGGTTGTCGACCCCAGCGTATCCCTGCACTAGACCCGGGATGTTCCGCGAGTCTGACGGAATCGTGTTATGGAGTTCCAAGGGCTCCAGAATGCGCCGCCGCATCTCGTCGTAGTACGTGTTGCCGGTCAACCGCTCGATGATCATACCCAGAATGATGTAGTTCGTATCGGAGTACTCCCAACCGTCTCCAGCCCGAAATGGCGCTTCGGTGTCAAACAGGTACGCCAGCTGTTCTACCGGGCGCCACACCCTGTCCGGATCGGCCAGCAGGTCGTCGATGAACCGATCGTCGAACTCGTATCGCATGATTCCACTCGTATGGGTCATGATGTGCCGCACAGTGACTTCCTCGTGGTTCGGCAACCGTTCGAACCAAGGCTCATCACCGAAGTAGGCTGACACCTTGGCTTCGAGATCCAGCAGCCCCTCGTGGATCAGCTGTATGGCAACAGCTGAGACATACGTCTTGCCAACACTGCCCTGCAGCAGCCTGTCCTGCACGGTCATCTGCGTTCCCAACACAGTGTCAGCCATCCCCGCGGCCAGACTCAGTGTCGTACCATCGGCCAACACAACACCCGCAGTGATTCCCGGAACGCCACTCTGCCGTTGCTGAGCAACCAACTTGGCCTGCAGTATCTCCTGCAGACCGGTTTGACTTGCTGGTTGCTGTGCGACGAGCGCCCCGAGCGGAGTGACCGTGGCGATCGTGGCCGACAACCATAGGATCTTGCCGGTTCTGAACTGCATTCTTCCTCGCTGCGTCGTGACTAGCGGTTGGCTGGTACCCGTTTGACCGCCACCAACATCCACTGGTGATGACTACGACGGCCACTGCCGCTGTCGATGAAATCCGGCTGTCGCTCAGCGATCTCGAATCCCGCCGACACAAGATCCTGCTCCACCAGAGTGATGTGAATATCGTGGGCTCTAGTCTGGCTACTCCGCGACGATGTGGTATCGCGTGGAGGATTGTCCACTATCACCAAGCGGCCTCCGGGTTGGAGGGAACGCCAGATCCCCTCGAGCATCGATTCGTACTGATCCATCTCGTGGTACGAGTTGACAATCACTACTGCGTCGAGTTCCCCGAGTGGGAGTTTGGGATCGTCTGTTTCGCCAAGCACCGGTTCGACGTTGCCGATGGCCAGGCTCTTGAGTTGCTCGTTTAGCTCTCGAATGGACGTTTGGGTGATATCTTCAGCGTAGACTCTCCCCTGTTCCCCCACGGCCTCGCTCAGCCTAACAGTCAGGAAGCCTCCACCTGCCCCAACGTCGGCCACCCGGGAGCCTTCACTCACCCCCATCGCGGCGAAAATTTCATCCACCTTCTGCCATTCATCGCGTTGGGTGCGCTCGATCTGGGCGCTGATGGCTGATGTGATGGTGAGGCTAGCTAGAATCACAAGAACTGATAGATGCGGGGGGAGATTGCTCGACCGCCTATTCATCGCGTCGTCCTCTCATCATGGCCTCGCGTTCGTTCGTCGAAATCATGGCAGCTTTCTAGGTCTACACCGTGCGGCACGGCGGGGTGCCAGGCTCGTATTGAATCCTAGTGAATTGTCTGCGACACTGTCGACAACCGTGTGCCGCAAAGCGCGCGGTACGTTGGGTCCCAGCGGGTGTCGCCGAGGCGGTGTGTAAACCGTCGAAACGCCGAGGTCTCGGGCGCCCGGCTGCACAATTCGGGATCCACGGGGCCTCTCCGAGTAGGCGGCCCGAGGCGCACCGCGCCCAAGCGTCTCTCAGGTACACACAACCTCGGCGCCAGTCGTGCAAATGCGAATCTTGGCCAGGCCCATGTCCCACACCTCTGCCTCGTACGAGTCGACGAGCCTCACGGTTTGCACGCCAGTCATGAACTTTGAAACTTGGGCAACTATTCCATCGTATGCTATAGTATTGAGTGGCATAGAGCTCCAATATGCAATCTTCCAAGGGACCTTCACGTGACCGACAAGACGAATCCGAAAGACCTGCTTCCCCTGCAAACCCACGTTTTCCATATCCTGCTCTCGCTCATCGAGCGTGAGCGACACGGTTACAGCATCATTCAGGATATTGCCAAGCGAACGGATGGAGAGGTGTTACTGGGAACCAGTACGCTCTACGCGGCGATCAAGCGCATGGTCGGAGCCGGCCTGCTGCGGGAGGTGCCCAAACCGGCCGACGCGGACTCGGACGACACTCGTCGGCGCTACTACCAGGCCACGGATCTGGGGCTGAACGTTGCCCGTGAGGAGGCCCTACGGATGAGACGTCTGGGAGACATCGTGGCACAGACCGAACTCCTGGATGGCGGGCTCGCAACAGAGCGTTCGGGAGAGGGAGTATGAAAGACAGAATGCCCTTCCCTGTCCGACTGCACGGCTGGCTCGTGCGCACATTGATTCCATCTCTGGGAACCGAATTGGCAACACAGGCCATTTCGGCGTTCCACGACCTCTACAACGACAACCGCGCGGCATCCACCCGCAAGCGCTGGCTTCTCTGGAAGAGAGAGGTCGGATCGCTGCTACTTACAGCGTTCTCAGAGTTCCGAGCACATGCTACAGGCGGTGGGAACCGAAACAAGTCACCCATCACAGAAACGCCCCGATTCAAACCGGGGTCGCCGAAGCCGCGCCTCGGAGGCATGCTGGATCACGTCCAGCGGGACGTTCGTTATGCCATCCGGAACCTGGTCCGGGAACCGACGTTCGTGGCTGTCTCAGTAGTCTCACTGGGATTCGGCATCGCGGCGGCAACATCGGTCTTCAGTATCATCAATGCGGTAGTACTTCGCCCGGCTCCGCACGTGTCAGACCCGGAACGTCTGGTGCGGCTCTACGCCAGCTTTGCCCCGGACCAACCCTACGGTCCATTCTCGCACCCAGACTTGGCAGATATTGGGGAACGCACCCCCACTCTAGCTGGCGTCGCGGCTTTCCACAGCGTGGATATGACCATGACTACCGAGGCCAGCCTTTCGCGCCGCGTCTCAGGCCTGGGCGTCTCGGAGAACTACTTCGGCCTGCTGGGCGTGTCGTTCCCTTTGGGCCGTGGGTTCATTCCGGAAGATGAGGAGCCCGGCAAGCGTGTCGCTATCATCGGCCACGGCCTGTGGCAGCGAGAGTTCGGCGGTGACCCAGCCGTGCTCGGTCAGGACATCAGGTTGAACGGCAGGCGGCACACAATTGTGGGCGTAGCCCCAATGGGATTACTCGCCCATTACGAGCCGATTCCGCTCGACGTTTGGGTCCCGATCGCCGAGCACATCAGAAACGAACGTGATTATCTGGGATTGTCCATTGTCGGTCGAATGGCCGAGGGTGCTACGATCGTGCAGGTCCAAGGCCAGCTGGATCTGGTGTCCGACCGTTTGCTACAGGATTACCCGGACAGTTGGACCAACTACACCGGTGAGCCCCGCCGCATCACCGCACTGTCAAACCGAACGGCCGCGATAACGCCGGATAAGCGAGCCGAGGTAGCGGCCATGTTTGGGGCGTTGGGAATCGTTGTTGCGCTGGTACTTCTGATTGCCTGTTCCAATGTCGCGAACCTGTTGCTCACCCGCGCCTGGCGTCGTCGTACCGAGATTGCCGTTCGGTTGGCTTTGGGAGCGGGCCGCAGACGACTCGTAGCACAGCTGCTGACGGAGAGCCTCATCCTGGCCGGACTAGCCGGGACGGTAGGTTTGCTCGTGATCCACTGGATAACGACGCTGCTCGCCACCGGCCGTTTCCCGATTCAACTGCCGGGCCAGATAGACGTGACGATAGACTGGAGGGTCGCGTTGTTCGCCACCGGTCTCTCGCTCGTGACTGGGATTGCGTTTGGACTCGTACCAGCTCTCAAGGCATCGCGAACCGATCTCGTCTCGGCACTCAAGGGACTGAACACGGGCGCGAGGTTGGGACGGCTCAGTATCCGCAACCTTCTGGTGATTGCTCAAGTCGCGGGCTCACTGGTGCTGGTACTCACTGCCACTCTGTTGCTACGCAGCCTACAGCAAGCACGGCAAGTCGACATCGGGTTCGATCCCAGAGACATCGCGGTCGTATCTCTGAACCTCAGTCATGGTC
>JBDGXD010000359.1:0-4453 GCA_039584755.1 Gemmatimonadota bacterium
AGATCGGCCGTTTCGAGATTTAGACCGGCTGTGCCGGAATTCAGATTCGCCGTGCCGAGATTCGATTTGGTCGTGACCAAATTCAATCCAGGCGTACGAAATTCGATGTCGTCGTGGTCAGATTCGATTCGGCCGTGGTGAAATTCGCCGTGGCCTTGCAGCCAAGGGTCACGATCAACTGCCAGGCCGAATGATCAAAGCTGAGTGCTGTAGCGTCATGCAGTCACGGGTATCCGCACGCTGCCGCCCTTACCGCGGAACTCGTGGGTAACCGCGCGCTGACCGATCAGCCCTTTCGCGGGGCCCTCATGTCCCGGCCACCTTGATGCAAGATCAAGGCTGTGACCGTCCCGTCGGGTCCGAGGACGAATGTGATCTGGGCATCGATCTCCTCGACGAAGAACTCGGTCTCCGACTCGGGGTGAATCTGAATGCTGCTCTGCCCCGTGGCCTGGGTCATCAGTCGATCGCCTTCCAGATACACGGTGAGTTCGAACCCGGGCTGAAGCTCGTACACCCCCACGTAGCGTTGCAGCACCGCGGGATCCAGCGCGATCGCCCGTCGAGTCGGGATCTCATCAGCAACCTTGGCCGCCTCCTCGGCCTCGTGGCTTCCGCCCTGATACATCCGCATGGCCGTGACCTGCCCGTCCTCCACGACGAACTCGAAATGGGAGAGTGACGTCTTGTAGAAGAAGTGAGTCTCCGATGTCGGATAGGCCTTGGACCAATTGCCACCGGCCCGCTGCGTGTGTAGCGCGCCGTCGCGGATGGTGACCAAGCGTTGCGTGTTTTCGTCGACCTGGTACACGCCGACGTAACGGCCCAGCACGGCCGCATCGAGTGCGATCTCGCTGAACGTCGGGAACGGGTCACCGCTGGCGAGCGCGGCGAGCTTGGTCGTGACGAGGCCGGGGCCGACCTCGTGAGCCGTGCTGTTCGAAAACACCGCCACAAACACGTCTTGCTCCGGCAGATACACAGCATCGGTACTGAAGCCAAAGATCCCGCCGCCGTGCCGGATCGTCGGATGGCCCCGGATGTCCCCTGGTGCCAGACCATAGCCATAGCCGGCCGACTCGCCGTCATTCAGCTCGAACGGCGTAGTCATACGTTCGAGAGACTCGGCACTCACGACCTCACCGCCAAACAGAGCCCGGCTCCAACGGTACAGGTCTTCGACGGTCATCATTAGGGAACCGGCTGCATACGGCTGGGTGAAGCTCAGGTATCGCTGATTTGCATACCCGTCCTCTCCGCCGCCGTACCCGGAAGCACGGCGCGGGATAAGACATTCGTTACAGCCGTAGTAGGAATGCTCCATGCCAAGCGGCTGGAAGATACGCTCGCGTATGAAGTCTTCGTAGCGCATACCGCTCGCCGCTTCGACGATGGCGCCGAGGAGAATGTAGCCGGAGTTGTTGTAGGCAAATCGCTCGCCGGGGGCGAACTCAACAGGCAGGTCGTCGAAAACGTCAATCAGCTCACCCACGGAGAGATCCTTCTTAACCATTGTCTGCATGTAACCGGGGATGCCGGTGTAGCTAACAATGCCCGACGTGTGGGTCAGAAGATGCTCGATCGTGATGCTGTCTCCGTGGGACGGATAGTCGGGTAGGTGTCGGGTCATCGGGTCCGATACGGAGAGCTTTCCCTCCTCCGCCAGCATCATGATCGCCGCAGCCGTGAACTGCTTGGTGATAGATCCGATTTCGAACACCATGTCGGGAGCGAGCGCGACACCCAGCTCCAGGTCCGCCATGCCTGCTGCACCGAGGTAGACGATCTGCCCGCTCTTGGCGACCAACGCGGCGGCGCCAGGAGCGTCGGCGCTGTAAGCAGATGTGAGTATCCGCTCATATTGACTCGAGGTGGCCACCGAGACTGCCTGCGCGTGCACGCAATCGGGGATGATCGACTGGAATGCCAACGTGACAGAGAGCAGTGCAAATATCGCGATCTTCCGACGCATTTCGTCCTCACTTGAGATCAGTCATTCAGAATCGTACGACGAGCAAGGCATGCCCACCCTAGACCCCTACGGCGCGGCTGACTTGGGGTTTCCGGTCGTTACATTCTAGGCGTTGCGGAACACCGACGGGCGGTGAAGCGGATCGTTCCGATCTCGATCGGAATCGGCGAGTCGGCGCTGGGCCGCAGCGAAGAGAGTGTGCGGCTCGAAGCCCGGGCGTCCGCCGGATCGAAACCCACTCCTTCGCCGCTTCGTAGTGGGCGGTGCGCGCCTGTTTCACAGAGTCCCCCGTATCAGGGAGCAGACTGTTCCCTAACGTTCCGGATTCTGCCAATGTCTCCACGAGGTAACGGTATGATGGATCGGAAACGACCATCTCCTTCCTTGGGCACCCGGTGCGCTCTTCGGGTTGCCGTCCTGCTACTTGCATTCTCCGCTTTGCTCCCGGCATGTGATGGGTTGGGTCCTTCCGAAACGGAAGCAGAGTTCTGGACACGGATGGAAGCTTACGTGACAGGGCACATGGATCCCACAGGATCTGGATTCGGGTTTGTCGTCATCCACGACGGTGCTGTCGCCTTTGCCCGAGGGTGGGGAATGGCGAACATCGGCACCGGCATCAGCTTTTCTCCGGAGACACCGAGCAGCGCTGCCAGCCTGACGAAACAGTTCACGGCGGTGGCTGTGCTCATTCTCTATGAACGTGAGCTGCTCGACCTGGAGACACCGGTCCTCTCGATCCTCCCGGAACTCCCGACGGCGTGGTCGGAGATCACGGTCCATCATCTGCTGACGCATCGGTCGGGGATTCCCAATTACACCGATATCACTGGTGACGCCCCCGTGGACATCGACGGTTTGACCAACCAGGATGCCCTGGACCTCGTGCTCGCTGATCCTGCTCTCGATTTTCCGCCCGGGTCGAGCACGTCCTACTCCAACACTGGTTACGTCCTTCTCGCGATGATCGTGGAGCGACTCACCAACTTGAGCTATGCCGACTTCCTGGGTGAGAACATTTTCGAGCCTCTGGGGATGACCTCAACCTTTGTGAGCGATGAGTCGGTGGTGTATCCGGCGAATACGGCGCAGCCATATGATGAGCGCAACCGGTTGTATGAATACACGCTCTACACTTACGGCGCCGGGGGCATCTACACGACCCTGAACGATTACGTCAAGTGGGATCGGGCGTTGTACACGGATGATATCGTTCGACAATCAACCCTGGAACTCGCGTTCACAGGGTACACTGGCGGCGATGACGATTTCGGCTACGGCTGGATGGTCGGATCTCATGGTGGCTCGAAGTCGTTGCGTCACGGCGGATTCGGCACCGGTTTTCTGAACTACGTCTATCGCGTACCGGACGAGGGCTTCACCTATCTGTTTCTTTCCAACGGTGGGGTGTTCGCGAATGATGGTTTCGATACGTGGACGGACGAGTTGAAAGATGAGATTTTCTCTTTCTATCTGTGATGGTGTGCAGGACCGAGCCGTCTGCTGCACTCGGATCGCCCTACGAGCCGCGCGGTCGTCAGGTGAAGACCACTGAGTTCCTGTACCGGATTGATGGACCGTTGCACCGCCTCGATTGCAGACACCAGAGCCGAGCATCTCCCAGCGTTCAGGTCTTCACTCTCATCGCCTAATCAACACCCGTGGCAGGCTTCAAGGCACCCTCGCGGGGGTGCTGCCCGACCCCCAAATTTCTACGGATGCCGGATATCACGAATAGACGACACCGGTGGTGGACTGTAGACTAGAGAACCGATCCTGGTGGCCCGTAATATTCGCGTTCACATCCATAGTGGGATACGGTCACTCGAAAGACTCAACGGACAGGAGGTGTAGGGTGAAAGCTCTGACCGCCGCGGTATTTAGTGCACTAGTCGTACTTGGCTGTGGAACGGACGAAGCCTCCCGCCAAACGCTCCATGACTACTTCGACAAGACTGGACGGACTGACATACTGAGCGGCGGCGTGCAGTTGATTCCAGTCGAGACGCCAGCGGGAACGTTCCGTGTCTGGACAAAGAGAGTTGGGAACAACCCCTCGATCAAAGTGCTGCTGTTGCATGGAGGGCCGGGCGCGACTCACGAGTACTTGGAGGCGTTTGACAGTTTCTTCCCAGCCGCCGGCATCGAGTATTACTACTACGACCAACTCGGCTCGTACTACAGTGATCAACCGGACGAACCGGAGCTGTTGGAGATCCCACGATTCGTTGACGAGGTCGAGCAGGTCAGGCAAGCTCTCGGCTTGACAGCGGAGAACTTCTTTCTGTACGGCCAGTCATGGGGCGGCCTTCTGGCCATAGAATACGCCTTGGAGCATCAGCAACATCTCAAAGGCCTCATCATCTCGAACATGATGGCTAGCATCCCAGCATACAACGAATACGCCGAGACGGTGTTGATGGCAGACATGGACCCGGCCGTTCTGGCCGAAATCAAGGGATACGAGGCCGCAGAGGATTA
>JBDGXD010000360.1:0-4446 GCA_039584755.1 Gemmatimonadota bacterium
ATCTGATTTGCTTCCTCCCGCGAGAAGACGGTCGGCGTGTCGCTGAAGGATTTGTCCTTGTCCGAAACCATGCTAGATGATCAACCCTCCGTATCACTTCCCAAAGTACAGCCCGGACCAATCCCCGCCAGTGCGCAGATGGGTCAACATATGTTCCAGCGGGGACACTGGACACCGCAAACTCATCCAGGACGCCGCTGCGGATCAGCCGCATTCCGCCTGCCTACAGGGTCTTGTCTGCGTTTCGTCCTGTCGTGAACAGCGAAGCCCCGAACGCCGCGAGACGCTCGGGGCCTGAGTAAGACCACCGTTCAAAGGAAGGCCTTGGGCTTCAGCGCATGTTGCGGTACACCGTGTCGTGCGTGTGACCGTCCGCGAAGACACCCGCAACATCGAGCACCATCTGATTGTATTCCGCGTCCATTGCCAACCCATCCATGATGCGCTGAAGCTGCTCCATAGACTCGAAGTCAACGAACCAGTGAATGTTGCCGCTGACGCCCAGTGTCTCCATGTAGACCTCAACGGTGATCTCAGGGAACTTCTGATTCACAAACTCCGCAATCGCTACCGCGAATTCCGCAGCACGTAGAGTTTCGCCGCTCCTGGTGAGCACCGTTCTCTGCCAGCGGAATGGCAGGGCGGCAGTCGCCTGATCCGGAGTGGTAAGAGCGTCTTCGAGCGGCACCGCGCCGCCATCGACGGTCGCACCGATCGAGATTGCCAGCGTGGCGACCAACGCCACACCGAGGCCAACAATGCGCCTGCGTACAACAGCCATGGGACACCTCCTCGGTATTGTCACTAGCCATCGTGCCGGGACCGGCTATCGGCCCCTGGCGTGAAATGGGAACGTCGTCGATGGATCCGATGGGCTCGTCGTCGGGCGGGCGTCTTACTGCGGTGTCTACTGCGGCGTCACGCTGTGGCGCCTACTGCGGCATCTTGCAACGGCGTCTGTCTGGCGGCGGGGCACAAAGGCCACCGGCGCTGAACTTCTGTTTTCTACCTGGTCGTGAGAGCGACAGCCAATTATGCCGCCGGGTACATATGTCGGCAAGGGATAGCCCCGAGCACCGCCCGCTACATGATCGAGCGGTGCCGCGGGTGTTCGCGGAACTAAGCGGATGAACGCTGATGGAATCCGCGAATGACTGGAGTTGCGGTCCATCGCCCGTAGCCTTGACGCTGGGAGTCCACGGTGTGTTGATTCACCTGATCCCGACTGCCTGATCCCATCATGACCACTATCGTGCCGTCGAGTCTGACGACGTGTTTGCTGTCCGCGGCAGCAGTCATGGCTGCAGCGACCGCGTGCGCACCGACGCGCTCGAACTACGATCTCTATCTGGTTCCCCGTGAAGAGTTCAGCGACAGCATCGAGCGGATGGTGCTCGCTCCCGTGGCGGTCGAAGCGGCCGTTGAGGTGCCGGAGTCGGTGTTGATGATGGTGGATTCAGTGATCGCCGACAGGCTCAGCACTCTGGGGTTCTCCGTCATCCCTTCCGTTGTGTACGAAGAGCTCTGGACGCGAATCGTGGAGGAATCCGGTGGGTTCTTCGATCCCTACACAGGTGAACGTCACGAACAGAGATTCCAGACTGCCGTGATGCAGCTGAAGCAGGAGTTGCGCGACAGATTCGATCCTGACGCCTTGGTGTATCCTGAGATCTGGCTCGTCGAGGCTGAGAACGCCTACGGCACGGCAATGTGGGACGGCGCCAGCCAATCCGCCGCCAGGATGGGTGCACTAGTGATGGCCCTCTCCCTCATCGTCACCATTGAGGACATCGACGGGAATGAACTCTACGTGAACGGCGGCGGGATCGCTCTGGCTGAACGGTACAGCTCGGAACTGTCCCAGACGGTGCCTGCCGCGCCCGGGCAGATCTTCGAGGATCCCGAGCGGGTCGTGAACGCGGTGGACGTGGCACTCGAGCCGCTAGCGAGCAAACGTTCCGGCAATTAGGCCGATGACTCGCCGTTGTGTACCCCGTAATCGACTAAGTCAAAGGGGGTGCCTACCTCGCTCGCACCGTCGGACGTGTGCGCGACCTCGCCACGTCCCACCGAGAGTGGGAACCCGCTCTTTGCATTGGATCATTGGAACATCTCCAGCAGAGCCTTGTCGCGATCTTCGTCAGATAACGCGATCAGTGGTGCCCATTGCTTCCAATCCGGTCCGGCCTCATATCTCGTTTGAGGCGTCTCTGCCGTAAGCGCATGCAGCACGGCGGCGGAAACGTGATCGTGACCGGCCGCTGTGGCCTCGATGTGCTCGAGTATGGTGGAGAGTCTCTGCAGTGACTCCTCATAGAGTCTGCGGCCGTCGTCTGACAATTCGTCTCTGGACTTGACCCAATCTTCCAGTGCTCCACGGCGAATATCTGTGCTCACTGCTCCAGGTTGAACTACCGATACAGTTATCCCCCACGGCTTGAGTTCGAATCTGAGCGCATCAGACACCGCTTCCAGGGCGAACTTGGTCGCGGAGTATATGCCTGAGAACGGGATAGAGAGTCGGCCGTTTACTGAACTCACGTTGACGATGCGTCCCTTCCCGCTTCGCAGCTGAGGCAAGAACTGCTGCGTGACGGCCAATGCGCCGATCAGGTTGACACGGAACTGATGGTCAATGGAACTCATCGAGGCCTGTTCAACCGGCCCGAAGGTCGCGACCCCTGCGTTGTTCACCACTCCAGCGATGCCCTGGTCGCCTGTTGCGTCCGCAACTTCTCTCGCCGCCGCCTCCACCCCTGCCGTGTCGGTCACATCGAGCATCAGCGGGGACACCCTGCCACTGCTGCTTTCTATCAGAACTTCGGCGTCAGCGGGTTTTCGAATACCGGCGAAGACAGGGAAGCCGTGTCCGCTGAGCTCCAGTGCGATTGTGCGCCCAATACCGCGTGACGCGCCGGTGACGACGACTGCTTTCAGGGCGTTTTCATTTTCCGCCATGACACCCTCCTTGGTTGCCTGTGGAGTTCACTCGGGTTCGGCTCGCATAAAAGAGCAAGAGAGCCACGCCCGACACTGGGCCGGGCGCAGGGGTCGGAACGGTGAGCTCGAGGAACCTGCTACATGGACTCGGCCTCGGGTGTCGGCATGGATTCGTGCGACATGTGAACCTTCCACTCCCCATCATGACGCATCCAGATGCCTGTGTACGCAAAGCTGTCCTCTGGGGTCGTGACGCCGGCCGTGTCAGTCACCGTATACGTCCCCGTCTGCATGATGCAAACCACGTTCGGAGCGAGCACGACCGTCCGCGAATCCTCCACGGTGATGGTCTGACTCGCTATGCTGGCAAACTGAGGCCGCCACAATTCGTCGGCGGCGGCGTACCCGAACATCGCACCCTCGTAGGCAAACAAGAGGTTTTCCGAATCGAAGTACGACATACCGCGGTCGTAGTCGGCCGCTCGCCAAGCATCCCACGCTTCGGCCTGGATGGCATTCACTTCAGTGGCGATCTCCGCTTTCTGTTCTTCGGTGAGTTCGGTCGTGGCAGGTTGGCAGGCGGTGGCCAGAAAGGCCAACGATAGAGCGGCAAGTGCGAAACGGCGCATTGGTTCCTCCACAGTTGGGTCATGGCTACGCCCGATACAGGGCCGGGCGTAGCGGCACAGTCAGTCGGTAGCGGGCGGTTACATGCGGCCGGTGTGCTTCAGTGCAACGTTGTACGTCCAGCCGGTCATGGCGTTGCCGAGGGTCGTGAACAAATCCATCGCCGCTTCACCCTGTCGTTCAAAAAACACAGACATGAAGTTGATATCGGCTGGGGACACCTGCCATGCCATGCCTTCCAGCCCGTCTTCCATCGGGCCAAAGCAGGTAACCCCCCCCTCACCGGTCAAGACACGAAGGCAAATCGTGCCCGGGAACGCCTCAGCGATCACGGGGTTGAGGTGATCCCAGAAGATGGTCGTGGCGGAGTCTGCGTCCGCACCTGTGAACTGCCAGCTCATGACTACGTACCACTCGACGTCGGTCCACTTCTGGGCTGTTGGCATTTCCTGGGCGGTCATGCTTGCGGAACCCGCAAGCGTGAGTGCGAGAGCTACGGGAATGAGACGGCGCATAGATCCCTCCTAGTGTTTGGAGGGCGACTCCGAGACACGGCAAAGCTACAGGTCAGGCAGCGAGGCGGTAAGAGGACCATGCTGCATAGGTTGCAGGTCTCTAAGGGTGTGCGAGGATTGAACTCCGGGCAAATGCATGTGGTGGCTAGGATGTTGTAACCGCTACCCTGAAGGACCTCTCACGCTGCAACCGCTGTCAGCCAACAACCCGTAAGCTGTCCACCATCACCGAACTGTCTGGCTGATTGGCAATGATAGAGAACCACCCGGGCATCAACGGCGGCGCTCCCTCGTATCGGTAGTCGACCACGCCACAGGGAGGTGGCGGACCAGAGCCAAGCCACTGACGTACCTCTGCCCATAT
>JBDGXD010000361.1:0-6238 GCA_039584755.1 Gemmatimonadota bacterium
TGAACCACGTCCCGAGATATCGCCGGAAGAGGAAGACCGGCTCTTGGTTGCATTGCGTTCATCGCTGAGGCAGGTCGTGTTGGCCCAGGAGTCGTATTGGATGAATCACATGAGCTACACCGACAACCGTCACCTTTTGACCTGGACCGCACCGGAGGGCGTTAGGCTGGACATAATTATTGCAGACCGTACGGGTTGGGCTGCGGTGGCGACGGACCAGCGGTTGAACCGGATATGTGGTATGGCCGTTGGTTCGGGCACTCCGCCGGGGTGGTCCGAAGGTCTTGCCGTGTGCGGCTGACCGCACCGCGCGCAGGCGACAAACCGGTCTTCGAAACTCACCCGTTATCTTTCCCAGCGCCTGGATGATCCAAACGACCCAGCTGATTGGTCCCGCCCGTCGTGGCCGCCGCAAACGCGAGCCCGTCGGGTTCGTGGCCTTCACAAACACAACGAAACCATTGGGAGCCCATCGTGAGCTTTCTGTCGCACCTCGAATGCGGATTATGTGGCAAGCAGCAGGATGCAGATAAGGTCTGGAACCTATGTCCCGAGTGTAACAAGCCGTTCCTGGTTCGCTATGACCTCGAGGCAGCTGCCAAGACTTTCAAGAAGGACAAACTCGCCAGCAGGGCACCCAACCTGTGGCGCTATCATGAGATGCTGCCTGTGCGTGATGCGAAGTACCGCATCTGTCTGGGTGAGGGTTACACACCCATGACACGCGCCGAGCGACTCGCCAACGAAGTCGGCTTCGCCGGTCTGTACATCAAGGACGAGGGCATGAACCCGACGACATCGTTCAAGGCGCGTGGTCTTGGGATGGCCGTGTCGCGCGCGTACGAGCTGGGTGTGAAAGAAGTCTCTATTCCGTCTGCGGGCAACGCCGCAGGTGCGATGAGTGCATACGCGGCGGCAGCCGGGATGAAGGCTTTCGTGTTCATGCCGCAAGACGTACCCCGGCCGTTCATCTCTGAGTGCAAGGCACTCGGTGCCGAGGTTACGCTGGTGGACGGTCTGATCACCGACTGCGGCAAGGCGGCCGCGGAGCTAGTCAAGCAGCACAACCGGTTTGACGTGTCTACCCTGAAGGAGCCCTACCGCATCGAAGGCAAGAAGACTATGGGCTATGAGGTCGCGGAGCAGATGAACTGGGACTTGCCCGATGTGATCATCTATCCCACCGGTGGGGGAACCGGTATGGTCGGCATGTGGAAGGCCTTTGCCGAGATGGAAGCGCTCGGTTGGATAGGGCCCAAGCGTCCGCGCATGGTCACGGTACAATCGACCGGTTGCGCACCCATGGTGCGGGCATTCGAGCAGGGCACTGAGTTTGCCGAGCCTTGGGAAGGTGCCAAGACCGTAGCCGACGGCCTGCGTGTTCCAGCGGCAGTGGGTGACTTCCTGATCTTGCGCGCGCTACGGGAAAGCAACGGCATTGCAGTGGCCGTGTCCGACGACGATCTCATGGCTGGCGCCAACAAGATCGGCCGCACTCAAGGCATGTTTGTCGCGCCAGAGGGCGGAGCCACGTTGGCGGCGTTCGAGCAGCTGAGAAACCAAGGCTGGATCAAGGACGACGAGAGGGTGCTGCTCTTCAATACAGGGAGCGGGCACAAGTACGAGCACATGTGGGCGTGAGAAGACCTGAGAGTACAGAGTACAGGATACAGGGTACAGGGTTGATCCGAGTAGATCCGCCGGTTTCGGCGTCAATCAGCGGCCTCACTGGAAGGCTGAATGTCGAAGGCCGAAGTCCGAAACCTGAAGTGAAAAACACGGTGTACCCTGTACTCTGTACCCTGTACTCTGTACCCTGTACCCTGTACTCTGTACCCTGTACCCTGTACTCTGTACTAATTCTGGTCGGGTAGTGTCCCATCGGTCTGGGTCGAATCGTTGAGCCCGACCGAGTCCGCCCCCATGGCCGGACTTGTCGCGTAACGCCACGATCGCCGGTGCGACGGCTAGAGAAGGTGCTAGCACACAGCGCCACGACGCGTCGGCTCGGGCGTAGTTGACCCGGGGCAGCACCACCTCGGCTCCATAGGCCAGCCCGCCAAGCACCATCAGTAGCGCAACTGTGTGCGCCACAGCGCGGCGGTCGCTCCACGAGGCCATGAAGGCTCGGACCGCCAGTACCGGTAGTAGGACCACAACCGCGAAGTAGCCGTACAACGGGTAGCCACAGCTGCGAGGGTAGGGCCACTGCGATAGGCAGGCCCCAAGTACCAGCGCCAGCGTTACCCAGCCCCACGACCGCTGCCATCCGGGTGGCTTGGGCTTCATTATGGGACCCGGTGTCTGCCGCTGCCGCCTAACCTCCGGAGGAGTCGGGTCACCTCGTAGGTCGGGATCGGCGTGCGGTAGTTGTCTCAGCAGCTCCCGGACCACCTTGTCGGTGGAGTCATGCTGGTTGGGTGGCTTGACACTCATCGGTGGCTCCGGTCTCGTCCGACCTGCAACAACTCTGGGTCGGAGGATGGTGCCCCGCGGGGACTGGTGTTTGAGTACTCACAAGCGCGGCGGTCTGTGATTACTACAGACTCTGGAGGAACCGCGTGTGCCGGTTACGATAGGGTAATTGTTTGGACCGGCTGAGCGGTGTGATGCGGATTACAGACTAAGAGTACAGGGTACAGCGTACAGAGTACAGAGTTGCTCATTGCTGACCTTTCCTGGGTGCCCAATTCTGCCTCTGGTCTCAGCGAAGCTAGGAACAACCCTGCACCCTGTACCCTGTACCCTGTACTCTCTGTCACTCCGCTCGCAGCACCGTCACCGGATCGACCTTGGCCGCGAAGCGGGCGGGACGATAGCTGGCTAGCAGGCCTATGGCGAGTAGCGCTGCCGCTACTACCGTAAAGACTACCGGATCGAGCGTGCTCACGCCGTAGAGGAAACCCGCTAGCGCTCTGGTGACCGTCCACGCCAGCACCAAGCCGACCCCGATCCCGATGCTGGTGGTCTTGAGTGCCCGAACCAAGACCATCTTCCTGATTCCGCCTTGGCTGGCCCCCAGCGCCATTCGGATCCCGAGTTCTCGTCTACGGCGACTCACCGTATATGACATCACGCCGTATAGACCCAACATGGCCAACACCGTGGCAAGCAGACTGAAGGCGCTCACCAGGATCGTCGGGGCTCTGGTGTCGCCCGTGGACGATTCGAGATAATGGGGCATGGTGAGCACTGTGGGACTGGGCACGCTGGGCGCGAGTCGTCGCACGGCTGCGGAGAGCGGGCCGACCATCGCCGCCGGGTCGCCAGCAGTTTTCACCACGAGACTCACGCGCTGTACGTATTCACTCTGGCTCAACGGCAAGACCAAGTACGGTTCGGGCGGATCATGCAGCGAACTGTACTTGCCGTCTGCGATTATTCCGATCACGGTGTAGCTGATCCCGAGGTCAGCCTGAACGGTCCTGCCCACTGGATCCTGGTCTGGCCAGAACCGCCGAGCCATTGCTTCGTTGATCATTGCCACCGGTTGGGCGTCCTGCACGTCTCTCTCATCGATAACGCGCCCACGCAGCACTCGGATTCCCATCGTCTCGAAGTACCTCGGCGATACCATGTTGCGTTTCACCAGCATGAACTCGTCCGTGGCGGGCTCGTACCCTTCAACCGCCACATCATGGTGACCGTGGATCAGGCCGAGTGGAACGAACGCACTGAGCGTTGCCGACTCAACTCCGGGTAGTGCGGCTACCCGGTCGAGGAGACGTTGCCTGAGTTCGGTTCCCTCGGTTTCATCGTACTGCGTGTAACCGAGATTCACTGTGGCAATCACGCCGTATCTGAGATCGAAACCCGGGTCGATCGCCAACGTTCTGCTGAGACTCCGGACGAACAGTCCCGCAGCGACGAGCAACACCAGTGAGAGTGCTACTTGAGCCACGACGAACGCACCCTGCAGCGTTGCCTTTGCTTTGGACTGGCTAAGTGTTATGCCTTGGTCTCTCAGTGTCTGAGCCTGCCCGTTTCGCAACACCTGCAACGCCGGGACCAATCCGAACAGCACGCCGGTGGACAACGCGACCAGCAGCGTGAAGCCGAGGACGCGAGCGTCGATACCGATGTTGATGTCCAGCGGAACCTCGGTCTGCGGCTGCAGCAACTGCAGGGCGTCCACCGCTACGACTGCGAACGCCAAACCAACGGCGCCTGCAATCAATGCCAGCACCAAGCTCTCAACCAGGAGCTGTTGGACAATGCGCCAGCGGGACGCACCGAGAGAATGACGCAATGCAATCTCTCGGCGCCGCCCACTTGCCTTGGCAAGTTGGAGGTTGGCCACGTTGAGGCAGGCCACCAGCAGCACGAACCCGACGACCCCCATCAGCACAGCCAGGAGGCTCTTGACCCCGGCTGTGGCCTCGGGCGAGCCGAGGCGGCTCCGCTCGAGCGGTTCGACCGCGATGCCTTTGCCTGCATTCGCTTCGGGGTACGCGACTATCAGATTGGTGGCAAGCACGTCTAACGATGACTGGGCATCATCAATCGTAACGCCAGGCTTCAAGCGGCCTACTAGCTGCAGCCAGGGGTCGACGCGACTCTCCACATTGGGAGAGTAGGGCAGGGCATGCTCCGCCGCTGCGAGTGGTGCCCATAACTCCGGTTCCAGGGCAGATACCAGGCCGGTGAACCGCTCGGGGGCCACGCCGATCACGGTAAACGGGTGGCCGTTGATACGTACCGACTCTCCCACAATGTCCGGATCGGATCCAAACCGATGTCGCCAGCTTGCATTACTCAGTATGACCACCGCGGCTGCTCCGAAGGTCCGGTCTTCCTCTGCAAGGAATCCTCTGCCGATGCTCGGCTGCACCCCCAGCACCCTGAGATAATCCCAACTCACGAGTTGGCCCCAGACGATACTGGGTCCTTCAGCTCCGGTAATGGCCATTGGGGCGTACGTGTGCGCCACCAGTCCTGAGAACACGTCGTTCTGTTCTTTGTAGTCGAGATAGTCAGGATACGATGTGTTGCCGAATGTTTGACCACCGATCCTCGTGGTGAAGACCCCTGTCAGCTGCTCTGGCGCCGCCACGTTGAACGATCGTGCGAGCAACGAATTGACGATGCTGAAGATCGCCGTGTTGACTCCAATGCCGAGCGCCAAGGACAACACGGCTGCCAGAGTGAACGAGGGATGCTGCAGCAGCACGCGCGTGCCGTGCCGGATGTCTTGCCACACTCCCATCACTCTCACCCACCCGCGTCCCACGGCGTCTGCCACAGGGTTGCGATCGATGCGCTCCAGCTTGCGGCGGTAGCTCCTGAGATCCCCGAATCGCCGGCGTGTCTCTTGTGAAGCTGCGTGCCGCGAAAGACCCTGAGCCTCCAGTTCTTTGATGCTTTGCTCGAAGTGGAATTCCAGCTCGTCGTCGAGATCACGGCCGGTGTTGTCGCTGCGTTCCTGCGGCCAGCTTGGCTGGTTCTTGCGTCTCTTATCTCTCATGTTGTGCTCATCCCGAGTGAAGCACCTTGGCAACGGCGTCAGCGTACTCGTTCCACGTATCCGAGCGAGCCACTAGTTGTTGCCGACCGACGTCGGTCAAGCTGTACAGCTTCACGCGGCGGTTGGTCTCGGAGACTCCCCATTGCGCCACCAGCCAGCCGCGTTTCTCCATCCGATGCAGCGCGGTGTAGAGAGCGCCGTCCTCGACTTCCAGTACACCCCCGGTCGTCTTCCGTATCCAATTGGAAACCGCGTAGCCGTGCTGCGGCCCGGACTGGAGTGCCTTGAGTACGAGGACGTCCAGGGTGCCTTGCAATAGTCGTTGTCGTTCGTTTGCCATGACGATACTTGAACTGTTAATGGGTAGCAAATATACTGAAAATCAAGACATACCTCAACTGTCTGTAGGTATGCTATATAGTTATTCTAGCAGGGTCAAGCACCTCAGCAGTCTTGAGCGACTGCTTGCAGCCACGATGAGGATGGGAAGGAGGGGAAGAAGAGACCGTCGGCCTTCGGGTTTCGTAATTCATCATTCAGCCTTCTTGCGGATCCCGAATTACTACGGTAAGGCTGAATGTCGAAGGCCGAAGTCTGGAGGCTGAAGTGAGGTCGCCTGCACACTGCACCCTGTACCCTATCCCAACTCATCCAGGGCCGTCCTGATCTCGGCCAACACTTCCGGAGTCGCCTCTCTGGAATCCACGTGCGGTGACTTGATGGTCCCCTCGCCGATGCCGAGCAATAGTTGGAGCGCAGTGACGATGGCCTCCC
>JBDGXD010000362.1:0-5754 GCA_039584755.1 Gemmatimonadota bacterium
TGACTATCGCGGCCGGTCCATCGCCTTCGAGGTCTGCAGCGACAGCATCGAGATAAAGCGTCTCCGCCCCCAGCCAGGTGCGGGCGGGATCGAGTTCTCCGGTAAGCGTAACTAGGTGCCGCAGGCCTTCCACGTCGCAGATCCTCAGTATGTCGAGATCGAGCCCACCCAACTGGGCTGCTTGCTGCAGGTCGTCTGTCAGTTGCTCTCGATCGGCACCCTGGTCGCGCACCAGCCGAAGCAAACGCTTCAACACGGTGCCCGCCTGTTCGATCATCCGCAGTACGTAGTCGCGCTCGACCATTTCACTGCTTCCCAGCTGGTGGCTTCGGGCCGGGAGCCCACCAAGTAGTCGCGCGTTGCAGCCCTATCCCACCGTTAATGCCTTCGGGCCCATCTGCTTGCGAAAAGACCGAGTGAGTTAAGCTCGGTGATTCCTCGATCAGTGTCCGAAGACGCTCCAGGTTCCCGGCTCGTATACCGTCAAAGAAATGCCGTGACGTCAACCAAAGCTATAGCCACACGTAACTGCCGCCATAGCTTGCATAACGGCGTCCCGAGATACGGTCAATTCACGGTCAATTCGGACGGCTGGTGCTGCTCCAAACCGCCGGTGTCCTCGTCTCTTGAACCAGTCGGGCAGCAAGAGCGAGCACCAACCGCTCTTGGCACGAATGTCCTAGCTGACCCGCAGCTGGAGTCTTACCTTTGCACAGATCTGAAAGGATTCACCATGTCATTGCCTCCGATCGGTCTGCAACCAGCCATTCTCTGCCGCCATGGCAAGACTGGATTGTGTCTGCTGGCACTCACCAGCGCCAGCCTGCTGGCAGCATGCTTCACCTCTGCTCCGCCGCCGGCCGACCTCATACTCGTGAACGGCAACTTCATCACCGTCGACGCAGACGACAACATCGCACAGGCGATAGCGGTGAAAGATGGCAAGATCGTAGCCGTTGGATCGAACCAAGAGATCGAACGGTTCGTCGACACCCTGACCCAGCGGATCGATCTCAACGGACTCACCGCAACGCCGGGCCTACTCGATGCGCATGCGCACTTTGCCGCGGGAGGAGTCGAGCGGCTATACATGCTGGATCTCAGTTATCCCAATGTCACCAGTGTCACAGGGGTAATCGAACAGGTAACCGCTCAACTGGAACAATCTGATTCCGGCGAGTGGATCCAAGGTCGTGGCTGGGATGAGGGGAAGTTCGCAGAGTTGCGCTACATCTACGCCTCCGATCTCGATTCGATCACACCGGACAATCCGGTGTGGCTGACTCACACCATGGGACACTACGGAGTGGCCAACAGTGTGGCCCTGCAAATGGCGGCACCATCGATCGCGACCCTGACGGGGACCCAACCGGCGTACTCAAGGAATCCGCTCAGCGATTGGTGAGCCGGCTAATTCCCAGGTTCACGGACGAGCAGTGGCGGGAAGGCATCAAACAGTTGGCAGATGAGTTCAACAAGGAAGGAATGACCGGAGTCAAGGAACCGGGAATCAGCACGCGGCAATGGGATGCATACCGGGATGTCCTGACCCAAGGTGAACTGTCGGTTAGAGTGTTCGTATTGTGGCGTAGTGGTGCCACCGTAGAAGCTGCCGAGCAGTTGATCGAGCGCATCCAGTCGGACACCAAGCCGTACCTCTCCACCGGCGACGACCATCTGATCTCCGGCGGCGTGAAGCTGTACGTCGACGGCAGTGGCGGCGCCCGCACTGCCTGGATGCACGACGAGTGGAACAAGGATCTCGACGCTGTCGACGAGGGAAACTACGGCTACCCGGCGATGGACCTCGGAGTACTAGGCGAACAGCTTCGGCTGTATCACGACGCAGGGTTACACCTCAGTGCCCACGCCATTGGCGATCGAGCAATTGACTGGGTTGTGAACAGTTACGTTGCAGCGCTGGGAGCCAGGCCGATCTTGGGCCTGCGGCACGGGATCATACATGCCAACATCCCCAGCGACACCGCAATCGCCTTGATAGCGGATCTACAGCAAACCTACGACGCCGGCTATCCCGAACCGTCAGCCACATTCATGTGGTGGATCGGGGATACGTATGCGGGCAATTTCGGCCCGGAGCGCGCCAGACGACTCAATCCGTTCAGAACGTTCCGCGACAAAGGGATTCGCTGGGCCGGCGGCTCCGACTACAATGTCACACCCTTCCCTGCCCGCTATGGACTGTGGGCCGCCATTGTGCGAGAAACCCTGCTGGGCGTCTACGGGTCCAATCCATACGGCACAGACGAGTCGATCGATATCAGAACCGTTCTGCGCTCTTACACCATATGGAGTGCTCGGCAGATGTTTCTCGAACACAAGATCGGCTCGATCGAAGTCGGCAAGTACGCCGACATTGCCATCTGGAACAAGGATCTATACGGCATCGCACCAGAAGACATCAAAGACATCGAATGCCAGATGACGCTCTTCAATGGGCGTGTCGTTTACCGGCGGCCCGAGTCGCGCATCTGGATGGAGGGTGCTGGCTGAGGGCGTAGCAGCCCCGCAGGGCGCTGTTAGCTGGAGTTGCTGTCGGGCTTGGTATCCACAACGCCTAGCTTGCTCCAGGCGGAATCTCCTTGTGGGCGCGTACATCCGCCAGCACTCGCTCGGATACATCAACGCGTTCTTCGAGTTCGCCAAGTCGTGCGTCGGTTTCCGTGAGCTCGTCGAGTCGTGCCTCGGCATCCGCTAGTCGGTCCATGACCTCACGCAGTCGATCCAGACCGCTCGCGGTCGAGTGACGGTCGGCTCCCGAGTTTGCTGATTCCGAAGCCCGCGACGACAACAATCACGGCGAACATCGCCAGGAACATCAGAAGACCAAGAAAAGACAGCGCCATTACCTCTCCCGGGTGAACTCCCAACCCTTACAACGACACTTCGCCAATCCTCCCACAACAGTGTAACCCTCTTTGTCTCACGTAGTGGAACGGGCCTTGCTCATCCCGTTGGTCCTTTCGGGCCGGACATTTCTTCTGCCGCAACGCTGCACCAACGACTAAGGCGGTGCCGCGATTCCTGGAGTTTCTCGGCATCCGACCAGGGTTCAAATCGAAGCCAGTCGGGGCCCAGTTCCGCGGCCGCACAAGCTCGCTGTTCGCACGCCTCAGCGTGCAGGTGGTGAGGCAGCCGATAGGCCAAGGCAGACTGGCCGTACGCCATTCCGATGATGGTTGAGTCTGCGAGGTGAAGGATTACAAATGCATAGCTTTGGGAATCGGGACAATAGTGAGCAACACCTGGTATTCCCTCAGCCGAGCGCAGTAGTTCCTCCGCTACGTCGGAATGTGCGGAAGGATTGGTGTCACGCAGAAAGGCGAGAACGCTCGAGTTCGCGGGTGTGTCGAATCGAGTATCGACCTTCCAGTTTCGCATCGGTCAACAACCACTCATTGATCCGACCAGACCGCCAATTCATTGCCACTCGGATCGCTGAAGTGAAAACGCCGTCCACCCGGAAACTCGAAAGTCTGCTTAACGACAAGTCCGCCGCACTCTGTGATCTTGGCTTCGATTTCTTCCAGATTCATGGCGTAGAGCACGACCAGTGGACAGCCGGCCGTGACATCCGACGCCAGTTCAAAGCCACCACCCAGCCTACCGTCACTGAAGCTCGTGTAACTGTCACCATAGTCGGTAAACGCCCAACCGAACACTTTTGAGTAGAACCTCTTGGTCTCCTCGATGTCCTTAGTCGGGAACTCTATGTAGTCCATCCGATTGTCTTGCTCTGCTTGGTTCATCAGTTCATTTCTCCTTAGAGTACTCGGCAATCCGTTGGGAGCTCCTTCTGAGGACCACCAGAGATCGCGAGTCGTGATCAATCTACATTCGGGGAGTCAGCTTTGACCTCACCGTCACTTCGACTCACCGGTGCCGGACCCCAACTCGAGAACCATCGGGACGAAGCGGATACCGTTCTCGGTTTGTTCTGGCCCCGCTGTTTGAAATCCCAGATGCGCATAGATCCCCACCGCCCCAGGGGCGGAATGGACGGTGACCCGAGCGATCCCGGACGAATCCCTGCGGCAACGTGCAATTGCACGATGCACAAGTTCCCTGCCCACACCGCGTCCCTGACGAGCCACGAACAGCATCGCCACGTGTTCGCAATGGCGCATTTCGATGAGGCCCACGAGTTCCCCTTGTTCTTCTGCCACCAGGACGAAGTGCCCTGCCTGCAATCGCTGCGATATCTGATCCGGCGCAGCATACCGCAAGAACTCTCGAACACCCTCATCAGAATAGTCCGGTGCCACGAATTGACTGAACACACGCTCGGCGAGGTTGGCGACCGCCTCCTCCTCACCGGGCTTGATCGACCGGTACACTAACCCAGCCATAAGACCCTTGTCGTTCGACACGGTCTAACGCCTCGGCGCAAGAGCTGCAAACCGACCCTCACCGTTTGGCGTGGTACACCATGTTCATATAGCGTCACCGCTCGCCAGTTCGTCTAGCATCTGCGCCAGACGCTTCTCCCGCGTAGCCGCGCGCTTGGCCCGCGCGATCTACCCCAGATAGTCGTTCCTTTGATAAGGTGGCCGTTTCTCAAACGCGTCCATCAGATCGTCACGCACGAGGGCCTGGCACACGTAATCCGGCATCGGATTGCGTGGCCGGCGCAGTCGGGAGTCGTTTCCGGAGTTCATGTTGGGATCCTAAGATCTACCACTGCCGCAAGGCGCGCCAGAGCCGAGCGCACCATGGAGGCGGCAGGGAGCCACAGTCACCAGTCCAAGAACACAGCCGTCGGGATCCCGGGGTTGCCATCTACTGTCAAGACGACTATTGTCATTTTGACACCAAGGAGACCCGATGGCATCAAAGCCAAGTTCCGCCGCCCTAGCCGAGTTGCCGCTCAAGCCCGTGACCTTCGAGATCCTACTCGTCCTGGCCGCCGAGGATCTGCACGGCTACGCGATCGTGAAGCAATTGGAAGAGCGGTCGCACGGCTCAATGCGGGTGGAACCGTCCAACCTGTATCGCACCCTCCGCACTATGACGGAACGCGAACTGATTGGCGAGACCGACCACCCGCCCAAAGAGGAACCCAACGACAAGCGGCGCCGCTATTTCCGCATCACCAGGTTCGGCCGCGAGGTGGCCCGGGCCGAGGCGGCGCGGCTGGCAAAGCTAGTCGAGGATGCACGCGCGCAGCGACTACTCGCGGCCGGCAGCCGCAAACGCTAGAGCGGTTGATCAATCACGGAACACGACTAGATGACGGCCTGGTACCGTGATTCAAGACATCCGGTCACCTGTCGCGGTTTCAGAGGGCAAATCTCCGGATCAGCGTCCGGGCGACTGCCCACGCCAGAAGTCCAACCGCCAAGCCCAGCAAACCGCCAACCGTAATGTCAGTAGGGGTATGGACTCTCAGTATGGATCGGGAATAGCAGACAGCCAGAGCCCACGGCAGCAACGCGTAGAAGATCCAGAGTCTTTTCCTTGTCAGGTACCTTGCGCCGATCGTAAGAAAGAACGTGGCAAAGAACATCGCTGAGAAAGCGTGCCCGGAGGGAAACGAATAGCCCGTCTCTTCGATCCAGTGAGCTTCAATGGAAGAACTCAGCGGGACAGGTCTTGGTACCCTATTCAAGGCTTTCGCCAGCGGCTCGCGCCGGGCTTCCTTATCCCCGCTCTCATAGAAATCCAACGGGGTGATCCCCAGAGGACCTAACCCACTCTCTCCGGCCATCCAAATGATGTTGGGGCGAGGAATTT
>JBDGXD010000363.1:0-4412 GCA_039584755.1 Gemmatimonadota bacterium
GCGGTCCCTGGTTTCTGACCAGCGGTGGTCCGGGAAGCGCGCTATGGAAGTCGACCGATGGTGGTGACTCCTGGACGGAGGTCGTGGGCAATGGCTTTCCGACGGCAAACAAGGGCCGTATCGGTCTGGATATCAGCTTGAGTAATCCTGATGTGATGTATGCGATGGTTGAAGCCGAAGAGGGCGATAGCACAACCGGCAACGGCCTATACCGGTCTGACGATAGCGGTGATAGTTGGGAGAAGGTAAACGATGCCAACAGCCGCCCGTTCTACTACTCTCAGGTTCGTGTCGACCCGCAGGATCCCGATCGGGTCTATTTCTCCTCCACTCCGCTGCAGTTCTCCAGTGATGGTGGCGAGACTGCGGGGACCACCACCAACGGCATTCATGTGGATCATCACGCCATGTGGATCGACCCCAATGACTCCGATCGCATCGTGGTCGGGAACGACGGTGGCATCGCCATCACTTTCGATAAAGGTGGGAACTGGGCGTTTCTGAACAACATGGCACTCGGTCAGTTCTACCATGTGAGCTACAACATGGACGTGCCCTACCGAGTGTGTGGCGGACTACAGGACAACGGAACGTGGTGTGCGCCGAGTCGGCTGGCGAGCGGACAGATCGGCAAGTATCACTGGGCAACGATTGGGGGTGGCGACGGTTTCTATACAGCGCAGGATCTCGAGGACCCCAACATAGTGTGGTCCGAATCGCAGGGTGGCAATATCCTTCGTGGCAAGCTAGCCACCGGTGAAAGCAATGTGCTGCAGAAGCCGGATTGGGAGAAGGTGTGGCGACCCTACCAAGACACCATCGTCACTCTGATTGAAGAAGGTGTTGCCGAAGACGATCCCCGCATCCAGAGTCTGCGGGAACGAGCCGCAGTCGATTCGGCTGCGTACGACATGCGCTGGAACTGGAATACTCCGTTCATCCAGTCAATTCACGATCGCAGCCACTTTTACGCTGGTGCCAGCATGGTAGTGAAGAGCACCGACTGGGGTGACGGTCTGGAACCGATCTCGCCCGATCTCACCTATGCCGATCCTGAGAAGATCAAGGTCAGCACCGAAACGACCGGGGGTATCACGCCAGACGTAACGGGCGCAGAGACCTATCATACGATTGTCACCTTGGCGGAATCGCCGTTACAACAGGGATTGCTGTTGGCAGGAACTGACGATGGGCGAGTTTGGATCACGCGTGATGACGGTGGCGAGTGGACCGAACTCACCGATCGATTCAACGGCGTGCCGGCAGAGACCTATGTCAGCCGCATCGAAGCCTCACGCTTTGACGTCGACCGGTTCTACGTGGCTTTCGACGGTCACCGCACCAACGATTTCACGCCATACGTATATGCCACAGACGACGGGGGTCGGAGTTTCCGTTCCATCGTTTCGAACCTACCAACCGGCTCGGTGGACTTCGTGCATGTGATTCGCGAGGATCCACGCAACGAAGACCTACTGTTCGTGGGGACCGACGTTGGTGCCTATGTATCCACCAACCGCGGCGTAACATGGCAGCGGTTCATGGAGGGGCTGCCGGCGGTGCCGGTCCACGATCTCCAAATCCACCCGCGGGACCGCGAGCTGATTGCCGCGACGCACGGCCGCTCGATCTGGATCGTTGACATAGCGCCGCTGCAGGACCTCAGCGATCAGATCATGACAGACGGGGTGGCGCTGTTCGAACCGAAGACCGCGTTCCAGTTCGGCATGGCAGCCCGAGGTGGCGAATCGTATGGTCAGGCCTGGTTTGCGCGCCCGACCCCGGGTTCAAACGCAGAGATCAGCTACTTCATCAGTGAAGCTTTCGCTGCCGAACTCAAAGAAGCCCACGATGCCGAACGGGCTCGACAGAAGGCGCAGGCCGATAGCGCCGCGGAACAGGCCGGTGAACAAGCGGCTGGTCCTCCGAGCGGGGCGATGGGGCTGCGACCGCGGGCAGAAATCACCGTCACTGATTCGGAAGGCGAGGTAATCCGAACGGTGCGCGGTTCGGCTTCCGCGGGGATCAACAAGGTGACCTGGAACTTCAGAGGTGAGCGGCCGCCGCGGTCGGAAATGTCTCCGTCGCAGCGCAAGGAGGCAGAGCACCTGGCTGCGCGTGCCAAACAAGTAACGGACTCCTTGGTCGAGGCTGGTTGGGATGAAGCGATGGTGGGCCGGATAACTGGACTGTTCACCGGCGAAACCGATCCACAGGCCATGATGCGTGCCTTCATGGGAGGTGGAGCTGGCTCTGGTGATCCGGAAGCATTCCGTGAACGTCCTGGAGAGGGAAGGGGCGGCGGGATGGCTGGCTTCGGGAACTTCAGCCAGATCCGAACCTTGGCGGACCTAATGATGCCTGGCGCCGGGATGCAGACCTTGATACGGCGCTTCTTCGGCGGTGGAGGACAGGCACCTTTGATGGAGCCTGGCGTTTACACGATCACCCTCAAGCTGGGCGATCAGACGTTCACGCAGATCCTGACCGTAGAGCGTGTTGGAGGATTCGAGGGCGAAAGCGCGCCATTCGAGTTTTAGCAGACATTCTGCTCTTAGCAGACATTCTACCACGGGATCAAAGTGCCAGGTACGGTCTTCAGGTCACTGAATTGCGAGTGCCGTGTTCGCAATGCCATGCGCGAGGCGACGCTGGCGCTGGCCACGGTAGCCATATCTGCATGCGGTGAGCCGTACGGGGAACTTCCAACGGAAGGTGCGTTACTCCCGATCAACGGAACGGAACTCTATGTGAAGCGGATCGGGGCCGGTGAGCCGGTTGTAATTGTGCATGGTGGTCCGATGCTAGAGCATGGCTATCTGCTGCCGCACTTGCGTCCGCTTGCGGACAATCACGAACTGATCTTCTACGATCAGCGCCTCAGCGGTAGGTCTGCAGCCAGAGTCGACAGTGCCAGCGTGAGAATCGCCACCTTCGTCGACGATATCGAGGAGATTCGGCGGTCACTGGGTTTGCAGCGAATCCATCTCCTTGGGCACTCTTGGGGTGGCTTGCTCGCCATGCACTATGCTCTCAGATACCAGCAAAACCTGCGATCGCTCGTTTTGCTCAACTCCATGAGCGCTTCCTCGCAGATCTGGCGAGAGGAGGAGCGGTTGCTAGCTCAGAGGCTCACGGTCGCCGACAGCGTCGAGCGCCAAGCGATTCGCGCGACCGAGGCATTTGCCAACCAGGAGCCCGACGCGATCGCTCAGTTGCTCCGGTTGTCGTTTCGTTTGCAGTTCGCCGACACTTCCATGGTGAACGAACTGCAGTTCCACGTACCCGAGGACTATTCGGACCGAAGCAGGCAGTTTGGCTACATGATGGTGGATCTCATGGGCTACGATCTACACGACGCTCTCACCGCGGTTACTGTTCCGACGTTGATCTTGTACGGCTTGGCTGAGCCGGCGACCGAACTGAGTGGTGCAAAGCTCCACGCCACCATGCCGAACTCGGAGTTGGTTGTCATTGACGACGCAGGGCATTTCCCATTCATCGAGCAACCGGTTGGATTCACCGATGCCGTGAAGCGGTTCCTGAACCAGAACCGGGGCAGGCAGGGGACAAGCCGCTAGCCACGCTCAGACTCATCAGCGTCATCGAATCGATTGGAAAGAGTAGTGTGGAAGAAGACATCAGGAACGAATCGATAACTGCCTTTGACTCGGCGTTTCGCGCCGAGCATTTGGTGAGACTCACGAAAGATGACTCGGCGGCGCTTGCCAAGGGTGCCGGCGAGGCAGGACCGGAGCTACCGATTGATGCAGGTATGGCCGAAGCGGTACTCGCTCTGGAGGAACACAATCACGTGGCGTTTGAAGACCGCCAAGGCAGCTTGGATCGGCAGTGCTTGAACGCAATGCTATTCAGGTCGTGGCTCTTCGGGATCCTCACCTTTCTCGAAATCAGGTCACGCGACCTAATCCGACACGATCCTGATTGGCGCGAGGTGATATCACATGGCCGGCTCGAGAAGGCACGCGAGATCAAGGACGAACGCGCCCGCCGTGGCCGCATGATCGAGACCGTCGATGCTCTTCAATTCGGTGACCTCGGCTGGTTAGCCGTCAAGTACGACGGCTGGTACGAATACTTTGGCGTCGAGTCCAAGAAACAGGCCAAGCGGTTGGTCAAACAACTGGAGTCACTGCGCAACGCCCTGGCACACAGTCAGGACATTGTAGCTCACGACTGGGAAACAGTGGTCGCGGTGGCACGCAGTGTCGTGGCCATCAAGCAGGCAGAGAGTGCCGCGGCGACCGGTGAGGGATTGGCGTGACTAAGGCCACAACCAGCCGAAGACGCCCGCCGTGAAAAGACCGTAGATGACGCCGTCAAACAGATGCTTCATCGTGGTGCTCCAGGCCACGCCCTTCCAGATCGAATCGGTGGCCCAGGTGGCGCCG
>JBDGXD010000364.1:0-4930 GCA_039584755.1 Gemmatimonadota bacterium
GCGGCACTCTCATCCGGATCAGTTACTGAGCAGAAGCGGGATCCGCCACCTAATGCGATCAAGGGAACCGCAACACCTGTCTTCCCTAGTACACGTGTCGGCAATCCTTTGGCATCGTAGCCCTGCTGCACAGCAGGACCGTTTCTGTCACAGCTCAGACTGCCGATACCGGCAGCGGTGACCAGACACGTTCCGATGAAGCGGCGGCGATCAATGGTGGGGTCTTCCACGGAAGATCTCCTTGCTGGAGGTGAGCACGGATCTCGGAATATTGAGGTGGGTGGGTCGGCAGTCAAACCTTCGCGTGTGCAGTGGCCGAGATGCTGTGACGCCGGAACGCTTCCGAAGATCGTCGATCGAGTGATCGGTGGACTCATGGTCGGGCTGGCGATACAGTGAGATGGGCTAACAGCTTGTCAACCAATGACTTAGGACGCTCTGGCCGGATTTTCGGAACGTCGTTTCGAAGTTCAGATTCGTCGTTTCGAAATTCAGATTCGTCGTTTCGAAGTTCAGATTCGTCGTTTCGAAATTCAGATTCGTCGTTTCGAGATTCGGATTCGTCGTTTCGAAATTCAGATTCGTCGTTTCGAAATTCAGATTCGCGGTTTCGAAATTCAGATCGGCCGTGTCGAAGTTCAGATTCGCCGTGTCGAAGTTCAGATTCGCCGTGTCGAAGTTCAGATTGCCGTGCCGAAATTCCGATCGGCCGTGCCGAGATTCCGATCGGCCGTTTCGAAATTCGATTTGGCCGTGGCACCGAAGGACGAGGATCGGGTAGCCAGAAGGCTCGAAGTCGTACACCAAGCGCAAACGAAAACTGTCTCAAGTCATTGACACGTTCCACAACCTGAACAGGTTAAGGTCATATCAAACGATGTCAGGCTTCGCGTCGACAGTTTCACACTTCGTGTACATGATTCGCAATCTCGATCACGCAGGTTGAAGTTTCGAATCCACGCATCGAAGTTTGAAGCTCATCGGTTCAAGTTTCGAGTACACGCCTTGTGGTTTCAAAGCGATGGGTTGAAGCGTTGCATCGACGACTCCACACTTCGCATCGACGAGTCCATCGTTTCGAGTCGAAGATCCCGAATCTTCGGTTATTACAGCGTCTGCGATGGCTGCGGGCAATCGAGGGATCATGGCATTTGGAGTTAAGCAGGGTGATGCGGTCGACGAGGTGAAGGATGAGAAGAAGATCGTCAAGGCCATCACCACCGAAACCATAATCGCGCTGGCAGTGGTCTCAGCCATGTTTGCCATCTTCGCCGTGCGAATGGGAATCGCGAACATGTTCGGAACCATGATGGGAACGGCTCATGACCTGATACTGAATACCGTCTTGTTCTTGATGGGAGTGATCATCGTTGCGGGGGCGTTCACATCCCTCATCTCAGAGTTTGGCGTCGTGAGTATTGCCAACCGCGTGGTATCTCCTCTCATGAAGCCGTTGTTCGGACTACCGGGTGCCACGTCAATCGGGGCCGTCGCCACCTATCTATCCGACAATCCCGCCATCATGCCGTTGGCTGCAGACAAAGGGTTCTTGAAGTACTTCAAGAAATGGCAGGTAACGACGTTGGTGAACCTGGGGACCGTATTCGGGATGGGCCTCATCGTGACAACGTTCATGCTGGCACAGTCAGCGGAGACCGCTCGGCTGGGCAGGGCCGTACTGCTGGGTAACATTGCTGCCATTCTCGGTGGCATAGTCAGTGTCCGACTGATGGGGTACTTCGGTAGGAAGCGGTATGGCAGGGACGCAAACGTGATCACTGAGGAGCAAGAAGGCTACGACGTATTGCGCTACCGGGAGGTCCGCAAGGGCAACGTCGCCCAACGAGCTCTCGAAGCGTTGCTCGACGGCGGGGTGCACGGCGTCAAGACGGGGTTGGACATCATGCCGGGGGTCATCATCATCTGCACGATCGTCATGATGCTTGCCTATGGACCAAGCGACGGTGGGTATACCGGCGCCGCCTATGAGGGCATCGCTTTCTTCCCTTGGCTGGGAACGCAGCTGTCGTTCATCATCGAGCCGCTGTTTGGATTCTCCAATCCTGAAGCCATCGCGTTCCCGGTCACGTCACTGGGATCCGTCGGTGCCGCGCTCGCCATTGTGCCGGAGTTTTTGGAAGCCGGAATCGTCGGCGCTAAAGAGATATGTGTCTTCACAGCCATCGGTATCTGCAATGCCGGCTTCCTGAGCACCCATGTGGGAATGATGGATGGGATCAGGGAGCGCGGCCTGACCAACGTGGCCATCGCCACCCATTTCGTTGGCGGCCTCTGCGCCGGCGTCTTTGGCCACGTACTGTTCCTACTACTGGGATGATCTGTCAGAGAAAGAGGCAAACCATGAGGCTACACAGAACACGACGTCCCATGTCCACAGTGCCCGCGGTGCTGTTGTTGGCTGTGATTATTCTGCTGACTGGGAGTTGTTCGCCTGACGCGTCGCCACTCCAGGAAGTGTCGTTCGTGCTCCCGGGGAGTCTGATCGACAACGCCGAGTATGCGTCGCGCAGGGCCAGGCTGATGGATGAGGTCCCGGACGGGATTGCCATCATCCCAGGCGCCACCTCACCAATCGCGGACTATCAGTTCTTCCAGAGCAACGACTTTCTCTACTTCACCGGCGTCGAGGCGCCGAACGCTTGGCTGGTGGTCGACGGTGTCAATCGGGTGAGCACCCTCTTCCTGACGCTCGACGAGCATGACGCGCGAGGTGACGGAATCCCACCCGAGCTGGCTCTAGACCCGGCGGCGTACTCGGGGATCGAACAGGCTCTACCGCTAGAGCAAATGAACGATTTTCTGGCGGACCTCGGCGGACGAGTAGCCGCATTCTGTCTCTCGCACCGTCCGGAAGAGCTGCACCGCATGAACACCAACGAGGTGTACGGGGCTCTGCGGCGAACGGTGATCGAGAATCCCATGGACGGACGCCCCACCCGGGAACAGCAACTGATCGAACGACTGACCCAGCGTTATCCAGGCGTCGAAATGCGGGATTGCTTCCGCACGATCCAGCTGTTGCGCAAGGTCAAGTCGCCCGCAGAAGTGGAGCTGGTCAAGGAAGCGGCTCGCATCGGAGTCGTGGCCCATCTCGAGTTCATACGCTCTACCGAAGTCGGGATGCCGGAGCGAGCACTGGCAGCGCTCTTCGAGTTCGTCAGCAAACGAGAGGGCGCCCAAGAGCTGGCATACGAGACCATCATCATGGCGGGCGCGCACCACCCCTGGGGACATTATCACCGGCACGATCACACTCTCGAGGATGGCGACTTCATTATCCTCGACGCCGGTCCCGACTACGCCTACTACAATGCTGACATCTCCACCACGTTCCCGGCCAACGGGCAATTCACGCCCGAACAACGCGAACTCTATGAGTTGGGCTTGGGCATCAGGCAGGTTTGCCTCGACAACTACCGGGCCGGGACCACGTTCCAGGAGGTAGGCGAGAAGGTGCGGGAGTGGCTCGTCAAGAATGGGTACGACCCCACCGAGAGCCGGTTCCGCGGGCTCATCAGGTGGGGCTGTTACAACCATCCGATCGGGATGGCGACGCACGACGTGATGGCGTCGATCACGGGTCCGGACGAACCACTCGAACCCGGCTTTGTATTCGCCTGTGATATCAACATGCCCCAGACTGAGACCCTGGGGATCCGGATCGAGGACACGGTGGTGATCACCGAGGACGGATACGAGAACCTCTCGACCGGACTCCCGCGCACCGTGGAGGAGATCGAAACATTCATGCGTGAGCGCGGCCTGCTACAGAAGGTAGGGAGGTGAGTGATGGCTGCCTCACTCGTCTGGCGCACTCCCTGGCTGGCTGCCGTCCTCTCCATATCGCTGCTGTTCCCGCTGTCGGCGCAACAGGTGGACGTCTGGAGCAGGCCGGTCCAAGTCGAGCGGAGCCGCAGCGTCGACTTCATTCACTACCGGGTCAATCTGACGTTCGATCTCAATGGCAAGGTCTTCTGGGGTGAGAACCAGATCACGCTGACGCCGCTCAGCGACGGAGTCGATCAATGTGTGTTGGATGCGGAGGAGATTCTGATCGTTGACGTCCTGGACGAAACGGGACAGCGGCTTCCCCATGTGCAGGGTGACACAAGCGTCGTGATTACGTTGCCGCGGGCACTCTCGTACGGTGATACAACCACTCTCACCGTTGCCTACAGGGGGGAGAACCCGCAGGAGGGGTTCTTCTTCGATGACGCGAGTGACGATCACCCGCAGATGGTCTCCACTGATTCCTGGCCCGATGAAGCTCACCATTGGATCCCATTGTACGACTACCCGAACGACAAGGTGACCCACGAACTCATCATCACCGTGCCCGAGGGTAACAAGGTCCTCTCCAACGGCCGCCTGATCGGGGTCACGCAAGACACCGCACGCGACCTACCTGTTCATGCTGGCGATCGGCCCCTTCACGGTCATCGTGGATTCGCTCGGTAGTCTGCCAGTCAACTACTGGGTGTATCCGGAAGATGCCGAAGACGCGCATTGGATCTTTGCCAAGACGCCACGCATGATCGCGTTCTACGCCGACCTGTTCGACTATCCCTACCCCTGGGCCAAGTACGACCAGGTCACGACACCACATGTTGGTGGCGGCGCCGAGGCGACGTCGGCAACGATCCTCGGCGACGGCGTCATTCACGACCGGCGTGCTGAGCAGGACTTCTCGTGGGAGCGAGTGATCGCGCACGAAGTCGCACACCAGTGGTGGGGCGATCTCATCACTCTGCGGGAATGGTCACATACCTGGTTGAACGAGAGTTTCGGTACCTACTCCGACTACCTCTGGACCCGTCATGAGAGCGGTGAGGACGAAGGTGCTTGGGCGCTGTTGGGCAAGAAGAACGCGTACCTACGCGAAGCCCACACGCGCTACGTGCGGCCTATC
>JBDGXD010000365.1:0-4401 GCA_039584755.1 Gemmatimonadota bacterium
TTGGTTGCGTCACTCAGTCGAGGCTCATCGCCTTGCCAACACCGATCCCGAGCGTGCCAAGGAGGAGATGGCCCAGGCGACACGAGCCAAGGAGGCCCTGCTCGCCTTCGGTTCAGGCGAAGCAGCCACTTGAGCAGCCATTCCACCCCTTTCGATTCGCTCGCCGCAGAGTACGACGAGACATTCACCAACACCACCATCGGACGACTCATGCGGGAGGCCGTGTGGAATCACCTCGATCGCACGTTCAAACCCGGTGATTGCGTACTCGAATTGAATTGCGGCACGGGAGAAGACGCCCTGCACCTGGCGCGACGCGGCGTGAGGGTGATTGCCACTGACTCTTCCCAGAAGATGCTCGACGTGGCTTGCGAGAAAGTCGCCTCCGCGGGGCTGGCTGACAAGGTGTCGTTACGCCGGTTGGATATGGCGGTGGGTGAGGAGGAGTTCGGTAGCCTGATCTCTCGATCCGATTCGGGCCCGGTGCGGGGCATGTTCGATGGCGCGTTTTCGAATTTCGGCGGGCTCAACTGCGTGGCCGACCCGGCGGCAGTTGCCCGCGGATTGAGCGGCGCGGTACGTGAGGGCGGGTCGGTAATCTTGTGTGTGATGGGCAGACTCGTGCCGTGGGAATGGATCTGGTACGCCGTGCGCGGGCGTTTTGGGACGGCGTTCCGGCGGCTGCGGCCCGGCGGAGTCGAATGGCGGGGGCTCACCATACACTACCATTCGATTGGCGCGCTGAGAAAGGCGTTCGCGCCCACCTTTCGGCTATTTCGTACCAGCGGGATCGGTGTCCTGGTTCCGCCACCTTATGCGGAGAGGTTCGCGCGGAAACATCCTCGGGCATTGCGGACTCTCAGCCGCTGGGAGCGCCGGTTGGAGGCGTTACCTGCCGTTTCCTGGCTGGCAGACCACTACTTGGCGGAGTTGGAAAGAACGAACACGGTCTGAACTGCAGTTGCGTTCAGATGCTCTCTCGCTGGGGTTCCCTCAGACCGACAAGCCGTTTGGCGAAGTCCAACTCCCGCGCTCCTGAATAACAACCGCTAGAGTACCGCCAGCCGGCCAGAGCCTTCAGAACGGTCTTCCCCAGTCTCCCGGTCGAGTAGTCCTGCGCCGTTGGAAAACGGCACGACAATACCTTGGCAAAATCCTTCACTCGCTGCCGGGTCTTCGGCGTGAGCCAAGGCGCATCCCGATGACAGACATAGTCGATCCACACATTTTGGGTCCACTCTTCCGGTGTGGTTGGCAGTGGTGGACCTTCGGGGCCGTAGCTTTCGAGTGTTGGGATGTGCGTGCCAGAGGACTCAACGTCGACCACTTTACGGTCGCGCTGAGGTGTCGGGCTGTAGAAGTAGAGAATGATCTCGCAGGTGGCGTGAATTCGCTTGAGCTTCTTTATGAAAGCGAATGTCCGCTCGATTTCCCCCACCGGGTCCTCCGGGCCTCCCAGCACGAAGGAGAACTCCGGGATCACGCCGTGCTCGCGACAAAGCCGGGCAGCCTCCAGGGTGTGATCGGTCTGCGTACCCTTGCGCATCCCCTTGAGAACGGCATCGTTCGCAGCCTCCGCGCCGATGTATGCCATGCGCAGTTTGCTGCGTTCGATGAGTTTCCAGGTGCTAGCGGCGAAGTTGGCGAGGGTGTCGGCGCGCGCATAGCACCACCACGGAATATTGGACCGCGCCATCACCTCCAGAGTCGGCACACTGGTCGCTTCCCGGTCGAAGAAATTGTGATCGTAGAACTGAACCGTGTCGGCGCCGTAGCGGCCCTGGAGGATCCGGAGTACTTCGGCTAGCCTTTCGACGCCTTGGAGATGGGTCTTGCCATTGAACATCGAGACGACACCGCAGAATGTGCAGTGGTAGCGACAGCCGATGGCAGCCTGGTGCACTGCCGTGCGATTGCCCATGAAACTGGGCCGCAGGTATATGTCGAAGTTCTGCAGCCGCTCGTATGGCATGATGGGAAACTCGTCCGGCTGCCTGAACGGACGATCGGGGTTGTGTACTATCCGGCCGTCCCGTTTCCAGGTAACGCCACGGATGTCGGCTACCGCTGTGTGCCGGCTCGTCGCGCTAGCTGCACCGGCGCGATGGGTATCCAGGCTAGGGCCGGCCTCGGGCAGCCGCTCGATGAGTTCCAACAACGTGTCCTCGCCCTGGCCGCGTACGACATAGTCGACATAAGGCGCGTTGATGGCAGCGTCCGGATAGAGGGTGGGGAAGTAACCGCCCCACACTATCGGGACTTTGGGGAATCTCTCCCGGATCGCAGATGATATGGCAATCGCTGGCTCGACCTGTGGGCCAGGCATTACAGTGATGCCGACTAGTGTCGTGTCGTCATCAGCCAACAACTTCAGGACGGTGTTGGTCGCGTCGTTGTCGACGTTGCCGTCCACCAAGTGGTAGCGGTACCTTCCCTCCAATACAGCGCCCAGCGCCAACAGCGAAAGTGGCATGCGGACGCTTCGCAATGAACACATCCGCGGATTTACGAGTATGATCTGTGACATGCTATGGAGAACGTCCGCTTGAACCTAGGTTGTGCACGGCATAGACAGTCATGACTTCATTGCCGAAATCGTGCTGCAAGGCCGCGTCGACCGAAAGGCCGTGCTGTCGCAGGGCGACGAGGATTCCGTCCTGATCGCCGTCCGTAGAGAGAACGACGAGAGCGACACCGTCGGGTTCGAGTGCGCTGGGCAGTCCGGCCGCAAAGCGCTCCGGCACGTCTGTGCTGCGCCAGGCGGCATCGGCCGTACCGGTGGGTTCGCCCCGAAAGAACGGTGGATTGAACAGCACGAGATCGAACGTTTCATCCGCAACCGGCTCGAACAGGTCACCCAGGCGCATATCGCACTGATCGTCAACCCCGTTGAGGGCAACGTTGGCCCGTGCGCAGCGGATCGCGGCCGGATTGATGTCCACGCCGATGACGTCGTAACCCAACCTTGCTGCGAACACGGCTCCAATCCCCGATCCGGTACCCATGTCGAGTGCGGTACGGCGCAACGGCCCGGCGTGCTTCGCCACGAGGTCGTCGAGATTGCGGGCGAGCAAGGCACCACTCCTGAACACCGCCGGATTGTGCACTCCCGGGAGTACGATAAGGCACGAGTCGTCCACTACCTCGACGGCCGGCCGGCCAAGACGACGTTTCAGGAACGGCCGCTTGATCCCGAGCCACAGCCGGGTTGTGACGCGGGCGAAAAGAGTGGGCATCCGCGTTGCTACCTCCTAGATGAGGTCGAGTTCCCGATTGGTCACGCGTACTGGCGGACCGGTGTCGAGTGACGCAACTCGATCCCCGACCGACGGCTGATAGTGGAAGAGGACCGCTCATCCCTCCGGCGGATCCGGTTCGGGAACTGCCGATCATCATCCTGTATCCGCACGGTCGCTGCAATTGCCGCTGCGTCATGTGTGACATATGGCGCAACACGACAAGGGAAGAGATAGGCGCGGCAGAGCTTGCGCAATGGCTCCCGGAATGGCAGCGGCTCGGCGTCCGGCGTGTGGTAATGAGCGGCGGCGAGCCGCTCATGCACTCGCGTTTCTGGGATCTGCTCGATTTGCTGCGACAGGCCTCCATCGGTGTCACCCTGCTGAGTACCGGTATTCTGCTCCGGCGGCACGCTGAGAAGTTGGTCGAGTATTGCGATGACATAGTCGTCAGCCTGGACGGTCCCCGCACAGTCCACGACCGTATCCGTAATCTCCCAGGTGCATTCGATAAGCTCGCTGAGGGGGTGCGTGCTGTTAAGAGCGCCAGTACCGCCGTTCGCGTGTCGGGGCGCTGCACCGTGCAGCGAATGAACTACCGTTCCCTGAGAGAAACTGTCGTCGCTGCCCGTGAAATGCGACTCGATGGCATCAGTTTCCTCGCAGCCGACGTATCGACCGATGCCTTCAACCGGCCGGAGGGATGGGGACCGGAGCGCGTGAGCGAAGTGGCACTGCAGCAGGACGACCTGCCGTTGCTGATGGACGAGCTGAATGCGCTGCAGCGAGAGTGTGCGCAGGACTTTGAGCAACACTACATCGTCGAGAGCGCAGACAAACTAGGGCGTCGGATATACCAGTATTACTCGGCGCTGCTCGGTCAGGGCGACTTCGCACCGATCGAGTGCAATGCACCATGGGTATCCACGGTCATTGAAGCGGATGGAACGGTTCGCCCCTGCTACTTCCAGCCGCCGTTGGCGAACATCAGGGATGCGGCAAGCCTCGATGAAGTGCTCAACGCTCCAGTGGCGCGGGCCTGGCGCCGCGGCTTGGACACACAGCGCGATGAGATCTGTCGCAAGTGCGTGTGTTCGTTGAGACTGCGTCAGTCGACCGGGTCGGTTGGGCCCTCGAGCGTGACCTAGTCGGGTCGAGCGACGCC
>JBDGXD010000366.1:0-4383 GCA_039584755.1 Gemmatimonadota bacterium
GCTGAAGCTTCCGCTCGGCGCTGCGCGACTCGTCCTAAAGGACGCGTGTTTGCGCCTCGGCGTCGGAACAAGCGACCAGGCCCCGCGCCGGCTGCCCAGTGGAGCAGTAGCAGGCAGGGTAGAGGGAAAGACGGACCACCTAACCCCGGGCGGCAGCCCGGGGAAAACTTCCGCTCGGCGCTACGCGACTCGTCCTAAAGGACGCGTGTTTGCGCCTCGGCGTCGGAACACACCGCCCCCGGGCGGTGCCCGGGGACCTAGTTTCGGGGTATAAGGCGACGGCAGTAACCCAAAGAAGCCGAGGAGAGAAACTCTCCTCGGCTTCTTTGACCTAGCGAATCCGCACTGAGGCCTCGCAACTAACCCAACCCAGTGACCTAGCTGCTGCCAACCAGAGCGGGTGGTGCGGCCGTGTCGGCCTCGGTGTCACGTCACTTCGCAGCACCCGTTACGGCAGCGCATCCAGACGCCCTCATCGTCTACCTTCCAGCGCCAGCGTGCGGTGCCGGGGATCAGGTACTCTGCGGCGTCCATGTCACAGCGCTTTGCGCACTTGAACATCTCGGCTCCGTCATCGGCCCTGATGATCTTGGCTCTCCATTCATCGCTACAGTTCTGCAGTCCCTCTGCGCCGGCGCAGCTGTTCCCCGATCCGATACTACACAAATGGATCTCGTTCATGCTCTCACGTGGGTTCGGGGTGTCGCTGAAGTAGAACTTGTCACGGTAGGGGTTGTTGGCCCCTTCCGGGACCCAGAGAGCAACCTGTGCGGCCAACAGCCACTTGTCGTCGTAAGCATCCGTACTGTTGCGGTCTCCCAGTTCGGGATGCGGGACGACCACGCCTCTGATTCCACTCGGCACTGCCTCATTGGCAGCAACAGACTGTAGGGCCAGGAACTGCTCGTCGTACCAGCCCTTGACCATGGTCGTGCGCCGCTCTTTGACGGGAGCGGTGGGATGGGGTATCTTGGCCCGCCTTTCCAGGGTGAGAGATGGGTCGAACACGATGTCGGTCGCGTGCACCTCACACCATTCCGCGCCGCACTTGATGCCGATGTAGTGCAGGCTGTCTGTCTCTTCCCAGTCCCATCGAGCCACTGGCGGGTAATCCGCATCCCGGAATCCGACGCCCGTCGACTGTACGCCGAGCCGCTTGCCCGAGCCCGGACTGGGATTCGGCTCGCTGCAGTCCTGTTCTTCCTCGAAGGACGGGACCATCTCGGCCTGCCATGCACCACCATCTCGAGCTAGGTAGAGGCAGTTGAAGCCTGCCTTGATTCCGAGAGGGTCGTAGTTCGCCCACGCGACGATCTCCGCGGCCGGAATCGCGTCGCCGCGACGGAAGCCATAGGAATCCTCGAGCTGCGGAGTCTGTTCTGAATCCTCAGGCAGTGTGTCGAGCAGCGCCAGCACGGCAGTCCTGCTGAGAGTATCTCGCTCAGGCCGACGGGACAAGAAGCTACTGTCGTAGACGGCAAAGATGGCGAAATAGTCACTGTAGCCCAGCGAGCCACCGGCATCCCTCACCATGAACTTCTGACAGTCGTGGAACTCCGGCACGTTCTGGATCGGGCCGGGACCACTCAGCAGGCCATCTGGCCTCACGATCTGGACCCCCAGACTCTCGCCCTCGAATCTCAAGCTGTCCCAGACCCACTCCTTGGGACACTCCCTGCGACCCCAGTCCGGGGGCAGTTCCTCTCCCACTTCCTGTCGGCATGCCAGCAGCAACGGAGCTGCGAGCACCAGCCACGGTAGCTTGTTCATACCTGCCTCCTTGCAGCAGAATCGAAACGACACTATGACCGAGAGTCCCCGAGCCTGCGCAGCTCGGAGACGATTGGTTGTAGAAACGGATCGGCATCCGACCAGAGCAGCTCGACCGCCCTGGCCCACTGGCGTGCACCCTCACTGTCACCCAGACCAGCGGCAATCTTGGCCCGCAACGCCGCCGCCCGCACCAGCGACGCCACTCGCGCCGGCGATGCGAGCACGTCGGGCGCTACGTGAGGCAGCACCCCCAGCGTCGGGTCGAGCAACGCGGCGGCTGCCTCGAGATCGCCCAGTGCGAACCACAGTTCCGCCTCAGGCAGCAGGCCATCGATGGTGAGTACGGCAGGATTGACGCCCAGCCGAGCATTGAAGATCTCTGCCAGTTCGGTGCGCACCGCGAGCGAGTCGCCCCGGGCCCAGGCCGCCTGCAGATCGAGCACGTAGTCTCCCTGATCTTCCAGATCCTCAATGGCGGCCAGTGAGTGGCCGGAATACGCGAGGGTAGCGGGCCGACCCAGCCACAGGAGGCGCGCCGGCGAGCGCTCCACCGGCAGCAGCCTCTCTTCGATCGTAGACCTCACCCGCGCCTCCAGAGCGTCCAGGCTGTCGGTGGGCCCGCCGAGGGCGGCATACATCAAGAGCGCGGGTGCCGACCCCCTGAGTTCGGGCGGGACACGGAGCGCTTCGGCCGCGTGTGGCTGTGATGCGTACGCTGCGGCGCGGTCGGCCCTGCCCGTCAGAGCGGCGAGTCCCGCCAGCAGCCTCGGATCCGCCACACCTGCTTCGGGATGATGTTCGAGCAACGAGTCTGCCAGTACCCGCGCGCGGGTCAGACCCGCCTGGTGTGCCGGCAGGGCAAATGCCAACCGCATCCATACTTCCGCTCCCGCAATGCGGAACCGCTCAGCGGGATCGGCCGCCAGCGTCCGCGCGCGGCGCAGCGTGTCGAGCGCGGAGGGATTGCCCAGCAACGACATGGCGATGGCCAGTACCTCCAGGGCGCTGGCGTCCTCCGGTGCGGAGGCCACCCAGGTGACCGCAACATCCCTGAACAGGATGCGCATGCGGCGCAACGCCTCTTCTTCGTCAGCAGGATCGCTCGCGGTTTGCAGTGCCAGTGCCTGGCGGCTGGGATGCGGCACGAATGTGAGCGAGTCCCCGTCCCACACGGGGAGCGCCAGGAAGGTCATGGTGTCCGGTGGCACGGCCGCCCCGCCCCGGAATTGAATGCCGCTGGTCATGAACAGATCGCGCAGCCAGGAGTACAAGCCGGGCTCGAACGACGATAGAATGGACGGCAGTAGCTGAAACGCACGCTGGTACGACAGCAGCGCCCTGTGGTAGCTGGAGCGGAACCGCCAGCCGTATTGGCTGCGTGGGTCGCGCAGCACGACCTCGTCGCTGGCCTCACAATGGGCAAAGCCGTACCAGGCTGCAAAGTCACGCGACTCGCGCTCGGTCAGGAGCTGCCACAGGGGACATGCACGTCCGAAGTCTCCTCGCGCCTGGGCCAAGACTGCGTCGGCCATCGTTCTATCGCGGTTAGACAACCGCTCGCGGCCCAGTTGAGCCTGCTCGCCGTTTATGCGCCAACGAGCGGGGTCGGCGTCACTCCAGGATCGAACCAACGCAAGCCACAGGTGTGCTTGAGCGTAGGCACCGTCCAGGGCCACGGCGGCGGCGAAGTTTGAGTCCGCCGCTGCGAGGTCCCATGCTTCGAGGGACCGCTGCCCCCGGGCGAATGCCTGCCTTGCCGGAAAGGAGCGAGTGCCCGATAGTGCAGGGATGCCCTCGGGAAGCGAGCCGTGGAACAGCAGACGGTCCGCCAACTGGGTGAACAGCGAATCGGCTGCCGCGAGGTCGTGCGGCAGGCGTATTGCCTGATCGGCGATCAGTGCGGCCTCGATCGCGTCGTACACTCCGGCCCGGACTCTCAGAGAGTCGCCTGCCGGCGAGACCTCACCCCAAAAGAAACGCCCTGCACCCTGCCCGCGCGCTACCCGAGCCGCCACATCCGGTGTGAGCACACCGTTGCGGATCTCTCCGATGGCGTAGCTCACCTGGAACGGATCGGCCACGCTCAACCCGCTCCAGCGCGAGAGCGCGTCGTGCAGCAGCTGCACCTCCTGCAAGTCCTCGCCGGCTCCCTGTTGGCGTTCGAACGGCAGGATGACGTAGCGCGAAGTATCGGGTGGCGGCGCTCCGTCTCCGACGAAGTCATCTATCCGACTGGATACCCACGCTATCGCCACAACGGCAGCGACGCCGCCCAGCGTGAGCGCGATCTTCTGACGCGGGTTTAGTCGACCCTTGCCGTGCCCTTTGCCTGGCTCCTCTCGCACCGCGGACTCGACGGCCTCGAAGAAGTTCGCGGCGCTTGCGTACCTGTCTGCCGGCACTTTCGAGAGCACGCGTCGTAGCACCCGATCGAGCGCCTCGGGCACTGTGTCTCGCACTGTCGAAATAGGCATCACGGCCTGATTCAGCTGCCGCGCTAGAACTGCCTGGGCCGACGGACCGGTGTACGGCGTCTCGCCGGCCAGCATCTCATACAACACGCAGCCCAGACTGTACAAGTCACTGCGACCATCGAGTTGCGACTCGCCG
>JBDGXD010000367.1:0-4344 GCA_039584755.1 Gemmatimonadota bacterium
CGGTACGTCGGGCAGGTCTTCGTCGGCCGAGAACGTGCGGCCCAAGACGGGATTCACGCCCAGCAGTGGAAACAGGTTGGCAGTGGTCCGCATTACCCGAATGCGCCGCGCCGACAACGAGTCACCCATCGTGATTTCCGTCCCGCTGTAACTGGCAACTTCGGAGAACGACGAGATCTGCGTGGCAAAGTCGAGATACTCCGGTTCCGATAGATCGTAGAATCCATCACTGGAACCGATGCCGCTGTTGACACTGATGGAGATGAGTTGCTGTGAGTTGGCGTAGGGTAGGGGACGCAACAAGACGCCGTTTACCACGCTGAAGATCGCAGTGCTGGCTCCGATGCCCAGTGCTAGAGTGAGGATCGCGATCGCCGCGAGACCCGGTTGTCTCAAATGACCACGCAACGCATAGCGCAAGTCTGATATCATGGTTGCCAGCATGGGTTCCTTTCTGTGCTGTCGGCGAAAGGCTCGGTTTCTGAGTGCGTCCAACTGCCGTTCTGCGACAGCGGCACGTGCCAACTGCCAGCTCGTCTTGAGTGTCAATGCAGCGACGGCGAAAGGTGTTGTGCGCGCGGAGCCGGCACCGGTCACATCGTCGCGCAGGTCGAGGAACGCAGCCAACATGTCAGCGCTGTATTCGCGCCTGAACTCGGCCGGGAACCGGCGGATCAAGAACCGGATCCACCTCCCGCTCGAGTTGAGGTTATCGAATCGGTTCTGATTCACGGTTTCTGCCACAGCAGTCCGGCCTGCTCCGACTCGAGCAACTCGCGCAGCCGTATCGCCTCGGCACGGGTGACCTTTCGTCCCAATTCCGTCGCGCGATAGTAGCGCCGCTGCCGCTTGGAGTCTGCTTGCTCCGCCGTGACATCCTCGATCAAACCCTGTTTGATCAAGCGGCTGATGATGCGATACAACGATCCCAAGTCCAGTACCGCCCGACCCGACTCATCGGTAGATGCCTTGACGATGCCGTAGCCGTGCAGCGGCTGGTCAAACACCACCATGAGGACCTGAAAGTCCTTGGGGCTCAAGGGGAGATGCCTCGCCGGATCGCGTAACTCGTTGGAAATACTAGTCATAGGTACAGTCTCGGTAAAAACGTATGTCGATTACATATAAGCAATACGGGGAGGTTTGGGTGGGAGTTTCAGGGAGCAGGGAGCGGGGAGAGGAACACCAAGGTTCAGGCCGGCTTGGGCGGAGAACTACCGCGTGCCGGGCGAAACTGATGTGACATATTCAGTATTCGGCGTGGCAGGAGAACTGCTGGGTGTGGTTACAGTTCCACTAGGTTTGCATGTATACGAAATCGGCGATGTCTACATACTCGGTCGTTAACGTGACGAGTTGGATGTGGAGCACATCAAGCTGCATCAACTGATGAAGCCGTGAGCACCCTGCTCATTTGTTGGCTTGGCAGCTCAGAAAGGCAAACGACGAATGCTCAAGTGGTTGACTGTCGGTTCAGCGACTCTGTCGGTTGCCGTGGTGATGGTGGCCTGTGGTGAGGATTCAATCAAATCCGGCGAATCGACGGCAGACTACGCCGCTCGTCTTGCCGCGTACCGAGGTGCGTCGTTTGTCACCACGGCACTCGAAACGCTGGGGCGTGAACACCCGGAGCGGGCCATCACTGAAGATGCGTTGATCGGCAGGGGTTACAGCCTGTTGATGGATGGCCGGATAGACGAGTCGATGGACCTGCAGCAGGCCAGTACGCAGTTGTTCCCCAACTCAGCGCGGGCGTGGGACAACCTGGGAGAGGTCGCGATATACGTGGGCGATCGTGCGCTGGCCCAGCGCAGCCTGCAGCGTGCCATAGAACTGGATTCGAACTCGAGTGCGGCCTGGCGCCTGCCCAATCTCGACATAGAGCTGCTCGAGGCGGCTGCCGAGACACAGGAGATGAATCGCTATGCGCCTGGCGCGGCGACAGGTCTCACGGGGCCTTACCTGGGACAGCAGACTCCCGGCAACACTCCGCAGGTGTTCGCGCCCGGCATCGTCTCCACCAGAGGAGGACATGAGTTTAGCATCACGTTCTCTCCTGACGGACATCAACTCTACTTCAACCGCGGTCCCAATATCTACGGTTCGTATTGGCGGGACGACGGCTGGACGGCGCCGGCACCGGTTTCATTCAACTCCGACTACCTCGACCACGAACCGCACATCTCCCACGATGGTCAGCAGCTCTATTTCGGCAGCGGTAGACCCCGAGACGGTGCTACCGGCGATGACGTCTACGGTATTTGGGTCATGCAACGCGTCGATGATGGATGGGACGAGCCGGAGTATCTCTTTCCAGGCATGTACGTCACCACAGCACTCAACGGCAACGCCTACGTGACCGACATATTCAACGTCGCCGGGGGTGGTATCTGCGTTTATCGCATGGAACATGCAGGCTATCAGCTGTGCGAGAGACTGCGCGGTGGGGTGAACACACATCGATCGGCTCATCCTTTGATCGCGCCGGACGAGAGCTACCTGATATTCGACGCCAACGAGGGTTTCTACATATCGTTCCCGGATAACAACCGGACGTGGTCCGATCCGATACAACTGGAAGAGATCACGACTTTCGGTAGCAACATGACGGCATCACTGTCACCTGATGGAAGGTTTCTGTTCTACTACGCCAATCACGACATATACTGGATGAGTACCGATATCCTTCAGTCGTACATAGCAGCGTACGAACAGGGCCACAACTGAGGACGGTCTCTTGCTAGTTGGGTAGTATGCGATCTATGGGCGGCCTTCACGATCGGTGCAGTTGGATACGTCGTTCTCTGGCCATCATGGCAGTGTGCGGTAGCAGTGCTGCAGCTCGCAATCATTCTTCACATGATGATCTTCACGGAAGAAGAGTACCTGCGAAGGGTTGATGGAGACGAGTACGCGAGCTACACGGGTCGTGTGCCACGCTATCTCCGTATTCCGGCACGCGAATGATGTGAGGGAACCAAGTCAACCAAGGTGGAACAAATGAACAGCTGGAACCGCAGAAAACGTTTGACCGCTACGATTGTACTGCAAGCCGCGGTGCTCACGCTGCTGGCGTGCACTGCAGCGCAAGACAGTACAGTGGCCGACGGCACGGTGGGCATGGTGAGCACCGCACACCCGTTGGCTACCGGGGCCGGGCTCAACATCCTGAACCAAGGTGGCAACGCGTTTGATGCGGCGGTTGCGATCGCCGCGGCCTTGAATGTTGTGGAACCTGCGATGTCGGGTATGGGAGGCTACGGTACGATCATGGTGTTTGACGCTGAGCAAGGACAATCGCGGTTCCTGAACCCGAGTGGCCGCATGCCGTTGAGTCTGAACAGCGATGTATTCAGGGCACCCACACCCGATTTCAGACAGAACCGGCGTGGTGCCAAAGCGGTGTCTACGCCGGGCAATGCCAATGCCTGGGAAGCCATGTGGCGGGAGTACGGCAAGCTCGAGTGGGCGGAGCTATTCGAGGAAGCGATCCAGCTGGCAGACCAAGGATTCGTTTTGAGTGAAGACGATGCTGCAACAATAGAATACGGATTCGACGACTTTCCTGATCACGCCAAGGCGTTCTACGGCAAAGACGGGCGAGCCCTGGGTGCAGGAGACACGCTGATCCAGGCAGACCTGGCCAACTCGTTCGGATTGGTGGCAGAGCAGGGTGCCAGCGCTGTGCACGGTGGCTCCATTGGCGCAGCGATCGACGCCGCCATGCGTGAGGCGGGTGGGTTCCTGGCGCTGGAGGATCTGGAGAAGAACGAGGCCGAGTGGTGGGAGCCGATAGCGATAGACTACCGCGGCTACACGATCATGACGGCGGCGCCGCCTGCCAACTCGTGGCCCGCCCTGGTGCGACTCGGCATGATGAGTCAGTTCGATGTCGCTGCACTGGGCCACAACAGCGTGGAGTTCCTGCACCGTTATGCAGCAGTGACCAAACATGCTTTCTGGACTCGGCTCCGCTGGGCGGGTGATCCCGACGTGGCGCCACCGCCACTCGAGATGTTGCTGTCATCCGAGTATTGGAGCGAGCAGGTATCCACGATCGATCCGAACCGGGCCATCGACTTTGAGCCACCGATGCAGTTTGGCGGTGAACAGCACACGACCCACTTCGTCGTAGCCGATCGCTGGGGCAACGTCGTCTCGGCAACTCAGACGTTGGGCAACGCCTTTGGCTCGCGTATCATGGCTGAGGGAACCGGCATTTGGCTCAACAACTCGCTGGCATATTGCACCTTCGAGCCCGAGGGCAATCCGATGGACGTGTTTCCCGGCCGTCACAAGCTGTCTGGCGGCGTTCCGATGTTATTTATGTGTGTGGGGGGGGCG
>JBDGXD010000368.1:0-4337 GCA_039584755.1 Gemmatimonadota bacterium
TGCACTGGCCGTCCAGGTGCGGGCGGGCGGTGAAGCAGCGAAACACGTGGCGTTGTTGGATGATGAACCCAGCAGGAGATGTGTAACGGCCGAGCGCTCTTTCCTCTCGGAAATCAACGCGGGGTGCCACACACCAGCCGGTGCGCTTGCCACAGTCAAGCCGACTGGGATGTTGCTACATGCCCGCCTGTTCAGCGCGGACCACGACCGGGATGTCGAGGGAACCGAGTCGGGGAATGATCCGGTGGCACTTGGGGTCCGCCTCGCGCGCAGGCTGATCAGCGAATTGGAGCTTTCCAGCGAGTCCAGCTGACGGTCGCTCCGCCTATTGCACCGTATCCGCCTTGCACTCCGGTCTGATTTTGCGAATCTTGTTTAAACAACATAAACGCGGGGAGGCGAATCGCCCCCGCACATAGATGCACTCGTCATGCATTTGACATAGAGAGGTTCAAGCATGAGCACCGCCGAGCGATGGTCTTCGCTCTGGAAGAAAGAGGACTGGTGGGCGGTTTGGCTTGGTTTCGGGATTCTGGCTTTTGCAGTTGCGGCCGCGGCACTTGGCTATGGCATAAAAGCTCCAAAGATAGAGCGCTGGGCTGACAATCCGCTCGACGCGTTCTTCAGCGACGTGACCGTTCGTGTTTCCGACTGGCCCGCAACGCTAGCCGCCGAGCTACCACGCGAGACGGCCGACCGCTTCAAGTACACACGCAAGGTTGGCTACCAACAAGGCAGGCGAACGGTCTCAGAGACCATTGGCTGGAAGTCGCGTCATAGAATGGGTGATGCCGACCGCGACGCCCTTGCTGCATTGGTGACCGAGCCGTCACACCACGAGGCAATAGCCGGCCTCTACCAGCAATCACAGTCACCCAGGGCAAACTTCACGGCAATAGTTGTTCTCCTCGTTGCGATGGGCGCGGCGTTCGCGTTCGCCGTCTACATGATGGGGGAAAGAGTCAAGCAGTTCGTTGCCGGGTACGCAGCTGTTTTCCTACTGGCGATTGTCGCCTATGTCATCTCCACGCAGGCCTCCGTGAGTGCCTACGGTCTTCCCTATGCCATGTGGGCATTGCTGTTCGGACTGCTGATCAGCAACACGATTGGCACTCCGAACTGGTTGTTGGCTGGATCGAGAACTGAACTCTACATCAAGACAGGCCTGGTATTGCTCGGCGCGGAGATCCTGTTCGGCAAGATCGTGGTGCTCGGGTCGCGCGGCCTCATGGTGGCGTGGATCGTGACACCGACCGTTCTCATATTCATGTACTTCTTCGGCACCCGCGTTCTCAAGATGTCCAGCAAAGCGCTCGTCGTCGTCGTTGCGGCGGCGACGAGCGTGTGCGGTGTGTCTGCGGCAATCGCCACCGCAGCGGCATCCAAAGCCAAGAAAGAAGAGCTGACGTTGGCGGTGGGCATGACGCTGATCTTCACGGTGTTGATGATGGTTGCAATGCCACCGGTCATCAAGGCAGTCGGCATGAACGAACTGGTGGGTGGAGCATGGATGGGTGGTACCATCGATGCCACTGGTGCCGTAGTCGCGGCCGGGGCGCTACTGGGCGACGACGCGGAGGTCGTGGCAGCAGTGGTGAAGATGATTCAGAACATTCTGATTGGTGTCGTGGCGTTTATCGTTGCGATCGCCTGGGTGACGAAGATCGAGCGAGATCCGAACGCAGCTCGGCCCAGTGCAATGGAGATCTGGTACCGCTTTCCCAAGTTCATCGTGGGTTTTGTAGCGGCGTCTCTGGTGTTCTCGTTCATCCTGATTCCTGCTTTTGGTGGTGGCCAGGTAGGGCTCAACGCCGTCGACAAGGACGTAATTGGCGCGATCACCAAGACCTGTCGCGGCTGGCTGTTCTGTTTGGCGTTCGTGGCCATCGGGTTGGAGAGCAACTTCCGGCAACTAACCGCACAGCTAGCAGGCGGGAAGCCGATCATGCTCTACATCGTGGGTCAGAGTTTCAACCTGATCCTCACACTGATCCTGGCCTACATAGCGTTCGGAGGCTGGCTGCTGAACCCGGTCATTCTCGAGTAAGGATTGTCGTGCACGAACGATTGAACACATCGGACAGTGGTAGACGAACAGCCGCACTGGCAAAGTTCGCGGTGGGCGTTCTGCTGTTGACCGGTGCCATAGTCTTACTGATGCAGGGCTATGCACCTCCCGGACCCGCCGGTGACGTGTTCCGCAACAACTTGCAGAATGGTATCGATGCAACGCCGTTGTTCTATACGGAAGTAGAATCGCTCATGCCGGAGGAATGAAACCCATCGACCCACCACCGGGCATAATCCATTGCGGCGTAGGTGAAGATCACGTCGGCCCCCGCCCGGGCTATCCCCAGCAACGCTTCAGTCATGCCGGCCTGCTCATCCAACCAGCCATTGGTTGCTGCCGCTTTGAGCATCGCGTACTCACCACTCACTTGGTAGGCTGCGATTGGCAGCTCGGTGGCCATGCGAAGCCGTGTTATGACGTCCAGGTAGGGTAGGGCAGGTTTGACCATCAACAGGTCAGCGCCCTCGTCTTCGTCGAGCATCGCCTCGATCAATGCTTCGCGGGCGTTCGCAGGGTCCATCTGATAGGTCTTCTTGTCCTTGGGCACGTTTTCCGCGTCGACCGGAGCGGAGTCCAATGCCTCGCGAAACGGTCCGTAGAAGGCAGATGCGTATTTTGCCGTATAGGAGATGATTGCCACGTCTGTGGCACCGGCAGAGTCCAACGCCGACCGTATCGCGGCGACCCGGCCATCCATCATGTCAGAGGGAGCCACGATATCGGCGCCGGCGGCTGCGTGAAGCACTGCCATCGTTGCGAGCAGCTCAACCGTCTCGTCGTTGAGAATGGTTCCTTTGCTCACTAGTCCGTCATGCCCCACACTGGAATAGGGGTCGAGCGCTATGTCAGTCACGATGCAAGCGTCGGGCAGCTGGGTCTTGAGTGATCTTACCGCGCGACACAGCAGATTCTCTGCGTTCAGTGCCTCGGCAGCGTCCGATGTCTTACGAGAGGGCTCGATCGCGGGGAACAAAGCAAAAGCACCAACGCCCAGTTGCAGCGCCTCTGCACATCGTGCGATCAAGCGATCGATCGAGAGTCTGGCCTGACCGGGCATCGCTCCGATGGCCTCAGCCACGTCTTCCCCGTCCACGACAAACAGCGGCAACACCAGTCGATCTGGAGTCAGCCGCGTTTCTCTCACCAATCGCCGTATGACCCTCGTGCGGCGCAGGCGGCGCGGCCGGCGCCAGGGTTGAGGAAGGTCCGGAAACGAGTTCATTGTTCAGGTCCTTTCGACGTAACGGCTTGCACGGTTGCCATGGTGCTGGAACACCCGCCTCGAGCCAGGTCCGGATCCTGCAAGACACCCTAACTGTACGCTTTGGCAGGCCGTCTGGGAACTGAGACCAGGGCCTGTTGACGCCGGAAAGCAGCAGCAGAAACGGCCTCAGATAAACGTGATAAAAATCTCGATAGGGGTTGACGAGCGTGATTCGGTCGCTAGAATGAGCAGGTGGCATGAAACGTGATAAAAATCTCACAAGGGCTCTTTTAACCCACGATTGTCGGTCCAGGGGGATTGTTGGCGCAGTTGCGTAGAGTTGTGCTCGAGCGATTGATGCGGTACTACCGTTTCTTGTCGGAGTCGTCCTTCAAGAAGCCGCCTCAAACGGTTACGAGCGCGCAAATCGCCGCAGCCTTGGACATCGATGCCACCCAAGTTCGCAAGGACTTCAGCGCAATCGGTCTGCTGGGAATCGGACGCGTGGGATTCGATGTGTGCGAGGTCTGCCGAGCCATCCGGGTCCAGCTTGGATTCGATCAACAGCATGACGCAATCCTCGTCGGTACCGGACGTCTGGGTACCGCTCTGCTGGCATACTCCGGCTTCGAACGGTACGGTCTCCGGATTGTTGCGGCATTCGACTTTGACAGAGAAAAGACTGGTAGTGAGATCGCGGGCTGTGAGGTGAAGCCGATGCGAGCCATGAAGCCTTTCATCAGGAAGCACGACATCAAGCTCGCCATCCTCACTACTCCACGGCAGGTAGCGCAGAAGCTGGCTGACCGCTTGATCTCGACTGGCATCAAGGCGATCTGGAACTTTGCGCCCACACGAGTCACGGTACCCTCAGGTGTGCTGGTGCGTGACGAGCACATCTCCTTGGGTTTATCTGAGATCGCATATCATCTGACGCACGGGACCGAACGCGAACCGGAGTCGGATTCACAGCGTCAGGTCTCTTGAGAGGGTAGGGAATCAAGGGTGGCCCGCCTCAAGAAGGCAGTGCTCGACCGCCTCATGAAGTACTACACGACGGCT
>JBDGXD010000369.1:0-7073 GCA_039584755.1 Gemmatimonadota bacterium
TCACCACCTTGTGCCGCCGAGCAGGTATAGCTGCCCACATCACAGACCCACCGGTCCTCGGCGTCGCGCAGCGTGACCAGTAGCGCGCCTCCGTCGGCGGACAAATCGATGGCCAGTACCGCTAGGCTGTCTCCGCTGATCCTACTACCAGTCGCGTCGCTCAGCGTTCGCGCCAACCGCTCGTGGTCGAACGCGGCGGCACGCGTGCGCCGCTCGGGGTCAACCAGAATGAACCGGGCTCCGTTGGCGCCCGTGACGCGGTACCATGCGCGGCCGTCCGCCAGCCAGGTGGGGCGACCCGGAATGCCGCTTACCAGTTGTCGCGTGGTCGTGCCGAGGAACTGTTCGGCACGGGCGTAATCATCCGCCGTGACAACCGGCGGGGTCTGTGCCGCCGCGGCCAACGGCGCGGCGAGTATCGCAAAGGCTATGATATGAATTCGCATGACACGAAACCTCGGTAAGAGGTGGACCGGTGGCAAGCCTTTCCAGCCCGGTGACCTGGCAGTATGAGGAGTCGGTAGGTTGAAACGTTACCGCTGAAGATCAATCCAGATCTTGCCAAAGTTTGCTGGATCTATGCGTATAGTATCCGGGAGGCCGCCCATACCTATGGAGTCATTTGGCAGCGATTCCGCTGGCCAGGACACGGATGGATACAGCCTTTCCCCCTCCTCCCGAGGCAGCGCGAAGAGCTCTTCTGCCCTCGGGTCGTCCCTAGACATCATGAGACCACCACGTACGCGAACGCTTGGTATCTCCACGAGTCGCCCCGACCCGGTGCTCACCCCTAGCCAATCAAACGAGACCACCAGCTCTGATTGCATCAACTCACCCATCGAGGCAGTGTTCGCCACCCAACCGTTTTCGGCCAGGTATCGTGCTAGAGTCTCCTGGATGACGGCCGGCGGCTCTTTTCGCAAACCCCATAGTTCAAAGGCGAAAGGTTTGTCGAGTGACTGTGTCAATGAATCAGACTTCACGTATTCCGCAGATCCCAGCTGAGCAGACCAATGGAGGACACGTACACCTGCATCCGTGTTGAACACGAGGTTCCCGCCGCCGGCCTTAACAGCGAAATACAGATTGACGCCGTCGTGCTTTATCCTGAATTGTTCAATTGTATCTGCTCGCACGATTTCCGCGTCGTCCCATTCCCCAGAGTCAAACACACCGTCAATTACCGGTGTGCTTCCCAATCTGGCAATTGGCCCTGAAGGCTCACCTTCGCGTGTAGAAGAACACGCCGAAAAACAAACTAGAGATAAATACACTACTGATATATGTCTAATCACAATGAAACTCCGATCATTGGTTCGTTTCATTCATTGCAATCAATCGCTCATAAAAGCGTGTATGGACGGAGAGCTGCTCATAAGGCTCGGCCGAGGTACGGATCGCCGTCCATATGGCCTGCCTTCGTAGGTTAATCTGCTCGGCTCGCCAGGAGTATGCCCAAAACCATAATGCAGCTACGGCAAGAGTGGCCGCGGCCTTATCGTGCGCTCGCTCTACAACCCAGGAGTCATGTAGGTGGCTGCTCACCCGGTTCCGCATTGTCATCAGCACTCGACCTCCGCTCCTCTGCCCGCCAACGCGCCCGGAAGTAGAGCATTACCGCCAACAGAATCAAGAGACTGATCCACCACCAGCTTGCTATGAAATCGCCCATGAGCCGACCTCGCCTGTTCAGGATTGCGGCCCCTAGCCATGACCGCGCGGTATTCTCTTCATCAGGATCTGAAGGCGACGGGCCCAATATGCTGGGCATCCCAGGCCGACGCCACTGCGACGCCCGGCAAACACGAGCGGGCCATCTACCGGAGGGACCGCGGGACAAGCCGGTCGCGGCGTTTGGCCTGCTCCGATCCGTGAAGATCCGCGGCTGACAATCCTCTACCCCCAATGCGGACTTCGCGTTGAAAGACGTCGTGCTCAAACATCTGGACGAGATCTACCAGCGCTTTGTGATCAACATAGGCAGGCCTCCTCCATGAGGCTGCGGCCGCGGCAGGACACCGGCACCATCCCCTGGGATCCGAGCAACTACGGTCACTCACACCTCGGTATCCCGCTCTAAGTCTGGCGGCCGAGTGATAGCTGTAAGCTACTAATACACGCGGGCATTCACGGTGAAGAGCCGGAAACGACCTTTGCGCTCTCCCGCGCGTTGCGCCGTTTGTCCCAACCGACACCACGTTCTATGCCATCGCCCTGTATTTCGGGTCGGTTGGGGTGCGCAATACCCGATATACCGTGCACTGCGGGTTGATAGCTGACTTCACTGCGATCGTCGCCGGCATATTCATAGCGTACTTGTTCTTCCACTAAGGCTGGCTGAAGCAACTGCCGGAAGCTGACCCGACGGTCTCTGTTAGCGGGCGCCAATCGCGCCCTTTGCAGCCCGCTGCCAGCTGCTTGGCGCAGCTCACTGTTGCCGTCCTCCTCAATGACACATATGCTGATAGCGCCAAAGGCGTTGGACGACGACGCACATCCGACTGACAGGAGGTCTCCTATATGCCCACGTTCATTCTCGCCACCAGGCTATCTCCCGAGGCTATGGCGAAGAAGTTCGAGCACTACGAGGAGGAGGGACTCTCGTGGCTCGATCACGTCAAGCAGAAGTGCCCCGATGTGAAGTTCCTCGAGCACTACACCATCCTGGGGCCGTGGGACTTCCTCGACGTATTCGAGGCACCCAACGAAGAGGTCGCCGCAAAGGTATCGATGATCACTTCGTCTTGTGGGGCTTCACGCGCCGAGAGCTGGACAGCCATCCCATACCGCAGGTTCATGCAGATCATGAAGGAACTGGATTAGCTAGGCGGAGGGATCTATCGGAAGAGCGCAGAGGCGCATCATGGAAGGTACGCAGACTGTGGTAGAGGTTGGCGCATATCGCTACATCCGACATCCGCTATATGCGTCGCTCATGTTCTTCGGCTGGGGTGTGTTCTTCAAGGGTCTCGATTTGCCGAGTCTTGTCCTTGCGCTGGGGGCGACAGCATTCTGGATCGCGACAGCGCGATACGAAGAGCGTTTCAACGTCGCCCATTTCGGCGCGCCGTACACCGAGTACATGAAGCGCACCAAGATGTTTGTCCCGTTCATGCTGTGAGAGCCGTGTCGGTGCTGCCGATCACCAACCCTGTGATGCGAAGGGCCGCAAGCCGCATTGCACGCCGTCTAGCCAGCCAACTTGGCCCTCTCCAACCGCAGGTCGTAGCTTAGCGTAGTCGCCTACCGGGAGCCGTCCCCATGGCCGACCTGTTGGAACGTCTCGAATCTGCGCTGGCCGACCGCTACAGCATCGAGCGGGAACTCGGCAGTGGTGGGATGGCTACGGTGTATCTCGCCGAGGACATGAAGCACAAGCGCAAGGTAGCCGTGAAGGTGTTACGCCCGGAGCTTGCCGCCTCCACGCTTTGGTAGGTTTCTTTCAACTCGCTCAGCAAGATGCGCGCATCGACTTCACGAGAGTCATGCTGAGGATTCGTTGCACATGCCAGTTCATTGAGCGCCTTCCAGCTCAGCGGTAAATCCGTCCCAGAGGCTCACCAGAGCGCGCCGCATTCCCCTGAGCTGCTCCATCCCCACCGGGGTGAGGTCGAAGTAACGCCTCACCCTCAAGGCCGACATCATCAATCTGAAACTGCCATGAGTTTGTACGCGTAGGTATATACGGAAAAGTATAAACCTGATCGGTATCGACACATGAGGGCTGTCACGGAGAATCCGCATGTCGAAACCAGCAGCTCGAAAGCCGCTCAAACCGCACTGGTTCCAAATTCTGCTCGCCCTGGCCGATCACGATCTCCACGGTCTCCAAATCATGGAGGAGGTCAGTGAGCGAACGCACGGGGCAATCCACCTGTGGCCGGGAATGCTCTACGGCTCACTCAAGGCCATGTTGGAAGAAGGACTTGTGGTTGAGACTGCCATGCCCGAAAGCGAGCAAGTGGCCGGTGGCCGTCCGCGGTACTACGGCATCACCGAATACGGGCGCAAAGTGCTAATTGCTGACGTCCGCCGTCTTTCCAACTACGTGAGCGCGGCGCGCGCAAAGAGCCTACTTCGGGGCAGCGATGCCTGAGGCCCAGTGGACGCCTATCTCTAGCCGTGTATTCCGACAACTCCTTCGCCTTTACCCGGCGGACTTTCGCAACAGGTATGGATCGGAGATGGAGCAGTCGTTCGCCGCATCTCTCGAGACGCAGTGTGCCAAACGAGGGCGTCTGGGCCTCGTCTATGCTTGGATCGCGGTGTTGTGGGATACCGTACGGCACGCGGCAAAGGAGCGGCATGCAACGTGGTCGCTCGCGCCGAGGCGACGATCGGGCACCTATTGGGAGTCGATCGCTCAGGACGCGAAGCTCGCGGTCAGAAGGATTCGAAAGACGCCTGGATTCACGATCGTTGCGGCACTGACCGCGGCGCTAGGCATAACAGTCACAACGCTCATCTTCGCTATCGTCAATGCGTGTATTCTCCGCCCACTGCCCCATATCGTGGATCCTCAAGACCTTGCCTTTATACACCGCGAATTCGCGTCCCGTGGACCCGCGAGGATCCCGATCTCCTATCCGGATTTCATCGAGATCCGCGAGCGGACGACCACGATGTTGGATGTCGCGGCTGTCATACCCGAGGTCGATTTCATCATTCGCATCGGCGACGGCCTCGACCGTGAGATCATGGGCGCAGAGGTATCGGAGAACTACTTCCAGCTCCTGGGAAGGCGACTGGTCCTGGGTGGCGGATTGGACCCCGCCGACATGGCGTCACGCAACGACCGCGTCGTGATCGGCCATGGGTTGTGGCAGCGGGAGTTCGGCAGCGACAACTCGGTGCTCGGTGAGAGCATGCAGATCGACGGCCGCAGTTACACAATCGTGGGCGTGGCACCGCCCAGCTCTTCGTGGGGAATGGTGAGCGGTACCATCGAGGCCGGCGTCTGGATCCCCATGAAGCAGTCGAGGAGGAACGACAGGACCCAGGCGGCGCTCATCCTGGTCGGGCGCGCTGTCGAGGGCCAAACCATAGACCGGATCCAAGCGGAACTGGAGACTGTCGGTGCGAGTCTGGCTGAAGCGAATCCTACAGCATGGCAAGACCAATCGAGCGAGCCCGCGAGGCTGGTCGCGCTGACCGACCTGCAATCGCGCATGCCGAGTGGCGCGCGGGCCCTACCGAGCGTGATCATGTATGTCGTTCTGGTGGGACTGACGCTGTTGATCACCTGCTCCAACGTGGCGAACCTGCTGCTCAACCGGGCTTTGAAGAGGCGTGGCGAGATAGCCCTGTGCCTGTCACTCGGCTGCGGTCGAGGGCGCCTGGTGCGACAACATCTGATTGAGAGCGTGCTGCTGTTCGGTTTGGCGGGCTCACTAAGCCTGCTTCTCATCCATTGGCAAACGCAGCTGCTTGCCAGCGGACGCAGCTTCTACCCCTTTGCCGTCGACGTCACGGTCGATCCAGCGGTGGTGCTATTCGCAGCCGCGATAACCGTCATCAGTGGCATTGTGTTCGGACTCGCTCCGGCACTACAGGCATCGCGACCGGATCTCATGAGCACACTCAAGGGCACGGGCAAAACCGTGCAGTTCCGCAGGTTCGGGGTGCGCAATCTCTTCGTGCTGGCGCAGGTCGCCGGATCGACGGTGCTGGTAGCCATCTCCGCTTTGATGGCGCGGGACATCCAACGAGTCGACGATCTCGAACTCGGATTCGACGCCCAAAACGCAGGTGTGTTGTCTCTCGATCTTGCACTGCGCGATTACGACGAACAGCGGGGACGCCTGTTACTCCGGCAGATCACAGAGCGATGCGAGGGAATAGCCGGGGTCGATGGGGTCGCGATTGCGGGCTGGGTACCTCTGTCGGGGCGCAGTTGGGGCTGGGGCTCGATCGCGCCCGAGGGTTATCATGTCGGTCGCAACGAGTCTCCCTGGGCCAACTGGAATCCGGTGACTCCGGGCTACTTCAGACTCCTCGGCATGCCGATTCTGCGAGGGCGAGGTTTCACCGACCAGGACGATGCGGCAGCGCAAAGAGTGATGGTCGTGAACCAGGCGTTCGCCGAGCGTTACTGGCCGGGTCAGCATCCACTCGGCAAGACCGTGGTGCTGGACGACGGAGCGACCCCCGTGGAAGTGGTGGGGCTGGTACGCAATGCCAAGTATCGCAAGGTCGATTTCGTCAACCAGCACGCCTCGCCACACTTCTGGCTGCCGTGGGCTCAACAACCGTCCCTGTCCGTGGAACTGCTATTCAAGACGCGTACGGATCCGGCACCATTGTTCGTTGCCATACGAGAGCAGGTTCGGACGCTCGACAGAGACCTCCCCATAAAAGGCCTCGAGAGGATTGAGTCGGTGACCGCCACCGCGCTGCTGGAAGAACGTATCGCTGCCGCGGCGCTCGCCGGGTTTGGCCTGGTGACTCTCTTCCTTGCAGTACTGGGGATCTACGCCGTGATGGGCTACTCGGTTCTGGAACGGACCCGAGAGCTGGGAATCCGCCTGGCCTTGGGTGCGCGTCCCGGGAAGGTCGTGAGGATGGTGGTGCTCGAGAGCCTGGGGCATTCGGCGGTGGGAATCGTCATCGGGTTGTGCCTGGCCGCGATGGTGGCGAGAGGTATCAGAGCGCTGCTGTTGGGTATCGGATCGTTGGACCCGGTCTCTTTCCTGGGAAGCACGCTGCTGCTGGGGCTCGCTGCCGCAACGGCAGCGCTGCTGCCGGCATTGCGAGCCTCGCGGGTGGACCCAGTTGTGTCGCTCAGGAGTGAATGAGTAGGTAAGGATTGAGCAGCGGCCGCAAAAACGTATTGGCTGCGACTCCGGATCGGGGTTTCACCACGATGATGCACCGAAATCCGGAGCCACGCACCAACGCCTCAACCCGTCGGATCCACGATCTTCCCCATGAACAAGATCGTCCCCGAGTAGTTCTCCCTTATGGCGAAGATGAATGGCTGATCGACCCGGATACTCGACGGTGCCGAGGTCAATCGCATCTCCACCGAAGTGACGGCGGCCGCTTCGGTTCCCTCTTCGTTCACATCCACGAAC
>JBDGXD010000370.1:0-4300 GCA_039584755.1 Gemmatimonadota bacterium
GCTACTCACGGAGACTCCGGGCAAGTTGGCAGGCATGGCGTGGTCTCCCGACGGATCCAAGCTCGCATTCGTGGGTGCCGTCTCGGCAAACGACCCCTTGGCTCAGAGTGTGTTCATCTTGCCTGCAGGAGGGGGTGCGGCGGTGAATCGCACGGCAGGCTACGGCGGAAGTGTCGCTTGGCTTGGATGGACTGACAATCGCACGGTGGTCTTCTTAGCCAACGAGGGGACCAAGACCACCGTCAACCGAGTCGATACCCGTAGTGGTGGAATGGAACGGGTTGCAGGATATGGATCGGAGATTCTCGGGAGCATCAGCTTTGACCGTGGAATGCAATCGTTTGCAGCTGTAGCATCGACCGCGAGTTACCCTGCCGAGGTTCACGTCGGCACTTTGGGAAGCAGGACCATCGAGCGGATCACATGGCACAACACGTGGCTGGAGAACGTAGAGTTGGCCCGCCAGGGGACGATCGAGTGGACTCACCCCGACGGGACGAGAATCGAGGGCGTGTTGCTGCAGCCGCTGCGTGAACAGCCCGGGGTTCGCCAGCCCCTCGTGATCCTGCCGCATGGTGGGCCGGAAGGCGTTAGCCAAGATGGCTGGACCACTCGCGGGCTGTATCCAGCCCAAGTTCTGGCGGCGCAAGGATACATGGTTCTGCTGCCCAACTACCGGGGCAGCGCCGGACGGGGCGTCGCGTTCTCCAAGGCCGACCATCGCGATCTGGGTGGCAAGGAGTTCGAGGACGTCATCGCCGGCATCGACCATCTGGCAGCGCAAGGGCTAGTGGATCCCGAGCGTGTTGGCAGCAGTGGAACGTCATACGGTGGTTACTTCTCCGCGTGGGCCGGAACCCGTCACAGTGACCGCTTCAGTGCAGCCATCACGTTTGCCGGCATAACGAACTGGGCCTCATTCACCGGTACGACAGACATTCCCTACGAGATGTCGATCGTTCACTGGGATTTCTGGTGGTTTGACAACCCAGGCGTTGCCTGGGACCGGTCGCCGCTCGCCCATGCGAACGAGTACAGCTCACCGATACTGGTGATGCATGGTGCCGTGGATGAGAGAGTACACCCGGAGCAATCACTCGAGTTGTATCAGGCACTGAAGCTACAGGGCGTGCCGACTGGTCTCGTCATCTACCCGCGCGAACCACACGGCCTGCGGGAGCGAGCACATCAACTCGATTTCATGCGGCGCGTGATACAGTGGTTTGACCAGCACGTGAAGCGTGGCGAGCCGACTACATAGACGATGGGCTTCTTCAACCAGACACGAGACAACCAGATGAAACGTCGCGTAAGTGGGAAGTGGACCGGTCTACGCTCTTTCGGAGTCCTGGCTGCGACGCTGCTCGCGGGGTGCGAGACCGGGCCGGCCGACCTTGTTCTCCGCAACGGTACGTTCGTCACCGTCGACCCGAACAATCCAGCAGCGCAGGCAATAGCGGTGAGAGGCGACAAGATTGTGGCCGTGGGCAGCGATGCTGACATCGCCCCGTACGTAGGAACCGCGACTGAGGTGATCGACCTGAATGGGCAGTTGGCAATCCCGGGGTTCATTGAGGGACACGGTCACTACACATCTCTGGGGCAAGCGCAGCTGGTTCTCGATCTCACTAAAGTCAGCAGTTGGGACGAGATCGTCACCATGGTTGCCGACGCCGTAAGCGGAGCCGAGCATGACGAGTGGATCCTGGGGCGGGGATGGCACCAGGAGAAGTGGGACAGAGCACCGCTGCCCAACGTGGAGGGGTTGCCTCTACATGACTTGCTCAGTCGCGTTTCACCCAACAATCCGGTCTACCTCACTCACGCGAGTGGTCATGCCTCATTTGCGAACGCAAGGGCTCTGGAACTCGCCGGCATTGCAGCAGCCACACCGAATCCGCCCGGCGGACAGATTCTCCGTGACACGCGGGGCAACCCGACCGGCGCCTTGCGAGAGAAAGCTCAAGTCCTTGTGAGCAGCTTGATAGCAGAGGATCGAGCGAATCGTGGGCCCGAGGAGAACAGGGCACATAGCCTCGAGGTCGTGCGGTTAGCGGGACAGGAAGCACTGTCAAAGGGCGTTACCAGCTTTCATGATGCCGGTGCATCGTTCGAGACAATCGACCTATTCAAGGAGTTGGCGGAGCAGGGCAATCTGCCGATCCGTCTCTATGTGATGGTGCGATACCAGACCAACGAGGAGATGGAGCGGAGCCTGCCGGACTATCGAATGGTCGGCTATGGAAACGGATTCCTCACCGTTCGATCGATCAAGCGGCAGATCGATGGGGCACTTGGTGCACACGGTGCGTGGCTGCTCGAACCCTATGAGGACTTGTCCACCAGTTACGGACTCGTGCTCGAGCCGGTGGACGATATCACACGGACCGCCGAGATCGCAATCGAACATGGCTTCCAGGTCAATACGCACGCCATCGGAGATCGTGCGAACCGTGAGGTGTTGGACATCTACCAGCAGACGTTCGAGGCACATCCCAACCAGACCGATCTCCGTTGGCGCATCGAACATGCCCAGCACCTGCATCCCGACGACATCTCACGTTTTGCTGAGCTGGGTGTAATTGCGAGTATGCAGGGTATCCACTGCACGTCCGATGCTCCCTGGGTGTACAAGAGATTGGGGGAGCAACGAGCGGTCCAAGGTGCCTACCTTTGGCAAGATCTAATGCAGTCAGGTGCGGTAGTGACTAACGGAACGGATACTCCTGTTGAAGACATCGATCCGATCGCCAGCTTCTATGCCTCGGTGTCGCGCCGGATGGCTGACGGTGAGGTGTTCTTCCCCGAACAGCGTATGAGCCGGCTGGAAGCGCTTCAGTCGTACACTATCAACAACGCCTATGCCGCATTCGAGGAGGACATCAAGGGATCGTTGACAGCCGGAAAACTCGCGGACATCGTGGTGCTCTCCCGCGACATCATGACGATTCCCGAGGACGAGATCTTGGGCACAGGAGTCGTCTACACCATTGTCGGAGGTCGAGTAGTATATCGTGGGGCATCTGCGGGCAATTAGACGACTGGGAGACGGAGCATGACCCCTGGAAACATCGACGCGCTGATCGCAGTTATTGGGATAATGGGATTCTTGAGCCTTGGTCTGGTTGGGCTCAAGATCTCTGTGAATGCTTGGGTCAAGCGAAAGGAGTTGGCTGCTGGAGGAGACGTTGGCAGAATCACTGACGCGATCGAAGCGCTGCGGGCGGAACAGGATGAGTTGCGGACACAGCTCGGTGGTGAGATTGCCGACCTGCATGAGCGGCTGGACTTCGCCGAGCGACTGCTCACCAAAGGTCAGTACCATCCCAAGAACGAGCCTGAACGATAGGCCGCTGAGACTGCGAGCGCCGCCCTCCTCATGGTGCACCGCGTTAGCTGTTGGGGATCATGCTATCAATGACCGCTTCGAGTAACCGAGTAGCTCTCAGCGATTACGATGTTGCTTCTGCCCGGAAGGCGCTAGCCAATATTGCCGTTCGCACGCCGACAGTTACATGCCCTGCCCTGGAGCAACGACTTGGTGTCTCTGCAGTTTTGAAACTGGAGAACCTGCAGGTAACTGGATCGTTCAAGGTGCGCGGGGCAGCCAACCGCATGTTAGCACTGAGCGAAGCGCAGCGAGAACGTGGGGTAGTCACCTGCTCCAGTGGGAATCACGGCAGGGCGGTGGCATACGTCGCGGAGTTGTTGGGTATCCCAGCGACAGTTTGTGTACCGCAGTGGGTGGATCCCGTCAAGTTGAGTGCGATCAGGCAACATGGGGCGGAGGCGGTGCTGCATGGTTCGACCTACGACGAGGCAGAAGAGCGGTCTTATGCGATCGAAAGGGAGCGTGGCCTCACATATATCCACCCCTTCGACGATCCCCACGTGATAGCCGGACAAGGTACGATTGGGCTCGAGTTGTTAGATCAGTTTCCCTCGATCGATACGGCCGTTGTGCCGCTATCGGGTGGTGGCTTGATTTCGGGAGTCGCGCTAGCTCTCAAATCGTATGACGAGGCGATCAAGATCATCGCCGTTTCGGCCCGGAATGCATCGGTGATGGTGGAGAGCCTCAATTCAGGTAAGCCGGTAACGGTGCGTGAGAAGGATACCATCGCCAACGCTCTCTCAGGTGGTATCGACCTCAGCAATCGGCACACCTTCGCGTTGGTCCGTGACCTGGTGGACGAGCACATCCTGGTGTCGGAGAACGAGATTGAATCGGCGATGGAGTTTGCCGCAGACGAACTAGAATTGGTTGTTGAAGGTGGTGGTGCGGTGGGCATCGCCGCCG
>JBDGXD010000371.1:0-5973 GCA_039584755.1 Gemmatimonadota bacterium
CGAACAGATCGAGGAAGTCGATCCAGTCGATCACGTCGCACAACGCGTCGACGCCACTGACAACCGCGTCAAAGATGGCCGGTTGCGCCGCGCCACCTTCACCACCGTTGCCACCGGCGTCACCACCGGGTGCACGCGGTATCAAGAAACCGCCTAGCCGCCCGTTGATGCCGGGCTCGCCGTTGGCACCACCCGACTGGTTGACCGCCGCTGTGCCATCCGAACCCGCTCCCGCCGTCAGGACATTGTGCGATATCACGACCTTGCGGCTGTCCTTCAGCCTGATCGCCGTGGAGCTCCTGCCGTACCCGGTAGCGTCGGCGCTCCAGATTCCCAGTCCGTCGAGCGTGAGCGACTCCACTCCAGTACCCGAAACTGCGGTCTGTCCACCAACCACGTTCGTCGGGAACGTCTCCACGTCGCGCAGCCACGTCTCACTGTCGAAACCGCCGTAGATGCTGACGTGTGACTCGAGTAGGATGGTCTCCCCATAGGTGCCACCGGCAACGAACACATTGCCACCGGACCCGGTAGCGGCGGCAATTCCCACCCCCTGCTCCACGGTCGCAAACGGCGCCGATCGGGTGCCGGCATTGTCGTCGCTTCCAGTGAGACTGCTGACGAAGAACTCGGCCTTCTCTCCGGCTACGAACACGCGGGCCAAGCCGACCGTACCCCTGTACTCGGCCGCGATGGTAGCGACGCCGGGTACCATACCCTCGACTTTCCCGTAGCGATCGACCGCGGCCACGCTCCTATCGGTAGTGGACCACTCCACGTTGGCGTGCACCGATTCGCCGTCGACGTCGGCAACGCTCGCCACGAGCTCGACTTCTTCCCCTACCGCCAACTCGTTCACAGCCGGGTCTATTGTGATGACGTAGATCCCTAACCGGACGCACACCGGCTTGTGACCGTGTTCCGACTTGAGATCGAAGGTGAGTTTCGGCGGCGCGTACGTCTCCACATCGATCTTGGTCGAACCGGTGTGACTCACCGTACCGTCGGCGTCGAGCGCCCGGAATGAGAGTTCCCGGTCATCACCGTACGGCAGTGCCAGTTGGCCGCTAGCCACCCCACTGCGGCCTTCGATGTAGAACATCTCTCCGTCGGGAATGCCCGGCCCCGTCACCTCGATCTCGAGTGTGGTGGCCGGCGTTCCCGCCAAGTTCGCGTGCAACTGCACACGTGCGTATCCGTCGCCAACCGAGTCGGTCGCAACATCACCGCAGCCGAGTGCTAGTGCGGTGAACAACAGTGCGATGCCTGTGAGGTGGAACCAGCCCGGTTTGGCACGATCGTGTCGACAACTGGTCTTCATGGAGCCCCTCCCTACCGAATGCGTAAGACTTCCGTTAACTCGATCCCAGTTACGGAGTCGACGGTCAGGTGGAACTAATTCTGAGGGCGAGTGAACGTCGCGCTAACTGTCTCTCACCGCAAGAGTTGCGAGAGTGCGACAACGTCGCCGCGGATTGACGCGGACGGTCGGCCGCGCGAGAGATCCTGCGCCCTCGGCGTTTTCTTGATACTCGGCTCGCGGAGGAAAGTTGTATTATGGCGGTGGATCAAGACGTTCGTCATGTCTTGCAGTCAGGGGACACGATCGCAGAGTACCATGACGGTCGCCCAATCCCGAGTCGCTTGGTGTTGGGTTGGGTGAGGCACCGACCAATCCACGTGGTAGCGGCTGACGATCCTCACGCGAGATTACCATTGTCATAATTGCATACAGACCGGATCTCTGCCGTTGGTATCCGGGCTTCAAGGAGAGGCGACAATGAACTGCTCGGTCTGCACTGCCACAGATCTCGCCACCGGACAAGCGACACTCACGTTCGAGCGTGGCGGAACGACCGTCGTCGTCAAGGGTGTACCAGCGCTCGTCTGTCCCAACTGCGGTGAAGAACACATAAGCGAGGAAACCGCAGCCCGCGCGCACTTGAGGCAGCCGAGCGGGCTGCCGGTAGCGGATCCGAGGTGGCAGTACTGCAGTACCAGGCCGCGTGAGTGAGAGCCGCGGATTGACGGCCGCGGATTAACGCGGAAACTGGCAGATCAACGCGGATGCCGGCCGCTGATCGACGCGGAAACTTGCGGATGAACACTGATCTACCCGGTACCCTGCACTCTGCACTCTGCACTCGTTAGAACGGTAAACCCACCGCCTTCGTAAGAAACTCCATCATCGGCTTCGCCGTCCGCATCGCTGCCGCGTACTTGCCGAGGAAGTCGGCGCCACAGGCGTCGCGCTCGGTGAACTGCGTGAAGGCCACGAAGTCCTTGAACTTGAGATACTCGATCAGCGGGTGCTCGGCGTCGTAACCGCGCGGTGCCCGTTTGAGTGAATCGCCGCCGACCTCGAACTCTTGCTTGAACGTCTTGCCGCCGATTGCTCGTTTCCAATTGGCGGGATGCTCGACGATCGCGTCACGCACCGCACGCGCCGTCTCACCGTCGGGATGCCACAAGCCTACCCCGGCGAACACGTTGCCAGGCTCCAGGTGTAAATAGAAGCCGGGAGCGTGAACGTCCTTACCGGACACGTGGCGGAACTGTGCGGCCGCGTGGGTCTTGTACGGTCGCTTGTCATTGGAGAACCTGGTGTCGCGGTAGATCCGGAACATGGAACCACCGGTCGGCCGGGGATCGGCGAGGAAGTGCGTGCTGATCTTGTTCAGGCGCGGAGCGAAATCGGCGATAAAACCCTGCAGCGGCCGTTTCACCTCGCGCTCGTAGCGCTCCTTGTTGGCAAGAAACCACTCGCGCTTGTTGTTCTTCGCCAAGTCCTGCATGAACTTGAACAGCGCTGGCTGGAAATGCGATTGTTTTGGCATCGGGGAATGATAGGCCGCGGACCGGCGCAGACAAGGGCGGACGATCGCGGATCAACCCTGCTCCCCGCTCCCACACCAAGGCATTCTCCGGGTCGTGACGAGCGAGAATGATTCACACGGCGTTGCTTTGATGCTGTAGTCGCCGAACGTATGTTGTAGAGTGTCGGCGTACCTTGATTAGGAGTGCGCCGATGACCGTAGAGCACATGCTTTCCCGTCAGCCGGGAGGATATATGAGGCACGAGTTCACAGCCATCTTCGAGCGCGACGGAGACTGGTTCATCTCCTACTGCCCGGAGATCCCCGGCGCAAACGGACAGGGTACAACGAAAGAGGAGGCCCGGAAGAGCCTCGCCGACGCAATCGCGCTAATCCTGGAAGACCGACGTGAGGATGGAATGCGCGGATAGCAAGGACCACACTTCGGCCTTCGACATTCAGCCTTCGAAATTCAGCCTTCCAGTGGTAGTTCGAGATCCGCTAGAAGGCTGAATGATGAATCGAAGTCTGAAGGCTGAAGTGTGGTCGATACGGACCTACTCGGTCACCGTCTGCCGTTGCGTGTCCAGATGAGAACGACGCACCCCCCACCGCCACCATATTCGACCGGCGCTTCCGACCAGCGACGATACACCTCTATTGCGGCAACGTCTTCGGGCCCGACGTACATCGAGAGTTCATTCAGACTCGCCCCGAAATAGGTCGGTCGTCCGTCGACATACACCCTGGGGAGGCATTGGCGGGTACCGGATCCCAGCACGAGCACTCTGCCGTACACTTCCCCGAAATCGCCGATCGGACTGTCGAGCGACAGGACATTCACACCGGGTATCCCGGACAGATAATCGTAGGTATGGCTCACCTCCCCGCGTCTCTCCTCGATCCATTCGGGAGAGACGTGATGGCCGAGCCCCTTCCTTTCCCGACGGTAGAACCCGCTGCGCGCCAGGTATCCGGTCTGGCGTTCGGCCTCGACGATCACCGGCTCCACCGCAATGGCCACGGGCCGCAGCATGACGCTCAACACGACCGAATTCTGGACGGTGTCTACCTGCAGCCTGTGTTCCCACGGATGAAACCCGAGGCGGGTGAACGCCACTCGGATCTCTCGCTGCGTCTCCCATCCCACTATGTCGAACGTCCCGTCTTCGCGTGTCGTGGTGCTGTCAGCACCGTTCAATACAACCGACACACCGCTCAAACCCTGGCCACTCATGCGGTCCGCCACCATTCCGCTCAGTACGCTGCCGCTGGCGGCAGCTGATCGAGCCTGAACCCCGGAGCCGAGCTGCAAGTCGAGCTTCCAGATCGGATTGGGAGCCGAGTAGGAACGGTCGTACGGAACGCCGGGGACACGGTCCCAGGCAAGCAGCAGCCTACCATTCACGGCCCACGGGAACACTACATTGGCCACTCCGCTGTTACTCTCCTCGTGCTCGGCATGCACAAAGACCGGATGACCGGGCGGCAATCCACACACGGCATAAAAACCCGATTCATCCGTTGTCACCGAGCGGCGCAACTCCCGCGACGAGAACGACGGCGTGCCCCCGACCGAAATGGAGTCCGCGGGCACAACCTCTTGCCACACCGCGGTCACCGTGGCCCCGGGTACGGCGTCGCCATCACTTCCCGCGACCACTCCGATAATTGTGCTGCGTGCGAAACTCCCACCACCCTCAACGCAGATTCGATCCAGTGTGGTGGCCATTGAAGGAGTGGCAAACGTCAAGGTATCGGTTGTGCCACGACTGAAATTCGCCGTTACGTATTGCGATCTATACCCGACAGAATCGAACGACGGGTGAGAGAACGACACGTCGTACTCGCCTTCGAGCGGTACGGCCAGAAAGAAATGGCCGCTGTCATCGGTCACAGCTTCAAAATCTGTCCCGCTGACCGAGAGTTTGACGCCGCCGAGTCGTCTGCCCTTCGTGCTGTCATAAACGCTGCCCGTCAGGTGCGCCAGGGTGGCTGGATAGATCCTGACACCATCCCTGGTCACGATCTCGAGGATTTCTCCACCGCTGGCCGTGTAGCCGGTGACTATGCCGGTTGGATTCTCGTCCGCCTCACTCGAGATGCTAGTGGCCGGCTCGGCGGGTGTCGGGGGCGCACCCGCAGGACTGCCTTGTTGCGAACAGGCGACGGTAACGCCCGACACCAACACTATCGCGCACTGCAGTAGGGAGTCGGTTCTCAACTTTCTTCCGGCGATAGGCATGCTCATTGATCTCTATGCAGCAAACCACCGAGCCTGAAGTATTCGGGATACTTGATCACGAAGATTTGTCCTGGCCGCAAGAAGATCTCCCGTGAAATGCCGTATGCTGTGCGGAAAGTCAGCTCATCGGGATACCACGGTATGTTGACCGCGACCGAATCTCCCAGACGGAGTCCACGCGATCCTCCTAGTCGATAGCGACGCCCTCCACGGTAGATCGCGTCGATAGTGACTATGCCCTGCCCCCGTTTCGATATCACGATGATGGTGACGTGCTGCTCTGTGACCTGAGGTACGTAGATGTTCGGTGTGAGCAGTTGCCAGCGCTGCACGATCCATGCGCCGGATGGAAGCTGGAGGAACTCCACCTCACCGCCGGCGTAGCGACTGCGGACACCCCCCGGCAAACGAGTGAAGGTCACTTCGAGCGTCTTCAGCCGAGATGTTTCCTCTTCTAACCAAAGAGCGCCACGTACATCCGCGATGTCGCGATCCTGCGCCGGCTCGAACGCGAGTCCGAGTTGACCTGGCCTCGCTACACTGTCGCGGACCACGCGAAAACAGTGGGTGGCGAGAAAGGTCTCGTCCAAGAGCACCGCGGCATCGGGCAGGGAGTACGACGCTGCGTTATCCCCCTCGACGATGTATCCGTCACGCGCCAGTTGGGCGGCGGGTAGGCTCTGGTATGGCTGGCTCGCGACTCCTTGGACAGTCGAGCCTGTCTCGTCGCCGATCCCCTGGAGGTCGGCGCTCAGATGGCGCTCGTAAGTGTACTTACGGAAATAGGCAAGCTCCTGAGTGCCGTCCCACGCTGTTGCTGCCAGTGCCTTGCGGATCTCCTCCCATACTATTGCGGTTTCCGCTGCCTGCTCCGGATTCACCCGGCACTGTTCCTCCCCACGTACCTCGACC
>JBDGXD010000372.1:0-4277 GCA_039584755.1 Gemmatimonadota bacterium
TACGAGAAGTACCGGGCGCGGCCAGAACGATAGGCATCGTCCGTTGGGCATGAGTAGAGGGGCTGCAAGTTGTTGCAGCCCCTCTTTTTCTCCCCGCCTTCGGACTCACTCTTGTTCTCAGTCATCGGAATCCTCCTCGTATGCTCCACCCCCCATTTCCTTCATACGCTCAATCGCTCTGCGCTGCCGCCTCGACCAATTGAGCCACCTCGTGAGGTTACTCAACTTCCAAGGCAACCATTTCGGCGCGTGCAAGACCCACCAGACGTTCACCACGGTGCGGTACCACTCCCATCGTGTACAGTCCAACACCGTCTTGGACATGTAGGCCTGGAGATGCGGCGGAAGACGGTCGTAGGCTTGCCACGGCCGTAAGCCAGCGCCCTGGGCCTCTCGTAGATGAGAGCCAAGTTCCAGTGAGAGATCCCTGTTCGTCTCGTCCACTTCATCGAGTTCCAACGCTCTGAGGTGGCCAGTGTATAGCCACTCGGCAAACTCGATCTTCTCGCCGTCGGTTAACTGATCCATCAATGAGTCGAGAATCTTGCCGACCTGCTCCAGGCTGAGGCGTTCTGTGCCCCCAGAAGACAAATGCACTCTCTCCTCGTGGTCCATGCGCCTAACCGCACTCTTCGCGGCCTCGAGCATCTCGTGGCTCATCGGTCCTCCGGACTGTAGACTCTATCCTGGCCCGTTCAACGTTACGTTTTACTTGGTCGTTGTGCGAATCCGACCGAGTTTTCCGTCCAAGCGTCCGAAGCCACAGCTACTCCAATCCGGACAGAGAATGAGCAGTCGGTCAACCAGTCAATACTCGCTCGCAGAGGAGATCGCGCACGCCATAACACATGGCGTCGGCCTGTTGTTGAGCATTGCCGGACTCGTAGTTCTCGTGGTGTTCGCCAGCCTGCGAGGCAACACATGGCATGTCGTATCGGTCAGCGTCTATGGTGCAACGCTGGTGATGCTGTACGCTGCCTCGACCTTCTATCACGCATTGCCGGCACCTCGCGCCAAGAGCGCATTCCGCGTCCTCGATCACGCCGCCATCTACCTGTTGATCGCTGGTACGTACACCCCCTTCATGTTGGTGAACCTCCGCGGTGGTTGGGGCTGGGCACTGTTCGGTGTCGTGTGGGGCCTGGCGGTGCTTGGCATTGTGTTGGAGGCGGTTGCCAAACAACGCGTGAGAGTCTTGTCGGTAATCCTGTATTTGGGGCTCGGCTGGTTGGTCGCGATAGCGGTCAAGCCACTGATGCAGTCTGTTGAGCCGGGCGGGCTCGTGTTACTAGTGGCGGGAGGACTGGCCTACAGCGTGGGAGTGGTCTTCTATGGCTGGAAACGGCTGCCCTACCATCACGCCGTGTGGCACGTGTTCGTGATGGCGGGCAGCCTGTCGCACTTCTTTGCGGTGCTGTTCTACGTAATCCCCCGACCGGCGTAAGCGAGGAGCATGTGACTCGATCGCCTAGTTCAGGCCCGCAGTGTCGACCCGGGTTGGTGTCGCATCACCCGAGACTATCGGCATCGCACCGCGCGCTATGGCCTGGATAGTCGCCGTCATGTGACCGATATCCAAAGTCTCGAACTCATCAGATGCCTGATGGTAGTCCTCATCCGAGTTCATCGATGTGGTTGAGATCGAGTGCGCCGGCACACTCAACCTGGCAAACACCGCATTGTCAGAGCGATAGAACAGATTCTGATCGGGATAGGGATCGGCGCCGAAGCTATACGCCGCATCTTGCTCCATGCCCGTCTGAAGAATCTCACCGAAATCGGTTTCAGCGAAGCCAGTGATCCAAACGAGAGTCGGATTCTCGACTCCGGCCTTGCCGATCATCTCGATGTTGAACATCGCCACTATCTGATCGGGGTCCAGTTGCCGCGAGAGGTATTGCGACCCGAATCCACCGCTCTCCTCCCCAGTGAACGTGGCAAACACCAGAGTTCTTTCAGGTCTCCGCAACTGCTTGAAGTAGCGCGCCAGGGCGATCACGGCGGTCACCCCCGATGCATCATCGTTTGCCCCGTTGTAGATCGAGTCGCCGTCCTGCGGCCGGCCGACACCGACGTGGTCGTGATGGGCAGTGAACAGCACGAACTCGTCGCTGCGTCGTCCCGGTATCACCCCCACGACGTTGGTGAGTGCCGCAGTTGACAACACATAGTCCAGCTCGACTGTCAACGATGTCACATTGGTCTGCCGAGTCATTACCATGACCAGGTTGGGACCCGCCATATCCAAGGCGTATCGCGGCCCGGCCATGAAGCCGCGGAACCTGCCAAAGATCTCTTGGTGGTTATCGTGAACTAGGACAAGCGAGTTGCCGTCCTCGCCTCGCAGCGCAAAGAACTGTTCACCCAAATTGTCGTCGGGGCCGACCACCACCACATTCAGGTCATCGGCTGAGGTCCAGCGAATGTTCTCCTGACTGACCGAGGCTGCGACTCGGTCTTGCGGGACAACTCGCCCGTTGAGCTGGACCATTTGGCGCTCTGCAGCCAGCGAGTACACCGGGAACCGTTGCGCGTGACCGCCCAACCCACTGAGCGGTTCGAGTCCTATATCAGCAAACTCGCTCTGAATGAACGCCTCTGCCTTGGCGATGCCTGGGGTGAAAATGTCTCGCCCTGCCATGGAATCGGCGCTGAGAGTGGATAGGATGCGGGTTACATCTGCAGAGGAGATCTCGGGTTTGGGAGCACAGGCGGATGCCAGGAGGGCAGCGAGTATGGGTAAGGTGCGGAGATTCATGTCGGTTCTCGAGGTTCGCGATGAATGTAGAACATAGAATGTAGAATGTAGAATGTAGACCAATGAAACGCGATCTGGCTCCCTGTCTCAAGTCCAGGACTTCTACACGCCCTATCAAGGTTCGGCACACCGGCCTTCGCAATTCTACTTCTGCGGTTCTACATTCTACATTCTGCGGTTCTTCTCACCCCTTGATCACCTCGTACATCCGCACGTGCTCAACGTCGAAATCATCACGCCACACACCTAGCACGAAATCGGAGCCGATGTGCGTTACACGCAAGTCCGCCGGAAGCTGAACTGCGCCGAGCATCTGGCCGTTGGCATCGAATACGGTCCAGGCTGGACCACCGTCGGAGTCCGGATCGTACTCCTGCACCCAAAGATTGCCGAGGTCGTCGACTGCCAGCCCCGCATAGGCCGGCATCGTCTCGGCGACCGGCATCTTGTCGTACCGCTCACGAGCGTCCCGGCGATCATCAGAGTTCTCGATCTCAGCAAGCTCGCGCTCTATCAGCCGCTGTAGGTCGTCTGGCGTTACCGAACGTCGTGCGATGTCGCGGCGAATCAACTGCTGCAACGTGCCGTCTTGAGCATGGCGTTGGATCTCATAGGAATCCGCGGAGCCAAAGTAGAACCGATCACCGTGCACGGCACTTGCCGAACGCAGGCCGAACGGCGGTGTGGCGACGGACACGAACGCCTGTTCACCGTCGACATGACTCTCGATGAACTGCTCGGGTCCGGGGAAGACTCCCACCGTGTCCGCAAACGCACCGCTCGTAGAGAAGGATTGGAATTCCTCGTCGTCCCGCCTCGCTCCGTCTGAGATCCCGCCGCGAAAGATGAGTGGCGCCTTGGCCAACAGTGTGCCATCAGCGAACACACCTTCTCCCAACATGAAGAAGACCTCACCAACCGGTGTAATGTTGTAGGATCGGCCAAGATTCCCTTCCCTGTCCCAAATCGTGACACGGGATTGGCGGTTGTCGTAGGTCAGCAGCGAATCACCCAGGAACGGCCGAACCAGCGCCAGCGACTCGAACTCTCCCGGTCCCCCGCCCTGCCTTCCCACGGACATCAAGTAGGCACCGTCATGATCAAAGAACCTGAGTTCGTTAGTGCCTGCATTGGCCACAACGATCCGACCGTCCTCCAACCTGAGTACCTGGTTCACCCGGTACAGCTGGTACTCCGGCGCACCATCCAGCACACCGATGTCGAGCTGCGGTTGCTCGGCAACCCGCCACTCCTCCCCCTCCCCCCAGATACCGTCGGTATTCTCGACGATCGTTATGCCGGCGCTGTCGCGCACCACGGCAACCTCTCGGCCCGATCCACCTTCGCAACCGATTGAGCAAAGCGGTAGCAACAACGTAGCAACAATACAATATCGGATAGACAGTGTCATTTCGTCTCCCATCGGCATCAGCAACAGATGCCTGACTCGGATTGATTCGGAATCAAGATATCGGGTATTGCCCACTAAGAGACGCCTGGCGACCGCAGGACGTCGCCC
>JBDGXD010000373.1:0-4268 GCA_039584755.1 Gemmatimonadota bacterium
ACACATCGTGGACTTCGTCATCCGCCAGGCCCGCCTCTCTGACGGCCGCTACGTCCGCCTCAGCCATGCGGCCCGGATTGAGCGTCAACTTCACGGCATAGTCGGCGATGGCCCGTTCTCTAGCGGTCAGGTCCGCCTGCGTGTAGTCGTCTTCGATTGCTGCGACCTTGGAATCGTCCCGGATCCATCTACGGAGGCCCGCTCCGTGATGCCGCAGTCAGTAGAAGCAGTCGTTGGCACGAGACACCACCACCGCGATCATTTCTCGCTCGGCGCGTGACAGCCTGGAGGACCCGCGCATGATGTGCGCGTAGTAGTCGTAATGCAACCTGAGCGATTCTGGATTCAACGAGTGGATCTTGAGAATGTGATCCACTCCACGCCGCGTGGTCAGGGGTCCGTAAATCTCGGCCAGACGTCCCGCGGCAGCCTCTTCGTCGACCCAATCGATCCAAGCCATCTACCTCCCTATGTGTCCTTCACGCTCCACTAGACGCGCATTCAGCGGCACCGCCGCAGCTTGTGCCCACGCTCGCGTCAATTGATCACCCGTCGCACGCTGACCCACCGATCACGCCACCACCGATTCTCCCCATCGGCAGCCGTTAGGCTGGAGAGCTTCACCCCATCGGAGGCGCTGTGTATGAACATGCCATCACCTACGTACAGCCCTACATGGGTAACGCCAGATCGCTCCACTGAGAATCCCAGGATATCCCCTGGTAGCAACTGACGTACGTCCCTGTTCACCTGCATTCCGGTCCGAGCCTGGTCGCGGCTCACCCGAGGCAGAATCAGACCATGCTGTTCATATGAGTATTGGATGAGCCCCGAGCAATCGAATCCGTTGTTGTCCGTACCGCCCCACCGATACGGGGCACCCATCGCCGCTAGCGCAGTCTCGACGACCTGAGTTCTGAGCGTTGCAGCCTCTTCCGATGCCCCGTCACTGCTGGCCGCGTTACTGATCTCGCTTTCCGGAGGTGGTTCGAACTCCGGAGCGTTGACTGGCGCGGAGGCTGGCGCTGCGTTGCCCCAGCCTCCAAGACCTATGGTTATCCACGCTTGTGCCGTAAAGCCGCGCAAATCGTCGGATTGCAGCCGCCAGAATCCGTGAATCTGCCTGTCCTCAACCTGATACGTGCCCTCGAGGCCGAGTGAGAGGAATCGGAATGGACTAAAGGTCCATCCCGCGCCGGCACTCCACAGGGCAGCGACGTTTCCATCGGCGTGCCCCATCGCCAAAGCAGCAGAACCCACGGCGTATGGACCCGACCCGAATCGACCCAATGCCAGCGACAACTCACCCCCAGTTTGCCGTGAACTGAGTGACTCGCTGAAGGAGCGCACGTGCACCAAGCCAATCCCATAGTCCAGCAGCCCCCAGAGCCGGTGCTGATAGGAGGCCTTCATCAACGTGGCGCCGTGGTCGTGCCACCAGTACCCGTAGCTGAGGTCGAACCCCGAGTTCTGAGCGGCAAGCGGCGTGGCCGCGGTCAACAGGAAAGCGGCCAACAGCGGTGGTCGGATGGCGGGTATCGTATGCATCGAGAAGTCGTAAACGCCAACGTAGCAATTAATTAGCTCGTGGTCAACGACTTGGATCACGCCGCAGCCCGCTGCCCCACTTGACGTCTCCGAAACGGCCGGTTTACCTACGCCTCATGCCTACCGTCACAGTCACTCGCCGCGTTCATTTCAACGCCGCGCATAGACTCCACAACCCCGATTTCTCAGACGATGAGAATGCCCGAGTCTTCGGCCTCTGCAACAACCCCAACTACCACGGCCATAACTACGAGCTCGAGGTCTCCGTTACGGGCAAGATCGATCGCTCGACGGGTTATGTGGCCGATCTCGGGCTGGTGAAACAGTTGGTCGAGGAACATGCCCTACGACACTTGGATCACAAGAATCTGAATCTGGACGTTCCGGAATTCCGCGACCTCAACCCGACAACCGAGAATCTAGTGGTCGTGATCTGGGGATTGCTGGATGGACACTTGCCCGGCAAGCTCGAGAAACTCGTGCTGTGGGAAACGCCCCGCAACTGCGTGGAGTACACCGGGACCTAGGTCGTGTAAAAAGCGGCCTGACCCTGTTGGGCCAGGCCGCCTAGTTCACTACGAGAAGCCTGCCTACAGCTTCACAATGTCCTGAGTCGACCGGACACTGTCGCCCGACTTCTTCAGGGCCTCTGCTTCGTCCGCACTCAGATCGACCTCGACAATACCCTCCATACCGTTCTCTCCCAGCTTACACGGCACGCCGAGGTATATCCCCTTCATACCGTATTCGCCATCCAGATACGCAGAGCACGGCAGAATCCGCTTCTTGTTCTTGATGATGGCCTCGGCCATCTGCACTGCGCCCGCCGACGGCGCGTAGTAGGCGGAGCCGGTCTTCAAGTATTTGACGATCTCACCACCGCCTCCGCGGGTGCGCTGCACAATCTCTTCCAACCGGTCACCCTTCACGAAATGAGTGATTGGGATTCCTGATACGGTTGTGTAGGAAACGAGTGGTACCATGCTGTCGCCATGGCCACCCAGCACCATCGCCTGGATGTCCTCGACCGAACCATCGATTTCGTCAGCCAAGAAGGCACGGAACCGTGCCGTATCGAGAATGCCCGCCATTCCCACCACCCGCTCGCGCGGGAACCCGGTCACTTCCTTGGCTACGTAGCACATCACATCCAGTGGATTCGACACCACGATAACGATGGATTCAGGAGAGCACTTCTTGATCTCCTGGCTCACAGATTGAACGATCTTGACGTTGGTGTTCACCAGGTCGTCCCGACTCATACCCGGTTTGCGAGCCACACCGGCAGTCACAATGAACATCTCGGCGCCAGCCACAGCTCCGTAATCGTTAGCACCCACGACCCGCGAGTCGAAGCCCTCGACCGGTGCGGACTGCCACTGATCAAGGGCCTTGCCCATGGGAACACCCTCGAGGATGTCGATCAACACCACCTGCTGAGCAAGCTCCTTCTCCGCAACACGTTGGGCGGTGGTAGCGCCTACGTGCCCTCCTCCGACAACGGCTATCTTTTTCATTGGAAAACCCCAGCGTAAGTTTTTTAACCGCCCTGAGGACGGCCACGGATTGATCTAACCCGTTCTCCCGTCCGGCGGAGCATCCTCCGGTCTATCGTCGAGCTTCAATTGAAGCTGTCGAATCGCCTCGTACAAAACGATGCCCACGGCCGTGGCAAGGTTGAGATTCCGCACCACATCGCACATTGGAATGCGAAAAATGCGGTCCGGGTACTTTGCGCGTATGGGCTCCGGCATCCCCTTGGTCTCGTTCCCGAACACCAGTACAGAGTTCTCTCTGTATGGTGCATCCAGGTAGGACCGGGTCCCATGCGCTGAGAAATATAAGCAGCGCTCTCGTGAGATGGCGGTACGAAACGCGGGCCAAACCGGATGCAGCCACAGGTCCACTTCATCCAAGTAGTCCAGTCCCGCTCGCTCGAGCTGTACGTTGTCCAGACTGAATCCAAGAGGACCTGCCAGATGCAGCGCAGTTCCGGTAGCCGCGCACAGGCGGGCAATGTTGCCGGTGTTTGGTGGAATCCTGGGTTCTATCAGAGCAACCGAAAGAGTCATGCGTTCTCCTCTGGACTCTCTCCGTCGCCCGGGGGCTCCCCATTGTGGCGCCAACGGCTCGCCCCGTCGTCGAGAATCTCCCGTTTCCAAATCGGCACGTTCTTCTTGAGCTCCTCAATCACGAGGCGGCACGCATCAAACGCCTCAGCTCGATGGGGGGCACTCACCGCCACGGCTACGCTCGCTTCCCCAGTCGGTACCCGACCGAGTCGATGGCGTATCTCCACCCGAGCGCTGGGCCATAGTTCGGCAGCCCTGTTGACAATTCTGGAGAACTCTGCTTCGGCCATCTCTTCGTACGCCGAGTACTCGATTGCGACAACCGGACCATCCTCAGGCCCCCGGCGAACGGTTCCGACAAACGTAGCTGTGCCTCCGTGCTCCGGCTTGACCACTCGGTCAATCAGCGAAGCAGGGTCAAAGCGTTCGTACACCAGGTACGTCACGTCACCCACCAGCCAGTGGCGGTAACAACGCGATCTCGTCGCCGTCCTGGAGCACATGACCGGCCAATGCGTGTTCCTGGTTGACGGCCACCATCGGTCGATCCGGCAGCTTCTCAGCGCCCGGAACGTGTTGCTTGAGAAACGCCACAGCTTGCTCTACCGTGGCATCTGGCTCGAGACGCACAGTCACCTCTGCTTGACC
>JBDGXD010000374.1:0-4237 GCA_039584755.1 Gemmatimonadota bacterium
ACTACGGCAGGTTGCGGCATGCCACCGCGAAATCACGGCATTTTGTCGTTATTCAGTGTTGCCCTTTAGTGCTCTCCAAGTGCGCGCCTTCGACCACACGGCCACCTGTCCCAGGCCGCAGATTGCGCAGATTGATGCCGATTTGCGCGGATTGGCCGAGGGAAGGTTAGCCGGGGAAGGCAGGAGACTCAAGGGCACACGCCTGCATGTGTGCACACTGACTACACGCGCCCGCCCGGCGCGTGCCAAGCTCTAGAACAGCATCAGCGTTGATAAGCCCCACACGTCGAGGGACGCTCGGATCTTGAGCACAGCGCCCGGCGCAGAGCCGGGCGCTTGCTGGGTAGGTGACGGTGCTGTCAGTTACAGCCGTTGAGGTTGGCCCGAGTATTCCTACAGCTCTTCAGTGTCGCGGTGACGGGCGCAGCGTCACGCACCGCCATCCCTGTACTGTGCCCCACGAATACGCCAGGAATTGGCCGCGGATCACCTCCCATCCTCACCAGAGCGTCTCCACGCGCTGCGTCATTGTACACTACCGCCGCAATGGCGCCAGCCAGAATGGCGTTGCCAATCTTTTCGTCGAAGCGGCACACTCCCCGCACGATCAGCGCGACCTTCCCCGCAGGGTCACCCAGGAGTGGGTCGCCAATACAAGCTCTGCCGATGTCCACAACCTCGCCGGAGATCCGCGCACCGGGAAAGTCGATCAAGGGTCTGGTAAACGCACCCTCGATTGCCGGTCGCGTCTCACTGTCGAAAACGACCGCGGCGTCAAAGGCCGGTTCGCCATCGTATTGGCAGGTAACCTGTGCGTTGCCAGACGGCGTGCGCACCCAGACGCTGTTGTTCGTCACGAAGACACCACCTTGATCGATTCTGCACGTCCAGCCTGTGAGCCGTCGTGCCTTCGGGATCGGTGGGAGCCCCTTGAACTGACAACTCAGCGTGGATGTACCTTTTCCGTTGGGCGACTGCACCGTGGTGACCTTCGTTGTCGTGTAATAACCGTCATCATCATTGAAGAAACAGAGGCCATCCGGTTTGCCTTCGCCCGGGTTGGAAACGATGGCCCCCCCGCCTTGCGTCCTGTCAAAGAAGGCGCTTGCGATCTTGATGTTCGCATCGCGTGGGGGTTCCCCCCAATCCCAATTGTCATTCAGCCACCAATACCTGACGGTATAATAGCCCGCTGACGATACCCTGTACTGGGTGTATCCATAGTTAACCTCGGTATCGCTGGCTGGTATCCTGATGACTTCGGGGGTCAGACTGCTCGCCACATGAAACTCCGGGTACCAGGTCGGATCGTCGCCGAGTCCGGCCCCGGTGTTGATCGCATTCAATCCGATTCTCCAGACGCCCGGAGTGAGCCACGCCGTGTACTCAATCCACATGGTGACACCGTGGACCGCTTCGCAGTCAGGCCGGCTCCATGCCGTCACCATCGCGTGTCCGTCGACTATCCACTGGCACTCTTCACCTGCGATCTCTGGCGGAGAAATTGCGCTGTATTCGTTCCCCTGTAGGGTGATCTCGGCGTTGGGGTACAGTGCAAAGAGGGGTGGGGCAGGAAGTGTGTCATTCGCTGGAGTGGTTAGCTGACTGTCACAGCCGAACAGTACGCCGGCCATTAGCAAGCACAGGCCGAATCGAGCTGAGTGCATGGTTCCCTCCCAGATAGGGTCAAGACCGATACCGATGGTCCTGGTCCCTTCGTCTGGCGGGCGTCTACAGCGGCGCGAAGAAACTGCGTCTACAACGGCGTCTGTCTGGCGGCGGGCACAAGAGGGCACCGGCGTGTGTGGTCCGAGCACGCGGTGGCCTTGAGGGCAGGCACTAGTATGAAGTGCAGTACAAAGGTTGGCTAGGTTTGCTGAACCAAGAAGCCCCGAGTGCCGCGAGAGGCCCGGGGCTGAGAGTTCGCGTTCCCGTCTAGCCCAAATTGCCTTCGGTCAGGTCTTGGATCATGACTTACAACTCGGCGACGCTGCATTCCGGCACTTCACCATCAATTATCTGCCGACCGTAGATAAGGCAATTTGCAGCAGCCATTCTTTCGTCCGCGAACGTCTCACGAGAGTCGGGAAGGTCCATCATCGTAACAGAGTTGCCTTTGTGCTTCATGATTCGGCCGCGAAAAGCCCATTCTCCTGACGCTAGCTGGTACGGCTCGGCCACAATCACAAAACCGCGGTATTCGTCGCTTTCCATCATACTCCCTCGCTGAATAGACGGGCTCGAAGGAGTGCTGAAGCCACGCACCCGACCAGCAACCGCCTGGCCTGCGTACTCACGATTTTTTTCGCATCACCTCCAGCTCCATATCCCGCTCCACCACCAACACCTTCAGCCGAGAATTCTCCCGCTCCAATCGCTTCAACCGCGCCTGGGGCCGTGAGGCCACCGGCGACTTGTTCTTTCTGCTGCGGCTTCGAGGGCGAGGCTGTTAACGTGAAGTCAGGTCCAGAGCACGTCAAGAATGGCGGCTGAGCAACACCGCCGTGGATATTTCTTGCAGAGCCTGAATGAATGAGATCCTGATCGGAGTTGCCATCGGTGTCGTTGGGACACTGGGAGCGTCACCGCCGGCATCTGGTTCCAGTAGTGTCTAGAAGATGGGCCAATATCGACCGCTCGGCGACCGGTGTGGCCGGCCTAGGCGGCGGCCTCCATCGCCGCATTGATGGCTTCGCGCATGCCCTCGAACACTAGCTCTTCTTACCGGTCTTGGCGAAAAACGAACTGAAGACCTGCATGACCTTGGAGGAACCGCACTTGGGACACTTGGGTCGCTTCTTCCCGTGCTGCGAGATTGTGTCCACGCGGGAGAATCGTTTACGGCACTTCTCGCAGCGATACTCATAAGTAGGCATAGCGCTGACACCTCGACGAGTGACCTCGTACACCAAGAACCTTATGCGGTCCGCGCCAAGGAGGCAAGCGACCGCATAAGGGCGCTCTCTGACTTGGGGAGCCGCTTGATGATCCGCGCTATCTGACGAACCGCGGCGAAGTCCAGCTCTCGTATTCGCCGATAGCGCGTCGCAACTCTCGCGAAGTGATGCTCTATCGATGGGTGTCTGACACGCACGACACTACCTCAAGTCATCGCCGGTCGCTTTCGCCCATGGCACGATCGTCCCACATAGCGAAAGCTCACGGAGTGGGTACGATCGAGTCAACCAGAAGCGGAGCCAGGGGTCCAGCCCCTGGGATCCCCTGCCTTCTGTGGGGTGTAGCCTAGTTGGGCACCGCTAGAAGCTTGCGCCGCGGCGCCGACCGACCGGGGCTCGTAGGGGGTCAGATCCGGTCGCCGGTCATCCCGTGAGATGAGTTCGGCGTATGGTCCGAGGGCTCGCTTGTACTCGTGGTGGTAGAAATCCGGCAACGCGACGCGCCGACCTTCATGGAACTCGCGGAATGCGTGGTCGGTGCGCAACTGATCCTGCAGCTTGCGGTAGATTCCGATCTGAGCCCGGGTCCACATAGTGCGGGCCCAGTTCAGACGGCCAACTAGCCGATTCGGGGCGCTACGCCGCCGTCGTTGCAGCATCTCCGGAGAGGACGAGAACCTCAGGAGGTCGATGAGCTTCTCGTAGAACGTGAGCGGCTCGTAATGCTTGAGCGTAGTGACGAGATATGGCGCGTAGTAAAACCCGAACGGCACCGCGTCCAAGATTCGTCGGTTCCTGAGATACTCCGCATGTAGCGGTGTGCCTCCAAAAGGAACCGGAATGTTCAGCGTCGGCCACACGAACGGAGTCCGCAGCATGAACTGCTTGGTCAACTCGACCGGCTCATTCCCACGATCGGTGTCCGAGCCGAACATGAAGTTCGCCTGGAGGTAGGGAATGTCTTCCGAAAGCTGGCGGAAGTGCTCGGCGACTCGCACGACTTTCTTCAATCCCACCTCCCGCCCCACACCCGCTTTGTTGGCGTAATCGATCCACGACTCAACTCCGGGCGCGATACCGACGCAGTTCGTCGCGTGTAACCGTCCCATCCGGTTGCCCCGGAGGATGGAAAGCGAACTCTCCATGACATACGGCGGACGCGCCGTCGGTGGAAGACTCTCGATCACTTCGAGAACCTGATCGAACTTGACCCCGAAGTTGGGGTCGTGGAAGCCGACGATGATACCCGGCAGATGCTCGCCTACATACCGGAGGTCGGCAGCGAGGCGATCGAGTGGAAGCAGGCGGAAGGGATTGTTCCAGTCGATACAGAAGTCGCA
>JBDGXD010000375.1:0-4227 GCA_039584755.1 Gemmatimonadota bacterium
CCACCGGCGCCCCTCATCTCCCAAGCGGTGTTGCTCGGGTTCGAGGGTCTGCTGATCCGTGACTCGATTCTGGTCAATCAGCGTGACATCTACGAACCCAACGACTCCATTCCCAGGCAGTTAGGCGCGATAGCTGACAGTGTGTTCAATCCGGCGCTGGCGTTCGAGCGCGTGAGGCGAGGTGATAGCAGTATTGCTGTCGACTGGTACACGTTCACAACTCCCACAACGGGTGATTGGACCGTATCTGTTTGGTCGCCCGCAGGTGGTACGCGGTTCAACGCCTACGTCACTAGTTCGCTGATCTGGTCGTCCGCGGTGCTCGATAGCGAAGGTGCGGGTTTGTATGCGATTGCACCGGGAGGGTGGTCGTCGGGTGCGGGATTCCGCGCGTGTGACGGACTCGGCTTCTTCTATCGCGATCTTGGTGAACACGCGTTCACCTTCGAGGTACCGCCCGACTCTGCCGTGATTGCGCTCAAAAATCTGCCCGCGGGTACCTATCATGTGATGGTTCCCTATGGAGAGGGTGGACCTTTCTACGACCCGGCTGCCAAGCTCTCCGGTGTCGGTGTCTTTGTCGACAGTCTCAACCTGGTGGTGCCGCTTCCCACCGGCTTGAGAATCAAACCGGGATACCATTCCGTGCTCGAGCCTGACAAGTACGAGGAGAACGACTACTGCAACGTGGCGCAGACGATAGCGGTGCCAGACACGCTCGACCGGCTCACGACCGACACACCGCACGACGCCGATTGGTATGCGTTCAACCTGGCCACCGGGGCAAACGTGCAGTTCACCGTGGAGGTCGCCGAAGAATTCGCCGACCTGGACACATACGTGATACGCGACTGGCGGCCCGATTCGCTGGTAGTAGTGGACTTCGGGTTCGGTGCCGATGCTGCCGCCGTGAACCAGACCGAGGGCCTCTTCCTCGATCCCGGAAATTACTTTCTACTCGTGGTGGATTTCCTGGGACTCCCGACCGAATACACGCTGAGCAGTGAAATACTGCCTACCGTTCCTCCGCTACCGGCAAGTGTGCAATCCATGCGCGATCGACTGGACGCCAAACGCCGTACTGCCGGTCAACCGATGCGCCCAACCGGGGGAGGGGCTGGCAGCCAGCGTTAGAAGATGATCTGCGTCAACTGCAACACTCCGATTCCCGAGAACAGCCGTTACTGTCTCTCCTGCGGGGTCGATACCTCGGACCCCGGTACGGGGCCGCGGATCGAGCTCAACGTGGCATCGGAGCATCTGTTTACCCAGCTCAGGGCGGCGGTGGTCGATCGTTACGATCTCAAGGATCTGCTGGGTCGTGGTGGCATGGGCGCGGTCTTCCTGGCGACCGATCGCAAGCTCGAGCGGCCGGTGGCTATCAAGGTGCTGCCACCGGATTTGTCACACGACGTGAGCGTGGTCGAGCGGTTCGAGCGCGAGGCACGCACGGCTGCCAGGCTTGATCATCCCAACATCATTCCGATCTACTCGGTGGAGAGCCAAGGCGAGTTCCACTACTTCGTGATGAAGTTCGTCACTGGCAGGAGCCTGGAGCAGATTCTCGACGCGGGGCCAATGCCCGTCGACCTGGTACGGCGCATCGTGTGGGAGGCGGCATGTGCGCTCGGTCATGCGCACCAGCGCGGCATCGTGCACCGCGACATCAAGCCGGCCAACATCATGATCGACGAGGGTGGGCGAACTGTGCTCACCGACTTCGGCATCTCCAAGGCCGTCGAGTCGGCGACCCACCAACTGACCGCGACCGGCCAGGTTGTCGGTACACCGCACTACATGAGTCCCGAGCAGAGCAAGGGTGTGAACGTAGACGGCCGCAGTGACCAGTACTCGTTGGCCGTGGTGGCCTATCGCATGTTGACCGGCAAGCTTCCGTTTGAGGACGACACGATCCACGCCGTGCTGTACAAGAAGTTGTTCGAGGAACCCCCGTGGATCAAAGACACGCGGGACGACGTGCCCGACTACATGGCCGAGACCCTGCATCAGGCTCTGATGCGCGAGCCCGACCATCGCTACGAGACAATGGAGGCTTTCGCAAACGCACTGTGGCCGGAGAATCCGGTCGATGCGCCCAGTGGTCACTATGCGTCAGGAGCGGGCAGGTCGTCGATTGAGGGTGACACCACCGAGATCACCCCGTCAGCCGCGGCCATGAAACCGCCTCGCAAGAAGCGCAGGGCTCCGCTGATACTGGCGGGTCTCGCGGTCATCGCCGGTGGAGCGGGAGGCGGCTGGTACTACTTCTACGGTCAGGACAATGCCGCTGGTGCGACGCCGCAGGTGGAAGAGCCCGTTGCGGCAGCCAGCGATCCCGCTACCCAGTCGGTCGTTGCGGCCGCCGTCGAGTCGTTGACGACCGATACGACGACGGTCGACACCACGCTGGCCGATCCGACTCAGGTTACGCAGGAAGACGAAGAGCAACCGCAGGAACCGCCAACCGAACGTGCGGTAACACCACCTGCCAATGCCAGCCGCAACACGGCTGCCAACCGCAACGGGTCGGCCCGCAACCAGACACAGCGACCGGTCCCACAGCAGCCGGTGGTGCCACAGGTGGGGTGGCTGACCGTCAATTCGAATCCGTTTGGCAGCATCTGGATCGACAACGTCTTCATTCAGGAGACGCCACTCTTCCGTCATCAGCTATCTCCTGGCACCTACGTGTTGGAGATCAGAAGGGAAGGCTACCAGACTGTGGTGGACACCATTCGGATCACCGCCCGCAATGAAGTGAAGCATCAGAAGATTCTCGTGCGGGTACCGTAGTGATGCGCCGACTTTCTCTCTGTGTCTTGCTGAGCACGATTGCCGCGAGTCCTGCACTCGCGCAAAACAACGTGACGCTGCAACTGGCGCAGCAGGCGTATGACGAACTCGACTTTCCCCGTGCCATAGACCTGGGCCGGCAGGCTTTACAGCAGCAGCAGCTGTCTAGCGCCGACCAGATCGTGGTGCACGAGTTGCTGGGGCTCACCTATGGTGCGCTCGACTCCACCCGGCAGGCCGTTGACCACTTCAGGCAACTCATCTTCCTCGATCCCGACCGGGAACCCGACGTTGACGTGGTGTCGCCCAGGATCACGTCACTCTACGCGTCGGCCTTGGGACAGGTATTGGTGGTTCGCCGCTTGCGGGTGGACACGGCTTCGTTTGTCGCGGGGCAGGGTGGACTCAGTATCCAGTTCCAGTTGTCGCGGCCGGCGCGGGCCATCGGCCGTGTGGTCGGACCGGGGTACGACGCGGTGATCGACTCGCAGTTGGTGGCAGGCAGCGGCAGGTTCGAGTGGCGGGCGCTGACGGTTGGTGACGATCCGGTGCCCGCCGGGGATTATCAGGTAATCGTTACGGCGGTGGAGGCGGGCAACGAGTTTTCCGCGCCGGTCGATGTTGCGGTCACCCACGCATTGGTAGACACGCTGGAACACTTGATCAGCTTGCCTGGCTACACTCCGCTGCCCGAGACCGAAGTCCCGGGGCGCGATTGGAAACCGTTGGGCATCTCGGTGCTCTATGCGGGGCTGGTGTCGGGGGCTGCGATCGCCTTGGAGAACAACGCGCTAGGCGAATCCGAGCGGGAGGTGTTGAGCATCAGTGCGCTCGCCGTTGTGACCGGTCTGGTGATGAGCATCAAGAAACCCGATCCGCGGCCGGTGCCTGCCAACATCCGCTACAATCAGTTGCTGCGCGACAATCTCGCGCGGCGCAACGCGGAAATCGCGCAACAGAACGCCGAGCGGCGGCGTCAGGTGAGGCTCACGATAGAGCCGCTCGAGGGCGGTGGGCCGTGACCCGCGCTGCGCTGGTTACGGTGGTACTGGCCGTTGCGCTCACCACTCCGGCGTCCGCTCAGCGGTTGCTACGGATCGGTGCGCACTCGGTGGGGATGACCTACACCGAGTTGACGGAAGACACCAAGGCGGAGGGTGTGGGCGGGGGTGCCACGCTGCAACTGCGCTGGCGCCGGTTCGGGCTCGAGGGTTTGGTTGCCAAGGCGCGCATGAAGCCGATCAACGACGGGCTCGACGAGTACGACTTCCTGCAGTTCGACGTGCGGTTGAACTACTGGATCGCGTCGATAGTAGCCATCGAGGTCGGCGGTGAGTGGTGGTCGATCGACCCGGAGTTTGCGGCGCAGGAAGTGGGCGCCGGTCGCATCGGAGTGGTGTCGCACTACCCGTTGGCGAATATCTCAGAGATCTG
>JBDGXD010000376.1:0-4225 GCA_039584755.1 Gemmatimonadota bacterium
ATGGTCCGGGGTGCTGGGGAGGAATGCGTGGTCGCCCGACGGGCAAGAGTTGCTGTTCGCGCGACTGCACGAGACCGGAGATGTGGCCGTGTGGAAGGTGAATCTCGCCACCGGGGAGCAAACGCAGCTCACGTTTCCACCCTCAGGAATCAGCGATGGGGGTGCCACCTGGTCGTTTGACGGCGAGCGTATCGCGTTTGACCGCGGCGGTAGGGGCAGCTCCTCGATCTGGTTGCTGCCGGCAGCCGGTGGCGAGCCGTCCCGTCTGATAGAAGGCGCCTGGTCACCGGCGTGGTTCCCCGACGATCAGCGGATCGCGTTCGGGTCAGGCCGGGGCGGAGCAGGAAACGTGTGGCAGATCGAACTGCGCTCCGGGGAACTGCGCCAGTTGACCACGGGTGGCCGCGGTGATGATCAAACTCCGGTTGTGGCCCGCAATGGCGCGATTGCCTACGTGGAGTTCGATCACGAAATCGACATCTATTGGCTGCGGCTGGACACGGAGGAACCGGAGCACGAGCGCCTCACCACGTTCACCGGCGAGAACTTTGCACCCCGGATCTCACCCGACGGCAACCGGGTCGTGTACTACCGCGGCCCACCATACGATCTCTGGTTGCTCGACCGAACGACCGGACAGCACCGCAGTCTCACCGAGGATCCCGCATCCGACGACCGCATGGCGGATTGGTCGCCCAACGGCGATGAGATGGTGTTCATGTCGAATCGGGAGGGCGCTGTGAGGCTCTGGGTGCTCGAGGTAGAGACAGGTGTTGCGTGGCGGCTGACCGACCACGCGCTGCCCTGGTCGATGCACTCGGGGGACACGCAGAACGGTCCGCGCTGGGCGCCTGACGGCGGTGTGATCGGGTACCTGGCACCAGATGAAACGGGTGTCGCGATCTGGCTCGTTGATCCGGACGGGGCCAACCGCCGTACCTCGTCTGTTCGCGACGCGTTCAGCTTCGGGTGGTACCGGGACAGTCAGCGGGTCATCTACACTCGCCGGGCTCGTGACAATTCCGGTCTCGTCGAGTTGCGCGCTGCACACCTAGGCACCGGCGAGGATGTGCTGTTGCGCTTGGGGGCCATGTCGGAGTTGTCGGTGTCGCCGGATGGCACGGCGCTCACATTCATCGAATCGGTGAGTCATTTCACGATGGATCTACAGCTGCTGAATCTGGAGCCGCCGACAACCAGCGATCAGCTACCCCGCGCCGTCGGTGAGCCGCGGCAGATCACGTTCGGCAACGGTGTGTGGCACGTGCACGCGGGCGGTTGGGCGCCTGACGGCAGCGGCCTGGTCTACTCACGTGACACCGACGGGGGTGACATCTACGTGATAGAGCCGCGGCGGTGAGGGGGATGGGGCTGCCGGTGCGGTGATGATTGCAGAGTGCAGATTGCAGAGTGCAGAACGGCGGTGCGAGGTTGAACGTCGTGCGCCAAGACTTACATCGCCACAAGTCTGCAATCACAAATCGTCTCGTTCTGCAATCTGCAATCGATCGATCCGGAGGTGAAGAAGGTCTCTTCCTCTGATACTAACCGAGTGAGGCAGAACTCATGGACAAGAGATCCATCACCAGACGCCGCTTCATGAAGACCTCCGCCGCGGGGATGGCCGGCATGGTCTGTCTTCCCACCTCAGAGATTGTCCGCGGCGGCAAGCAAGGCGACAGAACGCTCGTGTACCGCACTCTGGGCAAGACCGGCATGAGAGTTCCCGTGATCGGCATGGGAATACTATCTGCCGGCACTCCTGAGCTGATACGAGCAGCACTCGATGCCGGAGTCACCCACTTCGACTCCACGGCCGCCCGGCCACAGCAGGCGAGGAATGAGGAGATGATCGGCGCGGTGATGAAAGGGCGGCCGCGCGACTCCTTCATATACGGCACCAAGATCCACCTCACCCAGGACTACAGTACGGGCCTCTACAGAAGCGCGGCGACCGAGAGTGAGTTCACCAGGCTGCTGGATACCGCACTACAAAACCTGCAAATGGACTACGTGGACATCGTATACCACCACATGATCTCTCGCAGGGAATCGGCATTTCATGAGCCGGCCATGAACGCCATGGTGAAGGCACGAGATGCTGGCAAAGCACGGTTCCTCGGCATGACCACGCACGCCAATGTGCCGGAAGCGGTTCATGCAGCCGTCGACTCGGAGTTCTACGAAGTCGTGATGGCCTCCTATAACCCCCGGCAGAGCAACGTGCAGGAGGTCAAAGACGCAATTGCCAGGGCTGCTGGTGCAGGGCTCGGCGTCGTGGCAATCAAGGTGATAAGGGGAGACGTCAACCGAGACGAAGGACCGGTCAATGCAGCCGCATCGTTGAAGTGGGTGCTACAAGACCCGAATGTACATGCAACGATCCCGGGCTTTGGAACCTTCGACGAAATGAACACCGATCTCTCGGTGATGGAGGAACTCCGGATGACCGAGAGCGAGTTGTTCGACTTGAACAGGGAGGCACAGAGGACTCATCTGTATTGCCAGGGATGCGGCCAATGCCTGGGACAATGTGGCGACGGACTCCCGATTCCCGACTTGATGCGCTCTTACATGTACGCCTACGGTTACCGTGAACCATCCCTCGCTCAAAGCGTGCTCGGCTCGCTGGAACTCCCAGACAACGTCTGTGGCGAATGTTCATGTTGCGCAGTCGAATGCCAGAACGGATGGAATGTCGCGGAGAAGGTTCGTGAGATCGTGCGGTTCGGTGAGATAATGGCCGGGGCCGTCGCATAGACTCTGGCAAAGTGAGGAATGAGCGCTCGGTTGATCCCGAAAGCTCACCATCGCAGTGGCCGTAGGAACGTGGGCAAGCCAACGGTGAGCTGCTGATCAGCTTCAACATACGGCCGCGTCCCTGGCTCCCCCCGCCTTCTAGGTGGTAAGTTGGGATAACCGACAACGAACCTCATGCAAAGAAGAGCCTTCATCCGTGACCTGGCGTGGGGCGGCGCGGTACTAGCTGTGGCCCCCCGGTTGCCCTACACAGCCAACCCCGCCGGCCCGCCGAAGATCTCCTTGGCCCAGTGGTCACTGAATCGTGCCTTCTTCGGCGGGGATCTGGATTCCAAGAACTTTGCAGCCATCGCCATGGATACCTACGGGATCGATGCGGTGGAATACGTCAGTGCCTTTTATGTGGATTCGGTGCTGGATGAATCCTCCTGGAATGGCTTGAAGGCACTAGCTACTGACGCCGGTGTGCAGAGCCTGTTGATCATGGTGGATGATGAAGGGGACCTGGGAGGTGCTGACGATGCCATGCGCAGGCAAGCCGTGGAGAACCACTACAAGTGGGTCAATGCAGCCAAAATCCTGGAATGTCATTCCATCCGGGTCAATGCCTTCGGGGACCCCGACCGCGAGACCTTCAGAGAAGCCCTGGTGGACGGGATGGGACGCCTGGCCGAATATGCGGCGGGTGAGGACATGAATGTCATCATCGAGAACCACGGTCTCTTCTCCTCCGATGCGGCGCTGATCACCAGCGTCATCAGGGATGTGGCGATGCCCAATCTCGGGACCCTACCCGATTTCGGGAACTGGTGCCTGAGTGCCAAGTGGGGCAGCACCCAGTTCGAATGTGACGAGGTCTATGACCGCTACCAAGGCGTTGAAGAGTTCCTGCCCTATGCCAGGGGCGTGAGTGCCAAGGCCTATGACTTCAACGAGCAGGGCGAGGACCGCATCATCGATTACCATAGGATGCTGAAGATCGTGAAGGACTCTGGATACGAGGGCTATATCGGGATCGAATATGAAGGGGCGGAGCAGCCGGAACACGAAGGCATCTTGATCACCCGGGCCTTGATCGAGAAGGTCTGGGCCAGCCTCCCTTAGATCCGGTTCGTCCGGAAGCGTGCACGAGTCATTGAAAGGTTGCCAAGATCGCGTCGGCGGATGGGGTTGCCGGAGCGGTGATGATTGCAGAGTACAGAGTGCAGAGTGCAGAGTGGCGGTGCGGCAACAAGCTGAAGTTCTGCATTCTGCAATCTGCGTTCTGCAATCGAGTAGGTATGACTAACGACTCGTCCGCGTCAACGACAAGAATGATGCAGCAAGAGAAGCCGGTTACGCCGCTGACCCCTGATCTCTCGGAGGACATCATGACTGCCAGCTCAAACCGCAGAGACTTCGTCAAGACACTGGCCCTGGGTGCGGCCGCCCTCGCCCCCTCGGCGAAGGTTTACGCTCAAACAAC
>JBDGXD010000377.1:0-4934 GCA_039584755.1 Gemmatimonadota bacterium
CGCCGTCAGCAGAATTCCCGGTGTGCAGTAACCACATTGAGCGGCGCCCAGCTCGGCGAACGCCTCCTGCAACGGATGGAGCAGTGGTCCGTCTGCCATGTCCTCGACGGTCTTCACATCCTTGCCGTCACACGCCAGTGCCAACACCAGGCACGACAACACCGGTTTGCCATCGACCAGCACCGCGCAGGTGCCGCACTCACCCAGCTCACACCCGTGCTTGGTACCGGTCAAGCGCAGGTCTTCCCGCAGAACCTCCAACAGGGTCTTGTGTGGTGCGAAGGAGACTTCGGTGGGCTCGCCGTTCAGGTAAAAGTGGATCGTCCGGCTGCCGTTGGGGTTATTCCGGCGGCGGGCCAAAAAGGAAGGCCTCTGTCTGCTGCGTCAGTGTCTGTCGCGCGTCGGGTTGCCGCAGATCGAGTCCGTAGTGGTTGATGATTACGGTCTGTTGCTGCAGCCATTCGTCCCAGCACGACTGACAGATGGAATCGTAGATCCGGTTGCCCAGATCGTTCGGTAGCGGTGGTGCGGCAACTTGCTCGCCTGATTTACCACAACGGGCACATTCAATTTGAGCCATAATCGGAAGAATCTAACCTTGCGGCAACCCAAGCGCGATACCAGCTTTCGCCGATCATGGAACGTGGCGCAGCGCCCGTAGGCCTCTGTCAGACATGCAGTTACAGTCGTGAAGTGGCCAGTCCGCGTGGGCCCGTGTTCTGGCTCTGCCGCAAGTCTGCAACGGACTCGGAGTTTCCGAAGTACCCCGTTCCGGTTGAGCAGTGTTTGGGGTACGAGCGTCGTATGGAGTCACATCTCGATTCAGGGAGCGGTGATGAAGGCTAGAATGACGGCCGAGATGGTGGCCGAACTGAAGCGGACAGCGGAGTTGCCGGAAGATCTCCTGGCGGCGCTGAACGCGGCGCAAACCCAGGATGACACGTTTCTGGTCGGCCTCAGCGATGACGAGGCGATGGAGCTAGTTGAGATGTGTCAGTGGTACATTAAGAGGGACCCGGCGACCGGTGAATTGGACACGAAGGCCAAGCTGTTCGACTCGATCGTGGCCGCCATCGACAACGCACAATTGGACTAGCGTGTCAGGAGGTCGACGTATGCGGTTAACGTTACTTGCTCTCATTTGCCTACTACTTCCAGCGGTCGCCATTGCGCAGGAAAAAGAAGTCATCCGGGTACCGGGCTCGCTCGAAGGGTTGCCCTTCTCCAGCGCTGTGCGAGTGGGGAACCTGCTCTATCTTTCAGGTCAGATAGGTACACTTCCTGGTAGCCGCGAACTCGCCGGCGGCGGCATCGCCGCGGAGACGCGTCAGACCATGGAGAACATCAAACAAGTCCTGGAGTACTCCGGCAGTTCGCTGGACCAGGTAGTGAAGTGCACCGTGTTCCTGCTGAACATCGGTGACTACGCAGCAATGAACGAGGTATATGCCTCGTTCTTCGAGAACGATCCACCTGCTCGTTCCACGTTGGCTGCGAGCGGACTGGCGCTTGGCGCGCAAGTCGAAATCGAGTGCATTGCACTGGTGGGAAAATGAAAGTCACGCATCAACTATCCCGGCTCGAGCCGATCGTGTTGGATCCCCTCCATGGGGTGAATGAGGAAGACTGGTGTCGTCCCCGTGACGAAGGGTGGAGCCTGGCCCAGATTGTGGAGCACCTGGCGATTTCCATAGACGTCGTGGCAGCCGGGTTCGAGAAGTGCTCTGGCGGCGATTGCACCGAACGCGATGCGACTCCCGAGCAGGCACTGATGCGCCACGTCATGTTGGGGGCAGGTGAGTTCCCCAAGGGTATGAGGGCGCCCGACTACACCCTTCCCAGTGACGATCCCGATCCCGAGTTGGCGCAGGCCAACCTCCGCATGGCGATAGAGCGGACGCGTGCCCTGCTGGAGGACTGGCCCGAAGAACAACAGGCAGGGCGATTTCTACGGCATCCTGTGCTCGGCAGCCTGAATCTGCCGGAGTGGGTGCGGTTCCATTACGTGCACTGTTCGCTTCACGCACGGCAGATCGAGAAGTGGTTGATATGGCTTGGGGCGGCCGCCGACCAACGCGGGGCCACGGAACAACGCTGACGGGGGCGGATTGACGCGGGCCGCTCATTCGCGCAGGCTAGCGCGGACCAACACATTGGCGCCAAGCAACTAGAGTACCTGAAATCCTCCTGTGACAACTTCGGGAGCAGCGGCGGTCGCGTTGCCTCCCACCGCAAGTATCGCATCGGTCATTGCCTGGGCGACGTCCGATGCCACCGTTTTGGGGGTAATGGCGAGAACCCCGGAACCCGCACCGGAAATCGTCACGCCGTAAGCTCCTGCTTCCAGTCCGGCAAGCACTGCCTGGTCGAAACCTATGATCAACTGTTTGCGATGCGGTACCGCAATGCGGTCGTCCATACCATGGTGGATGAGATCGCCATCTCCTTGGGTCAGGCCGAGCAACAGCGCAGCGGACCGTGATGCCTGAGATATCGCCTCTTCGCGCGAAACCCGCGGCGGCAGTATTGCGCGAGCCGCTTCAGTGTTCGAGAGCTGGTCCGGTAACGCTAGAGCTACGCTCAGACTCTCGTGAAACTGCAGTTGAGTTGGCCGGCGCGCTGCGAGCACCAGGCCGCCGTATACGGCGGGCCCGGCATTGTCGGGATGTCCTTCTAACATCTCGGCGCTGGCGAACACTGCATCGCGGTCGGCGGGTTTGTTGGCGGCGAGGAGTGACAGGACGAACCCAGCCACACGGGCCGCGGCGGATGATCCCAATCCTCGGCTCAACGGGATGGAAGATTGAACCTCGAGCTGCATCCCCTGGGGCACCGCACCACCGAGGGCCAGAAGCAGAAAGTCCTCGTCGGGTGAAATCCCCTCCAATGTACCACCGTACGTCGTGCTGCCGTCACCCTCAACTAGCCGCGCCTCGAGCCAGAAATCCAAGGCCAGGCCGAGGCAGTCGAAGCCGGCACCCATGTTGGAGGTGGAGGCGGGGACGCGGACACTTAGTTGTGGCATGGTCCCAAAGATACAACGGCCGGGGCCCGGTGACCCGGAACCCCGGCTGCCCTTCTTACCGCTCACCCCCCCACGTCCTTCATTGTCTACAGTGCTGCACGTTGAACACTGCACGTTAACTTGCTAGTGCCGTCGTTCCCCCCTACGTCCCCTGAACCCACGTTCCGACATCCCCTCTGGCATATCCGGCCGCAGTTTCTGCATGATTCCTCTCAACGCACTGCCATGCTCCCGGGCCGCGTCTTCGTCCCCCGCCTCGAGTGCCGCCCTCATGTCTGCCACCGCCTGCTGCAGTTGCTCGACGAGCTCGGTGTTCTCAGGGTTCTTCTTGAGATACGAGTCGATCATGTTCTGCATGTGTGACTCGTCGAGACGCATGAAGCTCCTACTGCCCTGGAACTCACGGGAGCCATGTGTGAAGCCGTCCGGATGCTCCTCAGTCCACCGTTCCCGCGCCTGCTCCATGCGTTCGGCGTACTCCGGATATGCGATTGTCATGGCTTCATGCATCGCCGCACGTGAAGCATCCATGTGAGTGCGGGCTGTTTCACGGTCACCGGTTTCCATTGCCGCCCGTGCGGCGTCACGCTCCTGCTGTGAGGTTTCTAATAGGGCGAGGGCCTGTTCGTCGCCCTGCTCCTTGATCGCTTCGATCATGCGGCTGTTGCCGCGTCCGAACCGACCGTGCCTCGCCGATCTATCCGTGTTGGTTTCGGCGGATGCCTCGTCGAACGACGCCGGGCTGCCCGGAGCCATCGTGGCTTCGTCACAGCCAAGTAGTGCCAGGCACCCGAACGCCAACAGTGTGATCCCGGTTTTCCTCATGCTAACCTCCCAGATAAACCCAATGGGCAACAAGCTATTCGTAGCGCAGCGCCTCGATGGGGTCAAGTAGCGACGCTCTGCGCGCCGGCCAAAGTCCAAAGAATACTCCTACAGCCGCACTGAACAGCACAGCTATCAGTACGGCGTTGATCGAAACGAATGTGTTCCAGTTGGCGAGTTGGGACAGCGCTACCGCTCCACCGGTGCCAACGATGATCCCCACTATGCCACCCATGAGGCAAAGCACGAGCGCTTCCACCAGGAACTGCAACAGAACATTCCTGCGGGTGGCACCCAGGGCCTTTCTCACGCCAATTTCCCGCGTCCTTTCGGTCACCGACACCAGCATGATGTTCATGATGCCGATTCCTCATGATGCCGATTCCGCCCACCAGCAAGCTCACGGCCGCGATGCCACCCAACAGGAACGTGAAAGTCTTGGTTGTCTCTTCGAACGTGCTGAGAAACTCGGATCGGTCGCGAATGTTGAAGTCGTTGTCCGCCCCGGGCCTGATCGCGTGCTCGCGTCGGAGTATCTGTTCGATCTGCATCATCGCGATCGTCATCGAATCGGGATGCCCGACCTGTACCGTTATTGAGCGGACCCTGTCAGTTCCACTGATCCTGTATTGTGCCGTCTCGAGTGGAATCAGAACCTGCTCATCGGGGTTGCTGAAGCTGGAGGTGGACCCCTTCTCGGCGAGCACACCTACCACTTCGAATGGGATACCGCGGATATTGACTTCGGTGCCGATCATGGCGGCAGCGTTGGCACCCAGCATGTCCGGGACGGCGCTACCCAAGACAGCAACTCGGCTACGGGCCTGCTCCTCGCCTTCCGTATACATCCTGCCGTATTCGATCTTGTAGTTGTTGGCGGGCACATACGCCGGAACGGTACCGTTGACATTCGTGTTGATGTTGCTGCTGCCGTATTCGATTTGTTGATTGCCCGAGAGTTCGGGGATAACTGCCGACAACGTTGTGGCGTCTTGTTCCAGAGCCTTGGCGTCATCGGTCGTGAGGCTAACCCGTTGACTGCTAGCGATACCGTGGGAGAACGACTGACCGGCGTACACGGACA
>JBDGXD010000378.1:0-4656 GCA_039584755.1 Gemmatimonadota bacterium
GATCGAGGCGGCACTGGAGCGGACTGGTTTACAGCACCTCGTGGCGACACCGGAGGGATTCTGGGGTGAGAGCGAGCCGCGGCAGTAGGTCGGACGCGTCCATTCAGCAATTACGAGGGGAATCGAACCATGCCGCCCTTGGAGCCGAATCACAACTGAAGACCAAGTGCGCTTTGGCGAAGGCGTCGGTCGCGCTCGCGGTGCCTAGTTGCTGAGACGACCCGTCTGGGAGCCGTGGTGCTCTCCTCGGCGTAGGTGGCTGGGCGGGTGTGCCTAGCTCCTGGGACGTCATAGGGCTATTCAATACGTCGTATCGCTACCGGTTGAGACCCTTCCTCTACTGGATCTCGCTGCTACGTCCCCAGCCAATACGCCAGCTTCACCATGAAGAGCTGCCAATACGCCAGCTTCACCATGAAGAGCTGAGTACCGGGTGCAGTGAACGCGTCCAGATAGCCGAGGCTCCCGTCATCCACCCTGTCGTAGCGGTTCTGCTGCCAGACCAGAAAGAGCGTGGACCCGGGTCGGAACTCCCAGCGCACGACCGCGTTGGTGCGGAACGACACCACCTTGAAATTCGGCTCCCCGAAAGTGAAGTCGACGTTGCCGTCCCTGTCGATATCCACTTCGACGTCACCGCCGTACGACTGTGAACGACAGGTAATCGCCGTTCGAGATGAACGGTTCGGCATACAACTCCACCGACAGGCGCGGCGTGATGGCGAGATCGATCCTCCAATTGGTGGAATACTCCGTGCGATCAATGCGACCGAATACATAGTAGGTGGAATCGGCTGGAGTCTCGCTGGCAACGTACTGCCGGTCTGTCGTGGCCTTTCTGAACCGGAGACCGATGCTGAGAGAGAACGGTCCCGGCGGTCTGATTCCTATGTTCACGTTGGGAGACCACCCGTGTGAGTTGCTCGCCTCCTCACGTTGGTGGCTGATACCTCCCATGACCCATACCGGTCGCCGGAAATCTGTCCGTCCTCTAGCTGAGAACCGCCAGCCACTTGGCTCGAGGAACGCGGGGCCTCCACGGAGCAGTGTGGCAGACAGGCTCGAGAGCGCCCGGTCGGCGGATAGGCTCAGGTTCCAAAAGTTATGGAAGTCTCCGCTCACCCTCGCGTCCACTGCTGTTGCTGTTCGCTCCCAGCCGTAGGTCCACTCTGCGTTCTGTGACAGCTCTATCTCGAACCGGCGAAATACCGTCCCCGGCCTGAGCCATCTGAAGTTCACCTCGGCTCGCTGCTCATGCAGGTCAGCCCGCCGCAGGTAGCCCAAGTCATTGGATTCGAACCCTGGGCTTCTGGTGACCCAGCGGCCTTCCCATGTAACGAACCCCAGCACCTTGGCGATGCGGAAGTTGCCGGCGTATCCGCCCAGGGTGGTGCGCGTGGAATCGAGCGTCGTGTGGGTCTTGTCTGGTCGTTGGTAGTAACGTGCCGAACTCGTCTGGGTCTCGAGAATCGCCTCCGCGTCACCCGCCACGCGGGATCCGAGCACTGCTGTGCTCATCTCGTAGCGGTCACCGCCGAACCGGTAGTAGATGTCCGCACCGCCGGTGAAGGCGTTCTGGTGCAATTCGTTGAACCGTGGCTCGTTCAGATCCCGAATCGTGCCGGTTCCGATCACGCCGTACACCAGCCCACCTCCTGCTGCATTGCGCTGGGCACGCAGCACCGTATAGCTGGTGAATGGCTCAACGGCCGACCTGCCCTCAACACCCGCAGAATCCACTATCTGCGCGTGCTCCTTGGCAGTGAAAGCCTGCAGCATTCCCACTGCCCATCCGCCGGGGATCTGCCCGCTCACCTTTGCAGCGGTCAGGATCGTGGTCTGCCTTACATCTTCGGCGTAACCACCGGCGTCGTCGGGCCCGAGTTGAGGTGGGCGGCCGATCCGCCGTGTGAATACGAGTCCTTCCGAACCCCGTCCGCCACCGCCACCTCCCCCACCACCACCTCCACCGCCACCACCAAAGAACCTCGATCGCACCACGTGGTTGACACCGAAGCGGAACAGGTCGGTGCCCTCGATGAAAAACGGCCTTCTCTCGGGAAAGAACGACTCGAATTCGGTCAGGTTCACTTCCGCGGCGTCGGCCTCTATCTGCCCGAAGTCGGGATTCACGGTGGCGTCGAGCGTCAAACCGCTGGTCAGTCCGTATTTCAGGTCTCCGCCGACGCGAACGTCGGATCGCCGACCCGTGGCGAACGGATCGCCTTCCTCAGCCTGTGAAAACTCCGTGGAACCGGCGGTGTACGGAACAACCTCGAGGCGCTTGGGGCTGGGGATTCCCTGAAGGCCCACCAGATCACCGTACTGCGAAGCCTCCCCAACCTGATCCCGTCTGAAGAACGGCCAGTTCAGCTCCTCGTTGCGGCGGTTGATCACCCGCTGCACCCGTACCCCGAACACCACCGAATCGCCAGGTGGGAACCGCAACTGCGAGAACGGGATACGCAGTTCCGCCGTCCAGCCCAACGAGTCCTTCTGCGTGGCCCAGTCGTAAACGGGATCCCACGAGTCGTCCTGCCCGCCTCCGTCGTTGTAGATGAAGACGTCGCGTCTGGCGCCGGAGGGGTTGAGCTGGATTTGGTACGAGGTTCTTTGATCGTAGTACGAGTCGATGTAGAGCGAGAACTGGTCGGCTGCCGTTCTACCGTCGCGGCGCATGAGCCTGCCGTACACGCGTTCCGGCTGCCTGTCGTAAGCGCGGAAGGCAACGTAGAGCGCCCGATTGTCGTACACGAACCGCACCTCGGTGGATTCACTGGGTACGGCCCCCTCAATGGGCTCCTTCTGCACCAGCTGAGCCAGCGGTGCAGCGTACAACCACGCCTCATCGTCGAGCCGCCCGTCAATCGAAGGCGCGGACGACTCGATCCGTACTGCGTGGATCTCGGAAGGGACACTGAGAGGCTCAACATCGCTGCCGCCGGCCGTGCCAATCGAACGCGGTGGGTCCTGGCTCAGGAGAGCCCCCGGCGCCAGGGCCAGCAGAATCAGGATGGTGATGGATCTATGTGGCACTTTGCCAGCCCATGAGCCGCCTAACGAGTTGCGATCAGTGTATATACGCGCCACCCCAATCTAGCGTTGAATCTATGAAGGAAGCTGCCGGAGGCCACGTTGTCAGGTCGGGGTTTCTTGCTTGCGAAGCAGTGGGGGCTGTCTTGGGGCCACTCTTGCGGGCCTACGTCCCTAACCTCACGTTAGTAGCCTCGTCCTCACAGCCACCGCAGAAAGCATAGGAAGCTGCTCGCCTTACGGAGCCGCGCCAACGATCTCCTAGCACAAGGAAGGGGCCTCACCAAGGAGGGCAAGGTCATGAAAAAGCCTGTCATGAAGCGTAGGGAATTCGTCGGGACACTTGCGGCGACGGCCGCGATGCTCGAGCCCGCCGCGCTCGAACTCACGAGACCCCAGAAGCAGAATAAAGGAGCCCGCATGAAAGTCGGCCTTTATAGCATCACGTTTCTGGGGATCTGGTACCGGGGCGAAGGGTTGCCGCTCGAGGAATTTATCCAGCGTGCAAAACAGTACGGCTACGACGGGGTTGAGTTTGACGGCAAGCGACCTCACGCCAACCCGCTGGACATGCCCACGAGCCGCTGTCACGAACTGCGGCGTATTGCCGACGGCGAAGGCATCGAGATCTTCGGCGTCGCGGCGAACAACGATTTCTCCAGCCCGATGCCGGAACATCGCGAATGCCAAATCAGCTATGTGCGCGACCTCATCCGCGTGACCTCGGATCTGGGCGCTAAGACCCTGCGCGTGTTCTTCGCATGGCCAGGTGTAACCCGGCACGCTGAACAGATCGCCCAATACGAGATCGCAAAGCAGGTGTGGCAGTTCACTCACGAACAGTTTACAGCCGAAGAGACCTGGGGCTGGTGTCGCGATGGGCTCGCCGAGTGCGCGCGCTACGCGGCCGACGCCGGCGTAACACTGGCGCTGCAGAATCACCAGCCGGTCACCACCGATCACCACGACGTATTGCGCATGGTGCGCGAAGTAGACTCACCTGCGTTGAAAGTCTCGCTCGATCCCTGGGGACTGCCCGAAAAGACTCCCGAGTACATTCTCCAGGCAGCACGTGACGTCGGCCCGCTTCAGGTGGTGTGCCATTACGGTGGCGTGTACCAACGCGGCGTGGACGGAAAGGTGAAAGGTGAGAGCCACTTCCGGCCTTTCGTCGCCGCGATGAAGGAAATCGGCTACCAGGGATACATGAGCTACGAGCTATGCGGCCCGCCCCGGGAAGGGGAGATGCTCGGAGTCGAGCGCGCTGAAATGAACGCCCAACTCGCGGCGGAGTTCATGCGGGGGCTGATCGAGGAATAAGAGAGCTGTTTCGCGGGTGTGCGATGTCCCCTGGGGTCAAACCCGACTAATGCGCGCTACCAGAATGCCTGGCGCGCCAGCGGCTGCGGCGACTCGCCTGCCCGGTACGGTCTGAGCCGCACGGTGTACTCGTACTGCTGAGGGTACGTGCGGTACACCGTCAGCACCGAAACCGCCGTTCCCCCGACACCGCTCATGCGGTGGTCGAGGTTCAGTGTTATCCCGCCCTGCGGCACCAGCTGGAAGGGATACCAAGCGCGCGACAGGTTGTCCGTTCCGAAGTGCTGCGCGCTCACGTTCAGT
>JBDGXD010000379.1:0-4184 GCA_039584755.1 Gemmatimonadota bacterium
AATAGCGTGCCTGAAACACTGCCCGGTGTTGTTCCAGGTCTGTAGTATGGCACTGAATAGGAGTAGGTGTTGTGACTTCTGAAATCGAGAAAGGGTGTGTCGATCAGATCCGCAGTTCGAATGTCGTTGGAATAGGAGACTAGGTGAGTAACGCCGTAGGTATCGTGCTCATACTCTTTCACGTAATCAGCGATTTCTGCCAGGAATACCTCAGAAGCATTCAGATTCTGCCCCGTAGAGATGTAGGTACCGGAATAGCTGTTCAGGTCGGGGTGGGCCGAGTTGGTTGCCAATATACTGGACTCGCTCAGTTCGTTTCCCACGAGATAGGCTATTAGAGGTGGGGAGTTGTCGGTGTAGACGCTATGGATTCTGTCAATGACACTCCTGACATAGGTCTTTGTGTCTTCCTTGAACTGCGGATCATGCAGATCACCAACTTCAGTATCTATCCACAATGTTTGCAGGAAGAATAGATCTCCCGTCTGTTTGATTGACTGGTAGCAGTATCTGGGCGCTCCCCAGAGTCGTATCGTATTGGCTCCCATAGCGGATATGTGACCGATATCTCTGTCAATGCTATTTCTCAGCTTTTCAGGAAGTGAGGGCGCCATTTCGACATCCCAAGGTAGGTAGCCCGGATAAGCCGCAACATATACGATCCCTTTGACGAAAAACGGTTCTCCGTCTTTCAGGATGTAGTCACTATTCGTGTTGAATACCTCACTGCCTGACGCCTCTACTCGATCGACCCATTTGCTTTGTATGGCCGTATAGGCAGGTCGAGGTTCCGTGCTGAAAAGATCATTCGAATCAGATGCGGGCTCTTCTACCTCACTGCAGCTCTGGCAGGTTACAACTGGTAGGACTAGGAAGATGAATTGATGCAGTCGATATGTTTTCATCCTATTGGTTTTGACTCGCCTCTCCTGTCATCCGGACCTTGATGTCTGGTGATGAAGATACGGTCAGGGCTCCGACAAGCCGAGGCAAGCGCCCTTCATATGGAACACCGATAGATATACTTTTTTTGGGGCGATTGCTTCGAGAGAACGAGACTTTGGAGGCCACCAATGAAATTGTGCCGTGAAGCAAGCCGATTCATGATCTTCCTGCTGCTGGTGTCGAGCCTTTCCGGGGTCGCCAGTTCGCAAACCACCACCATCGATCAACGCATAGACGATCTGCTCTCCCGCATGACACTCGACGAGAAGGTGGGCCAGTTGGTGCAGTACAGCGGTTTCACCGACGACAGGGCTGCGGATATCAGAGAGGGCAGGATCGGCTCCCTCTTCAACGTCACCGGTGCTGACAACACCAACCGGGTTCAGCGCATCGCCGTGGAGGAATCACGCCTCGGTATCCCGCTGTTGTTTGGACTCGATGTGATTCACGGATTCCGTACCATCTTCCCAATTCCGCTGGCGACAGCGTCGAGTTGGGATCCCGAATTGGTCACAACCCTCGAGGCTATTGCTGCGCGGGAGGCCCGCGCCGCCGGCGTCCATTGGACGTTTGCGCCGATGATCGATATTGCCAGAGATCCCCGCTGGGGACGGATCATCGAGGGAGCGGGCGAGGATCCCTACCTCGGCTCGGTAATGGCGGCCGCGCGCGTGAAGGGATTCCAGGGCGACGATGTCGCTGCCACCGACCGCATCCTAGCCTGCCTCAAGCACTACGTCGCCTACGGCGCGGCGTTCGGGGGACGGGATTACAACTCGGTCGATATGTCCGAGCGCAGCTTGCGGGAGATCTACCTGGCGCCGTTCAAAGCGGGCGTCGAGGCCGGTGCCGGAAGCGTCATGAGCGCGTTCAACCTGCTGAACGGCGTGCCGACGACGGCGAACAAGTTCACCATCAATCGCATTCTGCGCGGCGAGTGGGGTTTCGATGGACTCATCGTGAGCGATTGGAACTCGGTGGGTGAACTCATCATCCACGGTTACGCAGCCGATGCGCCGGACGCCGCACGTCTGGCGCTGGAGGCCACCATCGACATGGACATGATGGGCGGCATCTACGCGGGTCAGCTCGCCGACCTCGTTCGGACCGACGTCATACCCGAAGCGTTGCTGGACGAGTCGGTCCGCCGGGTGCTGCGCACCAAGTTCATGTTGGGGTTGTTTGACAATCCATACGCCGATCCCGCAACCGAGACGGCCGTCATTCTCCGTGATGATCATGTAGCTGCCGCGCGGGACGCCGCCCGGAAATCCATGGTCCTGCTCAAGAATGAGGGGGCACTCCTTCCCCTCTCGGAAGACATCGGTTCCATCGCTGTGATCGGTCCGCTGGCGGACAACCAGGCTGATCTATTGGGGGCGTGGCATACCTTGGGTCAACCGCAGGACGTGGTGACCGCGATCGCCGGTATTCGGGATCGCGCCGGCCCGACCACCACCATCACCTATGCTCAAGGTTCCACCATCACCGAGCCGGAACGAGAGGGGTTCGCGGAAGCAGTGGAGGCTGCGCGCAATGCCGATGTGGCGCTAGTCATTGTAGGCGAAAGAGAGTTTGAAACGGGCGAGGCTGCTTCGCGCACCTCACTCGACCTGCCCGGTGTGCAACAAGATCTGATCGAGGCGATCCAAGAGACCGGCACCCCGGTGGTAGCGGTCATCATGAGCGGTCGGCCGCTCGCCATTCCCTGGCTGGCGGAAAACGTTCCCGCCATCCTGCAGGCGTGGCAACCCGGCATTCAGGGCGGCAATGCCTTGGCAGACGTGCTCTGGGGGCACTTCAACCCCAGCGGCAAACTGACGGTTTCTTTCCCTCGTTCAGTCGGTCAGGTACCCGTCTACTACAGCCGTGACAACACGGGGCGTCCACCGGCCGATGCCAAGTTCACCTCGAGGTACCTCGACTCACCCAATACCCCACTCTATCCGTTCGGCCATGGACTGAGCTACACCACGTTCGAGTACGGCGATCTCGTGCTGAGTGCCGACACGATTACACAGAATGACACGTTGTTGGTGAGCGCAACGGTGCGGAACACAGGGGATGTCGCTGGGGCGGAGGTAGTTCAACTCTACATCCGCGACCTCGTGGCCAGCGTAGTCCGACCCGTCAAGGAACTCAAGGGCTTCACCAAGATCTACCTGGAACCGGGCGAACAGCAAACCGTTCAGTTCACTCTTCGCCCGCGCCAACTGGGATTCTTCGACCAGGAGATGCTGTGGGTGGTCGAGCCCGGCGTGTTCAACCTGTGGGTCGGCTGGAGTTCAGATGAGGGATTGGAGGGTAGCTTCGTAGTCAGCGGTAACTAACGGCATCGGGGGGAGGTCCTCCTCCAAACCGAACCGTTCCCAGCAAGGCGCACTGTTGTTAGGCAGCCTCGCTTTGATGGCCAATGACGTTCGGAAGGAGCAGCATCGGCGGATGAGTTGGGACGAGGTGTTCGCAGAGCACTACGAGGAATGGTCGGCTCATATGACGGCCGACGTCGCCTTTTACACCGAACTCGCGGTCAAGGCGGGCGGGCCACTGGTAGAGCTGGCGATCGGGAACGGGCGGGTGGCGATCCCGGTTGCGCAAGCGACCGGCCAGCGGGTAATAGGCATTGATTTTTCGCCGGCGATGCTCGATCGAGCCCGTGCCCGGGCGGCCGAGGCGGGTGTCGAGCTCGACCTGCGCGAGGGAGACATGCGCGAACTCGCACTCGACGAGCCGGCGGCGCTGATTTACTGCCCTTTCCGCGCGCTCCTACACCTGCCGACCTGGGCCGACCGCCGTCGCATGTTCGAGCGCGTTGCTGCGTCGCTCCAGCCGGGGGGGCGGTTCGCCTGGAACGCCTTTGCCTTCGATCACGCGATCGCCGCGCGCATCGACGGCAAGCATCAGGACGAGCCGGTGCCGCACACGATCCGATACTCGGTGGGGGACAACAGGATTGACATAACACTCGACGGCGGCGGAAAGAGCTCACTCTGGTGGGCAACCAAGAACGAGTGGCTCGGGCTCATCGACGTTGCCGGTCTCCAGCTGGAGGCGCTCTACGCTGGCTTTGCCGGCGAGCCCTTTGCCGACGACAGCCGGGAGTACGTGTTTGTCACTCGCCGATGAACGCCGTTGGCTCTTGGGCGATTACTTCTAAACCGCTTTGACGTGGCCGACGAAGCTAGCAAAGGCTGGCCCGAAGTACATGTGGCGTTGTCGCCGAGACCTCGCACGGACTC
>JBDGXD010000380.1:0-5123 GCA_039584755.1 Gemmatimonadota bacterium
GATGGTGCTGGATGAGGTGCAGGCGCTTCCGGGAGTGGAAGCAGTCGGTGCCACATCGGAGTTACCACTCACAGAGACACTCGACTATAGCCAGCCATTCGTGATCGACGACCGCGCCGCGGTGGACAACGAAGAGTTGCGAGCTTTTTTCCGTCACGTGACGCCCGGTTTCTTTGCGGCGATGCGTACGCCGATCCTGGAGGGGCGAGGGCTGGAAGAATCCGACCGCTTGGACGGCCGCGGTGTCGTGGTTATAAACGAGACACTGGCGCGGCGCTACTGGCCAGATCGGAGTCCCGTGGGACAGCAGTTGTCCAACACCGGGTACCGTTGGGGTCCGCTCGGTGCGGTGCTGGTCTCGGAGGTGGAGGTGGTGGGTGTTGTGAAGGACATTCGCTACGAGGGCGTACGGCAGGATCCGCAACCCGCTCTCTACTTCAACTATCAGCAGGCGCCGATTCGTCGCATGGCGTTGACGGTGCGTTCTCTTGGTGATCCGAGTGCGCTGGTGTCAGGCGTGCGACAGGCTGTGGCCAGGGTGAACTCCGACCTGCCCATCTCCAACTTGCGGACCATGCGGGACATCTTGGGTAGCGCACTGGCCCGCGACCGGTTCAGCACGCTGCTCCTCTCCATGTTTGGTGGGGTAGCGCTGCTGCTGGCGGCAATCGGTGTATATGGAGTGCTGGCCTATTCAGTGGAACAACGCATCCGCGAGATGGGTATTCGGATGGCACTCGGCGCATCGCGACAGAGTGTGCGTGGCTTGGTGCTACGGCAGGGGATGGTACTCGTGGGTGTGGGATTGGGTATCGGTCTGTTGGGTGCCCTGGGGTTGGGTGGCGTCATCTCATCGCAGTTGTATGGCATCAGCCCACGCGAGCCTCAAGTCATGCTCGCAGTGATGGTCACGCTTGCTCTGGTGGGAGTGTTGGCCAGTGGTATCCCGGCACACCAGGCCACATGCGTCGACCCGATAGAGGCGATGCGTGGGGAATAGCAAAGTACGGTGAAGGACGGTCCAAGACGATGCGAAATTCAATACACCGTCATTGACCGTCCTCGACCGCCCTCTACTACATCAAGAACCGCCCCCCGGCCTGCGCCATCTGACTCGGTCTGTAACAGACGCAGCGCCTCTTGCACTGCGGCCTCGAGCTGCGGGTCGCCGCCGGCGATCACTGGTTGCGGATCGTTCCTCACCTCGATGTCGGGTGCTACGCCTTCGGCCTCGACTGCCCACTGACCGTCGACATCGATGAAGCCGCCGCGCGGTGCCACGAAACGGCCGCCGTCCAACAGCGGTGGTGTGTCCCAAGTCCCGACCAGACCGCCCCAAGTGCGCGTGCCGATCAACGGACCGACCTGCTTGAAGCGGAACAGATAGGGCAGCAGGTCACCGCCGGAGCCCGAGCGTTCGTTGATGAGCATGACCTTGGGTCCCCAGAGACCGGCCATCGGTTGGGTGAACGGCTTGCGGTCGCCCGCGCGAGAGTTGAAGTAACCGGTCAGCTCACGGCCCATCACTTCGACGAAATAGTCGGCGGCAGAGCCACCACCATTGTTGCGCTCGTCGATAACTGCACCACGCATGTGCTGCTGTGCGAAGTACATGCGATTGAAATAGGTGTAACCACCGCGGCCGGTGTTGGCCAGCCACACATATGCTAGCTGGCCGTTGCTCATGTCATAGACCTTCTGTCTGTTACCTTCCACCCAGGCCCAAGTACGCAGTTGGTTCTCGCTGGCTGTTGGCTGTACCACGATGTCGCGCGCCCCATCCATGGAAGGACTGTCGTTCACGCTGACCGTAATGGTACGTCCTGCGGTTCCCTCGAGCAGCCTGAACGGATTGGTCGGAGCTCTGAGTTGTTGACCGTCTATGGCAACCAGATAATCGCCTGCGCTCACGTTCATGCCGGGCATTCCGAGCGGACCGTGCAGGTTCGGCGTCCAGTCCTCCCCTGTGTAGATGCGCGCGATGCGGTAGAACCCGTCGTGTTCTTCGAGATCCACACCGAGTAATCCAGTGCGCGGGCTGGTCAGATCGGGATAGTCGCCCCCGCGTACGTAAGAGTGTCCCACGGCGACTTCGCCGGACACCATGTCGAGTAGGTGGTTGAAATCGGAGCGGTGGTTCACCTGCGGCAGCCAGTCACCGTACCACTGCCACACGTCATCCCATGGTGCACCGTGCACGTTGTCGACGTAGAGGAAGTCGCGCATGAAGCGCCATCCGTCGCGCAGCATTTGAGCCCACTCTGCGCGGGGCTCTACTCGCACGCGAATACCGTCTAGTGACAACCGTCCGTCACCGCCACGTGGCCCGGAACCACCGGTGTTGACGATGGTCCAATTGCTGCCGGAGCGGTACATCAGCTTCTTCCGGTCGTGTGACACCGTAGCCGAGAGCACGCCCTCCAGGAAGTCCTCTGCCTCCCGGTCATCTAGTGTATAGCGGTGCAGCTTCAATCCTCTCGCATTGGGGATCGCCTCGGCAACGAACACGCGGCCCTCAGGCCCCTCGATCAGACCCTGATAGTTCCTGAGCGGCAAGCCAGGCGCATCGACAATACGCCGATTGATCCCGGCGAAATCGATTGTTACTTCAGGTGTCTTTGTAGCTCCACCACCGCGCAAACCCCTTGCCGGTCGCTCTCCTTCATCTTCTTCCGCTTCTTCCCCTTCGTCATCTGTCTCCGCCTCTTCCTCATCACTCACAGGCAAGAACGGCGACTCCTCTTCCTCCTGTAGCAACGCCACATACAACGCCCGCGTAACCGGCCGGTCATACGACGTCATGTCCAGCCATCCAGTGTTCAGGCCGTAGTCGGTCGATGCCAGGAAGTAGAGGTACTTGCCACCGGCATCCCACACCGGAGTGATCGCGTCAGCCATGCCGTCGGTTAGTTGACGGGTGTCGCCACTCTGGGTGTCGTGCACGAAGATGGCGCGCAGTTGATTGTCCAGCCGGCGCGAGTAGGCGATCCAGCGTGAATCGGGCGACCAAACTGGGTTCATGGTGCGCTGCGGGTGGGCGAACCGATCGGTATCGATGTGGGTGAGATCTCCCGAAGCGAGCTCGACGATCAACACGCGGTAGTCGGTATCGGTGAAGGCGAGCCGTGTGCCGTCAGGTGACCAGGTGGGTACGAAGTAGAACGTCGGGTCGGGAATGTCGATGCGTCGGGTGTTCTTGCCGTCCTGGTCGGCGACCATCAAGCCGTACTCACCGCCGTCGTCGTTGACCCAGGCGATCTGATCGCCTTGGGGCGACCACACCGCGTGGCGGTCGGCCACACCGGGGCTGCGCGTAATGTTGCGCCAGCTCCCCTCGTCGGCCGGTACGGTGAACAGGTCACCCCGGTACTCGAACAGTGCGCGTTTGCCGGTTGCCGAAAGGCGTGCATCGCGCAGTCCCGTTGCGGGTACGTCTTCCCAGCGCGGTCGCGCCCAATTCAGATCGCGAGCCACGTTGATCACGAGCTGGCGCGTAGCTCCGCTGGCCGGTGTCAGCTCATGCAGGTATCCGGCTTGCTCGTACACCACCACGCCATGGCCCGCGCCGAGGCTCTTCACGTCGAAGTCCGTGTGGAACGTGTGTTGGTTCTCTTGGTTGCTGCGTGGGTTCCACGACCACACGTTGCTGGCCCAGTCGCGCTCGGACATGTAGTAGACCACTCCGTCCAACCACACGGGAGCCATGTGGCGCTCACCTTCCCACGGTGGCGTGGAGCGATCCCAGTCGTTGGTGGATACCACTCCTACCGGCTGGGCTTGCCCGCCACGATAGTTGCGCCATTCAGGATCCCAATAGCCGATTTCTTGGTAGGCGATCCAATCGCCGTCGGCACTCATCTCTGCCTGGTAGGCTTGTGGTAGGTCAAGCATCTGGGGGAATCCGCCTTCGACTCCCACTGTGTAGAGTTGCCACAGCCGGGTCGGCTGTCCCGCCCGCGATGATTGGAACAGGATCTTGCCGTCGGGAGTCCAGCCTTGGACTACGTCAGCTCCGGGGTGCCAGGTGAGCCGTCGGGGGTCGCCGCCGGTTGCCGGGATGAGAAACACGTCGGTGTTTCCACCGTACTGGCCGGTGAAAGCAATCCAGCTGCCGTCGGGAGAGAACGCCGGGCCCGTTTCGGCGCCGTCAGAGCTCGTGAGACGCAGGGCGTCACCTCCGTCGCGTCCCACCAACCAGATATCGTTGGCGTGGACAAAAACGATGTAGTTGGGACCCACATCGGGGTCGCGCAGCATGCGGGTGCCTTGTGCGGCTGCCTGCTGAGCGGACCCGATTAAAAGCAGCGACAGCACTGCCAAGCACGTTGAGAGAGCGGCGTATCGACAAAGGCGTGGATGAGGCATTTGAGGCTCCGTGAAGTTTCGACTGTGAGCAAACAGCTGTTGGTCGTAGCTGGGCCGCATTTGGGCAGCGGTGCACAAAAATACTGAGGGGGACTGGGAATAAGGAGGGGAGGGGGGCTTCCCCCCTCTAGCAGCTACATGGTCCGATCCCTATCCTTATGTAGTCGATATCGAGGACTTGGATGACTGACGACCGCCATTCTGAATTGGCTGCAAGACTCACCGCAGCACTCGATCCGGGTGCAGAACAGCCACTCTCGAGTCAGATAGTGGATCGGGTTTGGCTCGATGTGATAGGTGGCGCTATCGAAACCGGTGAGCGACTGCCGACGGTGCGCGAGCTAGCGGTGCACTTGGGTGTGAATCCCAAGACGGTTGAACGCGCTTACGAGCAACTGGAGCGGCTGGGTATCGTCGCCACCCGCCCGGGTGAGGCCACATTGGTGCGTCTCAAAGTGCCTGACGACGATGCCCGCAAGCGGCGTTCCGAACTGGAGCAGTGCGGGCTCGATGCGCTCGCCCGGACTGAATCGCTGGGCTTTTCATTCGAGGACTTGATGGACACGCTGGATGACATTCGAGACGCGAGACGCAACCACGGTCCTGACGGGGGAGAACAATGACACTTCTGCCGGATCAGGTCACAACGCTGAGCTTGACGAGCATCAGGAGTACCTCCATGGGACAGAGTTCACCCAACGATACCAGGTATCCGATCCCCGCCCTTGCTGGCGGGCTCTTGGGAGGAGCGGCCGCAG
>JBDGXD010000381.1:0-4156 GCA_039584755.1 Gemmatimonadota bacterium
ACGCCGAACGCGAGGCCAAGCTTGCGGCACAGAATGGCGTCAAACGTGATACGATCAAGCCAATTCCGAGACGCTGAGTCGCACTCCCCTCCCTGAGTGTGAATACCCAACCCCTGGGCGTAAGTCGGGGGTTTTCACATTGACACCGCTGAAACACCCGGGCGTGTCGAGTGTCTTGGTCCCGATCACATAGCTGGAGGAAACGACGTGCCGATTCGCCGACTAACCCCAATCATGCTGGTACTGCTGTCCGCCACCGGTATAGTTGCCGCTGTGAATGCGCAGGCCGACTCGAGTGGCCAACAGAAACCATGTTCCGCGCCGGTGCACGGACAATTCGATTTTTGGATCGGCAAGTGGGACGTGACCAATCCACAGGGCCAACCGGCTGGCACCAGTGTAATCACAAAGACACTGGACGGCTGTGTGATTCACGAGCACTGGCAATCGGCCTCGAGCGCTTATGTGGGCAACAGCTACAACATCTACGATGCAGCTCGCAAAGTGTGGCACCAATCCTGGGTCGATAACTCAGGCCTGTTGCTGCAGCTAGACGGGCAATTCGAAGACGGCAAGATGGTTTTGTTGGGCGAGCGGCCTGCCCCGGGCGGCTCGGTTCTCAATCGCATTTCGTGGCAGGAGGCCTCCGACGACAAGGTACGTCAGTTGTGGGAGTCGTCGTCGGACGGCGGGAAGACCTGGACGGTGCAGTTTGATGGCATGTACGTGCGGCAGAGGGCGGGAGGATCGGAGTAGAGGCAGAGGGGGTAGAGGACAGGAGCAGCTAACCCCGGGCGGAAGCCCGGGGTTACTTGTTTGTGGTGTAGGCTCCGCACAGCTGCCCCCTCTGCCCCCCTCCTAACCTACCGCAGCACAGTAATAGCCCCTAGTTTCTCCCCAACCACATTCACGAGGATCCCATGAAACGAACTACGTTATCCCTCCTGGTCGGAGTCGGGATGATACTGTCGCATGCCCCGGCTGTTGCGCAATCCTTCCCCACCGAAGATCCGATCATTAAAGCGATTTGGCAGGAAGGCATGGTCAATTCACAGGCGTACAGCATTGCTCAAGTGATGCTGGACTCAATTGGTCCACGCCTCAGCGGGTCCCCCGCCCATAAGTCTGCCAACGAGTGGGCAGTACAGAAGTTTGAAGAGTGGGGCATACCGGCGCAGAACGAGCAATACGGTACGTGGCTCAGTTGGCGCCGTGGCATTTCACATGTTGACCTCATCCAACCGTGGGTACGCTCTCTCACCGGAATGATGTTGGCGTGGAGCCCGGGTACGAACGGCAAGGTCGAGGCGCCGGTCGTTGCGATGCCTGAGTTTCCCAACAAGCAGGCATTCGATGCATGGCTTCCTACGGTCGAAGGAAAGTTTGTTCTCACCTCCCTGTATCAGCCCACTTGCCGACCCAATACGAGTTGGGAGGAGTATGGTACCGAAGAGTCGTTTGAGAAGATGTCGGCTGCTAGAGATACGGCGCGCGCCTCTTGGACGGCAAGTTACCGTGCGCTCAGAACAGAGTTGGGTGGCAGTGTCGATCTAGCGCTGGAACAAGCCGGCGCCCTGGGTCTGTTCTCCTCCAGTTGGGCTGGCGGTTGGGGTGCCACGAGAATCTTCTCGGCTTCAACTGACAACATCCCGGTGTTCAGCTTGACCTGCGAGGATTACGGGCTGCTGCACCGGCTCGCACAGAACGGCCAAGGACCTGTGGTCAGGTTAGAGGCCGAATCCGAGAACCTAGGGGTGCAGCCCATCTTCAACACGATTGCCGAAATCCGTGGATCTGAACGCCCTGATGAGTACATCCTGTTTTCGGCCCACTACGATTCGTGGGACGGTGGTACCGGTGCGACGGACAACGGTACGGGCTCGGTGATCATGATGGAAGCTGCGCGGATTCTCAAGCAGGTGTACCCGAACCCCAAGCGGACGATCATCGTTGGCCTCTGGGGTGCGGAGGAGCAGGGCTTGATCGGCTCACGTGCATTTGCTGCAGGGCGTCCCGAAGTCGTGTCGGGTCTCCAGGCCGTGTTCAATCAGGACAACGGAACCGGTCGTGTAGCCAACGTATCGATGCAGGGGCTCATGGGGGCGTCTTCACATTTCGCAGGTTGGCTGTCGGTAGTCCCGCGCGAGATCACGCAGCACATAAACTTGAATTTCCCGGGAACGCCAGGCGGCGGTGGCAGTGACTACGCGTCGTTCATTTGTGCTGGGGCGCCAACGTTCAGTCTCTCGTCGTTGAGCTTTGATTACGGTTACACCTGGCATACGAACTTCGACACGCTCGACAAGATCGTATTCGACGATGTCATGAACAACGCGACGCTCACCGCGATGCTAGCGTACATGGCGTCGGAAGATCCCCAGACCGTGCCACGCGATCAGCGTGTGATGCCGGTGAACCCGAGAACCGGCGAGCAGAGGACCTGGCCGGTGTGCCGGACGGCGCGGACCTGGGAGGACTACCGGGGGCGGTAGGTCGCGATGTTGGTCCGACCTCCGGTGTGAGCCTGGGAAACCCTGACCACGGCCTTTGAGGCCGGGGTATTACCAAGGGAAACCCCGGGCTTCCGCCCGGGGTCACTTGTTTGTGGTGCAGACTCCGCAGTTTTGCCCCCTCTGCCCCTTCTCCTACTACTCTCTGTTCTCGATGGTCGTCTGGATCCGCGCCAGGCTCTCGTCCCGGCCTACCACATCAAGCAGGATGTGAATCCCCTCTGACACCGTCGTACCTGTGATCGCCACGCGTATCGGTTGGAAGATCTTGCCCGGTCCGACACCGCGAGACTCGGCCAGGTCGCGTAGCTGCTGTTCCAGGTTCTCCGGGTTCCAGGCTGCTGAGTCTAGACGCTTCAACAGTTGGCGCGTGGCCTCAAGTGCCGAGTAGAATCCGTCGGGGTCTTTCGCAATCAGCTGCTTGGCTTTCTCGTCATCCGCTTCGATGAAGCGTGAGTCTAGTCGCACCACGGCACGCTCGGCTATGTCCATGGTGGTGCGGGCACGTTCGCGATTGACGTCGACCGCCTTCAGCAGTCTTTCCCGGGGTACACTTTCGATGTCGAAGCCCAAGTGCATCATCTCCGGCTTCACCAACGGCAGCAGCTCCCGGACCGGAGTCTGGCTCAAGTATTGGCCGTTCATCCACTCGAGTTTGGTGAGATCGAAAACGGCGCTCTTGCGTTGTACATCCTCCAGAGAAAACACCTGCACCAGGTCGGCGATATCGAAGAAGAGCTCTTGCTCGTCTTTGGGGTTCCAGCCCAGCAACGCGAGAAAGTTGCGTAGAGCGGCTGGTAGGATACCGAGTTTTCTATAGTCACCCACGGCCATGGCGCCATGGCGTTTCGATAGTTTGCGGCCATCCGGGCCATGGATCATCGGTACGTGAGCGAACAGCGGTGGCTGATGTCCCAGTGCTCGGAAGACGGCGATCTGCTTGGGTGTGTTAGATATGTGATCTGCGCCCCTGATTACGTGTGAGATCCTCATTTCGAGATCGTCTGCCACCACCGTGAAATTGTAGGTCGGTGTTCGATCTGAGCGCAGGATCACCCAATCCTCGATGTCAGAACCCTGAAAGCTGATATGACCGCCTACCACGTCGTCCCAATAGATCTCCTCCTGTGGCATGCGGAACCGCACCGCTCCGTCATCTTCGTATGCGTTGCCCTCCTCCACCAATCGATCGGCCAACGCTTGGTGGAGTTCGATACCCGATCCCTGAAACACGATCTCTTCGTCCCAATCCAAGCCGAGCCAGGTCAATCCGTCCTGGATCACCTGCGTGTGTTCTTCGGATGAGCGTTGACGATCCGTGTCTTCGATGCGGAGCAGGAACTTGCCGCCGGCCCTGCGAGTGAACAGCCAGTTGAACAGTGCCGTCCTTGCACCGCCAACATGCAGATACCCGGTAGGGGACGGTGCAAAGCGAACTCGAATTGAATCCTGAGACATTGCTGTTGACGCGAGCCTTTCTTCCCGGTGTATGACCATCCTGCTCCCCGCTCCCGACCCTAAGCTTACCATCAACCCGCCGCAAACGGCATGGGTCGCAATCGCCGGTGACTACGATCACTTCTTTTTGTCTGAATACGGCAAACAATAGCAGTAACCACTTGGAGGGCCTCATGAGGAAACCACGG
>JBDGXD010000382.1:0-7420 GCA_039584755.1 Gemmatimonadota bacterium
GTACCCTGCACGGTAGTGCTCCAGTGGCCGGTCAACGAATTGTGCCAGGAGGTTGGGGCTTGCTGCCCCCAGTGTGGGAATCGGCTGTCTGATCACCTGACCCGGAATCGAACTTGGCGCATATGCCCACAGCCACGTCCCGTCGGCTACGATTCGGTCGCCCGACGGTTCGCTGAACCGCATGGCGAACTTGCTTGGGGGTACTAGATAGACAGTACCTCTGGAGACCTCCGGACTACCTAACATCGGGTTCACGATCGTCTGAGTGAACTGGGCCGTGAGCGTTTCGAGCGTGTGATACGTATCCTCCGCTCGCTCTAGTGCGCTCACCGCTCCTTGCGCATTCAACTGTGAAGCTGCCAACAACAGCCCGATCGCCAGATGTTTCACGCGGCCACCGGTGCGGGCAGAGGCGCTGCGATGGAACGGCCAGTCGCCTCGGCGATTACTCGTGCCTGACGCATTAGATCATCGAATTGCTCGGGATACAGGCTCTGCGCCCCGTCAGAGAGCGCAAGGTCGGGATCGGGGTGAACCTCGACTATGATGCCGTCTGCTCCGGCGGCGACCGCGGCGCGTGCCATCGGGATAACCTTGTTGCGGCGCCCGGTAGCATGGCTCGGGTCGGCGATGATCGGCAAATGCGAAAGGGAGTGCACTACGGGGATCGCGGCGAGGTCGAACACGTTGCGCGTGGCATTATCGAATCCCCGTATCCCGCGTTCGCACAGAATGATCCGCTCGTTGCCGGCAGCCAGGATGTATTCGGCGGAGAGCAGCAATTCATTGATAGTTGCCGCCAAGCCGCGCTTCAATAGCACCGGTTTGTTGATCTTGCCCGCTCTCTTGAGCAGCGAATAGTTCTGCATGTTACGGGCGCCGATCTGAATGATGTCGGCGTAGTCTGCCACTGCATCGACGCACTCGGTGTCGATCGCCTCGGTGACAATGAGCAGTCCAGTTTCCTCTCGTGCCTTGGCCAGCAGTCTCAGGCCAGCGACACCGAGCCCCTGGAACGAATAAGGTGAAGAGCGCGGCTTGAACGCTCCACCTCTCAAAACTGCTGCGCCAGATTTGCGCACCAGCTGTGCGGTCCTCAGGATCTGGGACTCCGACTCGACCGAGCAAGGTCCCGCCATCACTACGACCTCGTTGCCACCGACTGCCAAGCCATCCGCCAACTGAACCACGGTTGGCTCGTCACGCCACTCGCGCGAGACCTGTTTGTACGGCTGTGTGACGTGGATGATCTCCTTGACACCAGGTAGGGCCGCAAGCCGTGAGGCATCTACCCGGCCGTCGTTACCAACCAACCCTACAGCCGTCCGTTGCGCACCGGGCATGGGGCGGGCTTCGTAGCCCAATGACTCTATTGTGTCCACGACCCGCTGCACCTGTGCGGTATCCGCGGCATGTTGCATGACTATGAGCATCGTTTCCTACCTATGACTGCCACCCACGTGAAATCGGGCCCCATCGTGCGCCACATCTACCGGAGCACCGAAGGCCCGAGCTGCAACTACGCCAGGATCGGAATCGCCGAACACTGGATAGAAATGCGTCAGTACGAGTCTCCGTGCTCTAGCGGTTCGTGCCAACTCACCGGCGCTCGACGGCGTTAAATGTACGTCGAGCGCGCGGTCGTCCGGTAGTGAACACTCGGCCAACATGAGATCGCATCCGCGAGCCCACTCGGCTAGCTCGCTGCTGGGGCCGGTATCTCCGGTGTACACCAGAAAGGCGTCTTTGTCCCGAACCGCATAGGCCATGCTGTGTTCGGTGTGTGGTGTCTTGAATGCCTCGAGTGTGACACCTTCGCGCAGCGTGAGGAGGGAGCCAGGAGTGATCTCGGTAACCCTCAGCGGGAAGCCCGGATCTAACACCCAGTCTCCCAGGGCGTGCGTCAGCGCGGTCAGTCGAGCTGATAGGCTGGGTGGCCCAATGATTTCGAGCGGTTCCGATCTAGCGGGTTCAATCCCCCAGCGCAGAGCAAACAACAGTGCCGGTAGCTCTCCCCAATGATCCATATGGAAGTGGGTCAGCGCCACGTGGGTTACGTCGGGCCACGGAATGCCAAGACCGGTGGCGCGATGCAGAGTCCCGGCGCCGCAGTCGAACAGGATGCTGATATCGCCCGTAGTCACCCAATGAGCTGGTGCAGTCCTATCAGCCGTGGGGGCAGCCGTTCCGCTGCCGATCACCACGAGTTCCATCTAGAACCCCGGCCCCATATATACAATTCTCTTGAGGAACGAGCCGGTTGCAGTGGCGAAGCGGGCCAGATAGATGCCACGAGGGACATGCCGGCCGCTGGAATCGGTTCCATCCCATTGCAGTCGGGGATCGCATGAGCCCGCCATACCCGACTCTCCGCGGCCGTACCGGCCGGCCTCGAGCGGCGAATCGAATGCAGTTCCCGGAACCAGATTGCGCACCACGTGCCCCCGTATGTCCAAGATGTCCAACCGCACGTCCCCGGTTTCGGCGAGATCGAACCAGATACAGGTGGCGGAGAGCCCCGACGTTCTGTTCGGAAAAGGATTGGGGAAGTTCTGGAACAGCAGGGTCGCTGTTGGGATCGACTCATCGACCACCACGAAAGTCCCTTCGCTCTCGGTGATGGCGCTGTCTGCTCCCAGCCTTGCCACGACGAGCCACTTGTATGGTGTGTTGAGATCCAGGTCTTCCGTCGCCGTGAACTCGGTCTCTTCCAGGTCGGTTGCCTCCAGGGCGGGAAACCGATTGTCTACCCGGAAGACAGTCACATCGTAGGTAAACGGTCCCGGTGGAGTGATTACCCCCGGAGATGTCCATGTGAACGTTGGACGCCGATCGCGTATGGCGAACCCCTGGGGATCGTTGAACGCAGTCAGCGATGCCCAATCGGGGGCAACGTACTCCGTTTCTGGTGGCACTGTCAGGGAGAGGCTTTCGGCTGTCGTGGCGGTCAACTCCAGCGCCAATTTGTCACCCGGCCGCAGCACATTGGTGAGCTGTACCTCAGTAGCGGTGAGCGTGGTATCGACGATCTCCTGGGCGAACGTCGTGTCAGTGGCGACCCTGAGCCGGTAGCTCAACGGCTGGGCGAAGGCGGGTGATTCGGGAACCGTCCAGGATATAAAGGGAGTCACGTCTGCCAAGACAGTATCGCTGGGGTCCGTGACCACGATGCCGTACGGGAATGACGCGGCAAGGGCGACGTCGGGTCGACCCCACCCTACCGAGGAATCTGCAGTTGCCCGGTTCGATCCGGTCCGCTTGAAGGCGTCGATGATGTCGACAGGCGTCATCATCGGATGCAGTTGCCGCATCAATGCTGCCGCCCCCGCTACCACGGGAGTGCTGAACGAGGTTCCGTCCCGGCGAGAGAACCCCGGGGCTGCCAGCGGGTCAACCACGAAGACGCTCCGACCCGGTGCTACGAAGTCGGGTTTGAGGCGTCCGTCGGCAGTGGGGCCCCGGGAGCTGAATCCCTGGAGTACACCGAGCGAGTCCTCCGCTCCGATGGCGATGACCGAGTCACCGTCGGCCGGCGTTCCCAGCGATCCAAAACTGGGACCTCTGTTGCCGACCGCAGTTACGACGACGATCCCGCGAGCCACAGCCGAGTCTGCTGCAACCGTCGTGACGGCTATATCACCATTCAAATCTGCGAACGAGTAGCTGAAGCCATCGTCGAACGCTAGATAGGACAGACTCGAACTCACCACCCGGGCTCCCAACGAGTCAGCCCACTCGAGGGCAGCTACGTAGTTGTCCTCTTCTACCCGGGTCTCCGACCGGACGTCCTCGGTTTTCGCCAGAATGTATTCTGCGTCCGGTGCAATGCCGATGATCTGGTTCACGAGGTCGGCAGCCAGTAAAGACCACACTCCAGTACCGTGCTGTGAAGCATTCGACGGATCGCCCGGCTCGTTTCGCACGATTGAGTCGTTGTTGACAAAATCGCGTTGGCCGATCACTGCTGCCGACAGGAAGGCACTGTTCCCGGTCTCGAAACCGGTGTCCAGAATCGCAATTGTGACACCGGCACCGCGCAGGTTCTGCTCGACCAACGGGAACAGATTGAGGCGGTGAAGCGGCATGGCGGAGGGGCCGTACAAGGTGTCGATCGCGGCCTGCGTTGCCGGCGGCCGCGGAATCGTGCGACGGGCTGGATGTGTCGCAACCCCGGAGCCGTCCGGGCGGCGTCCAGCTGTCGTCCGCTGAGCTCGGCGGATACGGCCCTCAGCCAACGACTGCGGTGTCTGATCTGACCGTTGAGGCTCGTAACCAGAGCTGCTACGTTGTCGAGTGAATTGCCTGGGCGCGCCATGAGCCACACTGCGATGACCGTGTCCTGCCCCATGACGTCCGCCAGGGCCGGTGAGACAGTCGCTTGCTGAGCACGTGCTGCTGTCGCGACCGGGAGCAATGCCCAGACGACGGCAGCACTCAGCCTCAAGACGCCACCGCCTCCGTACCTAACCGCACCCCGACGATGGTCGATACTCCCGGCTCCTGCATGGTGACCCCATAAACCGCGTCGGCTACCTGCATGGTACGCGGGTTATGGGTGATCACGATGAATTGCGTGTCTGCCTTGAACTCGTCGAGCAGGCGGACGAACCGCGTGACATTGGCGTCGTCCAGTGGTGCATCGACCTCGTCCAGCAGACAGAATGGAGCTGGCTTGGTCAGGTAGATCGAGAACAGCAGAGACAAGGCCACGAGTGCGCGTTCACCCGATGAAAGCAGATGGATGCGTTGGGTGCGCTTGCCGCGCGGGGCTGCATATATCTCGATCGTGCTCTCCAGTGGGTCAGCTTCCTCGGCAAGCCGCACGTCGCACTCTCCGCCCTCGAACAGCGTTTGGAACACAGCGCCGAAGTTCTCCCTGATCCGTGCGAATGTCTCCAAGAACATACGGCGCGCGGTTTCGTCGATCTCGCGCAGAGCCTGCAGTAGGGTCTTCCGCGCTTCGACGAGATCCTCACGTTGGTCTTGCAGGAACATCAGTCGATTCGATTCCTCGGCGTGCTCGTGAACGGCGAGCGGGTTCACTGGTCCCAGGGTCTCAATCGCCCGAGCCAATCGGTCAACATCTTCCTGCAGTAGTTCTGTCTCACCCTCTACCTCTCCGCCCGACTCCAGTAGATCGCTCAATGGTTTGTGCCACTCGGCTTCTATGCGCTCAACCAGTGCCTGGCGCTGACCGGCTGACTGGGTCAAGCCGATCTCCGCGGCGTGTGCCTCCTCGTTCAGTTGCTCGAGTTGCTCGCGCGCCGAGGCTATCGACTCGTCGGTTGCCGTCACGGCCGAGTCCGCTGTGTGTACGGCTGTCTCCGCCTCGCTCGCGGCGGATTCGATTTCCTGCACGGTGATGCGACGCTCCGCCAGGGAGTCCTCCCACTGGGCGTGTTTTTTGGTCAGCTCAATGGTTGTCTGCTCGATATCCGACAGCTCACGTTGCAGCGTTTCCCTGTCCCGCCCGGCCTCAGCTGCCGCCAATAGTGCCCGTGATTCCCGCTCGTTGGCCGCTTCCTCTCTGGCGGACACCTGCGCTTCTTCAACCTGCCAATGCACGCGACGCTCTCGTGCGGCTTCCTGAGCCCCTTCCAGATCGGTGAGCCTGGCTCGCTGTGTGTCGAGGTCGCGTCCCAGCCGCTCTCTTTCCAGCTCTGCGGTGGCTCGCTCGTGGCCCAACTTCTTCAGCCGTTCGGTCCGTTCTTCGATGCGGGCTGTCAGTCTGACGAACGATTCTTCCGCTTCGGACTCTTCACGTTCGGCCCGTTGCACGAGACGGCCCGCATCGTCACAGGTTCCCTGTGCCTCCCTCAGCGCGGCACGTGCTCTCTCGGTGGCTGCGTTGGCGCTTTCCAACTCCCGTTCCGCCGTGGCGTGTTTTTCCCCCGCCAGCTGTGTTGCCATAGTGAGGTCGTTCAACTATTGCCCGGCAGCTTCCAACTCGCGTGCCAGCTCGTCCAACTCAGCTCGCCGTGTAATCGGGCCGGCTATCTCGTGGCTCGGCAGGAAGATGGCTCCATTCGATCGTCGTATGGCACCGTCTTCCGGATCGAGTGAACTGGACCCGGCGAGCAAAGCGCGGACCCACTCCCTTGCAGGTGCTTCAGCTGTGATGTCACTCGTGTCACCGCCACTTGAACCGGTTGGACCGGGAGAAACGGGTAAGAGAACCAGAGGTCCTGGTTTCGCCTCACGGTGCCACTGCCGCACCGCTCGCACGGTCGCTTCGTCGCGAACCAGCACGGCATGGAGCCAATCGGCCAGCAAGTGCTCGACGCGCTGCGCATCGGAGCGTGAGGTAGTGACATAGTCACTGAGGGGACCTAGCACCGCGCCCACGCCGAACCGCTCCCTCTGCCGCAACAGGTCCCGGGCGGCCGGAGCCAATCCCTCTCGGGTCCGCTGAAGTTCTTCCAGAGCCTCCTTACGAGCGCCAAGTTGGGCGATCTTCTCGTCGGCGGAGCGGCGCTCAACCATCAGGGCAGCCTCATGCTCACGGGCTGCCGCCAGGAAGTGCCTGGCCCGTTCCAAGTCACTGCCCGCGGCGGCCTCAGCACGCTGCCGCTGGCCCAGCTCGGAGCGTGCAGCATCCAACTCTTGTCGAGCTTGTTCGAGCTGCCGGGTGGCTGCCGCTCGCCGGTCCCCCGCATCACTTTCTTGGTTGCTCAGGTCATCGAGCTCGTGCTGGATGGCGGCTTGTTCGCCAACCAGTGATCGTTGTATCTCGGCCTGTCGCAAACGCTCTGCTTCCGTTTCACGTACCGTGTCGCGCTGTCCGGTGAGGCGTTGGCGGATTTCGTCCTCACTAGCAGATCTCAGGTCCAACTCTGTCTGAACCGAGTGCCGGGCAGCTTCCGCGGCGGCACGTTCGGCCGCGGCGGCATCCCGCTCTCGTTCGGCCCGTGTGGCGCGTTCCTCTGCCTGCTGACGTTCCTCCAGCGCACGCGCCTTTCGTGTCGCCGCATTGCCGAGCCGTTCCGTTGCCAGGTTGATGTCACCCTCGAGGCGTTCGATCTCGACCCGTGTCTCAGCGAGTCTGCGCTCGAGTTCCGTTCGCCGGGCCTCCGCCGTGGCGCGGGCCTGAATGTGGTCGTCACGCTGGCGCTCGAGTGCGCCGAGTCCGTCTCGCGCTCGCGGAATCTGAACTGCCAGGTCGGCTGCCCTGCTGCGCAGGCTCGCTTCGCTGGCGTCCATATGCGCCAGTTCGCGGCGCGCCAGCGTCATTACGATGTCGAAACGCTCCGATGCGAATTTCTCGTATCGTTCCGCCTTGCCTCTTTGCCGTGCCAGACTCCGCACCTGGGTCTGCACCTCTGAGATCAGATCGTCGAGTCGCTGCAGGTCTTCCGCAGTTCGTTCGATTCGGCGTTCGTTGCTTATCTTTCGATCTCTGTATAGTCCGATCCCAGCTGCC
>JBDGXD010000383.1:0-4120 GCA_039584755.1 Gemmatimonadota bacterium
GGCCACCGCCGCTCTATCGCGAGCAGGATCGGTGACGCAATGAAGATTGAGGAGAATGTCCCGGTGATAACTCCGAACGTCATCACCCAGGCGAATCCACTTATCACCTTGCCACCCAACACTAGCAGTGCAATAGTAGCTGCCAAGGTGGTCCCAGAAGTGAGCATCGTGCGCGGCAGCGTCTCGTTGATGCTGCGATTGAGAATCTCGTAGATGTTCTTGCGCCTGAACTTCCTCAGGTTCTCGCGCACGCGATCGAACGTGACGATGGTGTCGTTGAGTGAATAACCGATGATGGTCAACAGCCCCGCGACCACAACCAGAGATATCTCGAGGTTCATGTACGAAATGAACGCAATCGTGGTCAAGATATCGTGCACCGTTGCAAGCACCGCCGCCATCCCGAATCTCCACTCGTATCTGAACCAAATGAAGATGAAGATCGCGCCGAAGGCCAACAGCAACGCGAGCTGCGCTCGAGTGCGCAATTCACCACCCACCTTGGGTCCAATGGCATCTGCACGGCCGATCTCAAAGCCGTCTGCACCGAACGCACCGGTCAGAGCCGCCTGTATGGCGTCCCTCGTCTGTTGAGTCGTCTCGGCTGTTGGGTCATCCGACTCGAGACGAGCCCGAATCACAAACTCACTCGATGACCCGAAGCTCTGGATCTCCGCACCCACGATCCCGCCCTGATCTAGTGCAGCACGGATATCCTGCGTCTGGATACTCTGATCCAGGGCGCGCAATTCGACGAGCGTGCCACCCGTGAACTCGATGCTCGGGTTGGGACCGCGGATCACGAGCAGCAGCAAACCCGGTAGAGTGAAGACCGCTGCAATAACGAATGCGATCTTGGTATTCTTGAGAACATCGTATTTGGCTTCATCAAACAGGCGAAACATTATATGGAAAGCCCTTCCTTTGCCGAGCCTCGTTGCATCCAAATCAGGAAGAAGGTCTTCGTCACAAACACTGCCGTTATCAGCGATGCGATGATACCGATGATGAGCGTCACGGCGAATCCCTTCACTGGTCCGGTTCCAAACTGAAATAGAAACGCTGCCGTTACTATCGTCGTTATGTTCGCATCGACGATTGCCGGCATCGCGTGTTGAAACCCCTCATCAACGGCGGATCGCGGGGTCTTGCCGAGTTTCAACTCCTCGCGAATCCTCTCGAAAATCAGAACATTGGCATCCACCGCGATACCGAGTGACAGCACGAATCCCGCGAGGCCCGGTAGCGTGAGCGTAGCGGTCATGGCCGCTAGCCCACCCAGGGTGAACAGCACGTAGAAAACCAAGGCACCTATTGCCATCAGGCCAGTCATTCTGTAATAGCCGGCCATGACCAGCAACACGACCACCCCCGCTACAGCCGCTGCCCTTTGGCCCTGCGCGATCGAGTCTCGTCCCAAACTGGGACCAACTGTGTGTTCCTCGACAATGACCACGGGTGCCGGCAAGGAACCGGCCCTCAGCACCAGAGCCAGATCCTCTGCTTCGCGCAACGGCGCAGCGCCGAGTTCGATCTGACCATTGCGATAGATCTGCGATCGGATGATCGGCGGCTGACGGTTCACCCGCCCGTCGAGCATGATGGCCATGTAGTCGTCTATGTGGCGACCGGTCTCCCGGCGCAGCACTCTCCCGCCAGCACGGTTGAGCGTGAACTGGACAACCGCTCCTCGGCTCAGCTGATCGACCGTCGCCCGCGCGTCCGACAGAACCTCACCGGTGATGATCGGTTGATCGTCAACAGCGTAGAGTGGACGGTAGGGACGGCCCTGAATCGTGCGTGGCTCCATGGCCCACACCAGGTCCAGCCCACGCGGAATGGCACGCTGCGTCACCTCGAGCGAGATGAGGCTGTCCACCAAAGGGAAATTCTCCTCGGGTACCAGGAACTCCCCCGGGATCTGCATGTCGAAGTTGTAGAGGTGGGCACTCAGCGGCCCCGGTTGATCGAGCGCAGCAGTCGTGTCGGCAGTGCCGGCACTGTCAGACACGGTGGTATCCGCGCCGAGCAGTTGTTCGACGGCGCTGGGCACCTCCGCAGCAGCGCCCTCGGAGGCAGTTACACCCGCCCGAATGAGCGCTCGATCGATGGACGGCAGCGCGGCTGCGAACCGCTGCTGCATGTCCACGATGCGCCACTCCAAGAAAGCAGACCGTTGCACGATCTGCTTGGCCCGACCGGGATCGTCGATCCCGGCCAGCTCCACCACGATCCTGTCGGTGCCGACCTTTTGAATCTGCGGTTCCGCGACGCCGAACTCGTCGATCCTGGTCCGGATCACCGTGAGTGCCCGTTCGATCGCATCCGCGCGGTCTTGTACCTGACCGCGGCTCTCGTCGATCTCGAGTGCGAGATGGATCCCACCCTGCAGATCCAAACCCAGCTTGAGCGGAATCCGCCTGATTGTGGTGTCCTTCATGACGCCATCGGCCCCACGCACCCTCGTTGTGACGTCGCGGGGAATCAGCGAAAAGACGGCAATGGCCACCAGGGCACCGATCAGGATCAGTCTATTGCGTATGCTCGATAACATGGTACCGTTTGGAAAAACAAAGAATTAATGGTTACTGACACCGGCATTCCGTGTCAACGCAGCCCTGGCGTTACCCCAGTCAACCGCCAACTGCTGCTGCAACTCCTCCGGGGACGAGAATCGCTTCACGTCCCTCAGCCTTCGTACCCACCACGCCTTCACCTGCTGCCCATAAAGCTCACCCTCCTGATCGAAAAGGTGAATCTCCAAGGAACGCACATCTTCCGAAAAGGTGGGCCTCGGCCCCAAATGCATCATACCACCCGACGATCCCGCAGCCCACTCGACTCTAACAGCGTAGACCCCATCGGGGGGAAGTAGTTTCCTCGGATTGTCCAACGCCAGGTTGATGGTCCTGAACCCCAAGCTACGCCCGCGGCCCGCACCGCGCACTACCGCAGCGGTCATTGAATAGGCCCGGCCAAGTAACTTGCGGGCTCGATCCAAATCACCACCGGCCACGGCCCGGCGAACAAGGGTGGACGAAACCGGCCGCTCGTCGAGATCTACCTCGGCCACCACATCGACGTCAAACCCGAGCCTAGCACCCAATTGTCTCAGCAGCTGGGCGTCACCCGTTCTCCCCTTGCCAAACCCATGGTCATACCCGATCACCAACTCCTTGAGGTTGAACCGATCCAGCAGTAACCGCACGAATTCCTCGGGTGATGTCTGGGACAATTCTCGGGTGAACTGGAGAAACACCACTGCATCCAATTCACTCTGTGCCAGTATCTCCCTCCGTTCCTGACCCAGGGTCAGCAGCTTCGGGGCCGCTTGCGGATTCACGACTTCCAGCGGGTGCGGCTCGAAAGTCACCAGAACGCTGCGGCGATCGGCTTGGCGAGCCCGTCCTACGATTTCTTCGACTACACGTTGGTGACCCAGATGGACGCCGTCAAACGTGCCAACCGTGATCACGGTGCCGTGGTGATTCCCTGCGGGTCCGCCCCTCATCCCTCCAGTACCACCCTGGGTTTCAGCAACTCCGCTTCGCTCTGGGCAACCGCCACGAGTGTGTCGCCCGCAACCAAGGCCACAGACTCACCCGTTTCCAACGATGACTCTATTGGCCGCCCGCAGCGTACCGCGTTGCGCAGTTTCTCGTCTATCTTCACGATCGGCAGATGACTCACGGCTTCTAGCGGTGGCCGCAGCTCCGTCGCGGCGTCCACAGCATCGAGCAACGTGGCATCATCGACCGTGAACCGGCCCACAGACTTGCGCCGCAGAGCTGTGAGGTGGGCACCGCATCCCAATATCTCGCCGAGGTCCCGCGCCAGTCCACGAATGTAGGTTCCGCTACTCACTTCGCTAGCGAAACCCACGAGGGCACCCTCCCGCTCCAGCATTTCAAACCGCTGGACCTGAACTTCACGTGGCTCCAGTTCGACCAGCTCTCCTCGACGGGCCAAGCGATACGCTCGCTCACCACCGATCTTCTTGGCCGAATAGGAAGGTGGAACCTGACTTACAGTACCCGTCATCGCGAGCATCGCATCCGCGATGCGATCGTCGGAGATGTCCTTCCAGCCGTCCGTGCCACCGATTACCTCGCCCGTGAGG
>JBDGXD010000384.1:0-6453 GCA_039584755.1 Gemmatimonadota bacterium
TGCAGACGGACTACACGATCGATGCCCGACTCGATCCCGCGACCCAGACCATCAACGGAAGCGAGACGGTGGTGATTCACAATGCCAGCCCACTCGAGATGTCCCAAATCTTGCTGAGACTGGATCACAACATCTTCCGGGCGACGGTGCCGCGCGGCTACTCGGTGCCGGCCGAGACTACGGATGGTATGGTTGTTACCAGTCTAGTCGTCGACGGTCAGCGCGTCGATCTCGACGCACCACCAGCGCCGCGGCGTCGTCCGGGTGACAACACCCCTCCGCGGCTCGCGGCAACGGGCATGGACCAGACGCTGGCGCGAATCACACTTGCGACCCCGGTCGCACCGAGGTCGTCTGTCACGCTGGAACTGGAGTGGCACACGAAGCTGCCGGGTGGTCCTGACGGTCGCGGTCACCGGATGACTCAGCGTTGGGCAGACACTCTGTTCCAGCCTACGCAGTGGTACCCGCGGGTAGCCAAGTTTGACGACCTCCGCGGCTGGGACACCAACGTCTATCTCGGCCCGGCCGAGTTCTACAACAACTTCGGTCGCTTCGATGTTCGGATCGACGTTCCGGCGGGGTGGATCGTGAGTGGCACAGGTGTGCTGCAGAACCCTGAAGAGGTGCTGGCGCCGACGGCGCGTGAACGTCTATCCCGAGTGTTCGAATCCGATGAGACCGTAACCATCGTTGGTGAAGGTGAGGTTGGTCCTGGTGAGGCAACCGCTGCGGGTGACCGGCTCGTGTGGCGCTTCGTGGCCGACACGGTCAACGACTTTGCGTGGGCGACCGCCGAGAAGTTTGTGTGGCAGGCATCGCGGGCGACGATCCCCGGCAAGGGACCGGTGCCCATCCATATGGTCTATCTCGCCGGGCGCGCCAATAGGTTCGAGAACGCCGTCGCGCTCACCAGGCACGCACTCGAATTCTACTCCGAGTTGTGGGCTCCGTATCCGTTTCCGCAGCTCACCTTGCAGGACGGCCCGAGCGCCGGCATGGAGTATCCCATGGTCATCAACTCGAACCAGGGTGCTGCCGATCATGAGGCCGCGCATGAGTGGTGGCCCATGATGGTGGGGACCAACGAGACCTGGTATGGCTGGATGGACGAGGGTTTCGATCAGTACATGAACATCCTGTCACGCGCGCATCGACAGGGAGTGGAGCCCAATCTCGACGGCCTGGGCCAGAGGTATGGCAGTATCAGTGGGGACGAGTGGGAACCACCGATGATGTGGGTCGCCAACTACGCGGGTTCGATGTACGGCTTCCAAACCTATTCCAAGACCCCGCTGATGCTCTCGATGCTGGGTGGCATCGTGGGTGACAGCGCGGTGCAGCGGGCGATCAGTGAATACACCCACGCGTGGCGCTTCAAGCATCCTTCGCCATGGGACTACGCTTTCTTCATGAACAATGCCCTGGGACGAGACCTTGGCTGGTTCTGGTATTACTGGCTGTGGACCACTGAATCGGTGGACGGTTCTATCGAGAGCGTGGTGACGACGGAAGCACGAACCACTGTGACAGTGCGCCAGGATGGCCAGATGCCGTCGCCGGTCGTGCTCGAGGTGCAGTTTGCCTCGACCGGTGAACCGATTCAATCCATGCCGAACGCCCGCATGGTCAATGCATCGACCGCGATCGTAACCTGGCCGGTTGATGTGTGGTTTGGTGGAAGCCGTACGTTCGAGGCGCACCTCGACTTTGGCGCCCGGGCCATCGAACAGATTACACTCGATCCATCGCGTCGATTTCCCGACCGCGATCCGAGCGACAATGTCTGGCCGCGGATGTAACGCTGAAGAGGGCGGGTGAACGCGGATCCGCCCTAGCTCTGCGCGGCGTTGCCCGGGTAACGTCCGGCTAGGATGCTCCTAATACGACGGAGCGCTTCACTGCGTCACTTCGGCCCGGTTGTTTGACCGATCGGTGTCGATCAGAACCACGTCGGGGTCCACGACCACCTCGGTGGGCCGCTCGCTGTCCGCGCAGGTGGCGCGACAACGTAGAACCATCGACCAGGCCACGATACACCGGTCTGCTAGCGGTGGCTAGCCTGATGCGCCTGATGGTTCAGAGCCCCAATGCACGGCACTCCACACCGCTGTAGCCGCCCACTCGAACGCAAACGTTGCCGAGTCACCAGTATCGATCGCTGCAGGAAGCGCGAAGCGAACCACGGATGAGTCCGACAGGGTTGTCACCGATGCCGGCAGGGCAACGATGTATCCGCAGTGGGGTTGGCAGCCGCAACGGTGTTGGCTGGAGGTAACCACGTCGCTCCATTGTCCGCTCTCTCATCCGGCCGCATATTCCGATGTGCCTTTACGTCTACCGAACGGCCGCTCTCTCTTGATCCCACTTATGGTCGTGGGCTCGTGTCGCATCCCTGTCACGCCTCACCTGACTCGCTGTACCACGAGGTGCGTCCGGCCATGGGGACGACGGTGGAGATCTATCTCTACGCCGCGGGAAGTGTACGTGCGTGCGGCGTTGTCCTCACCGGTTCGGTTGTGATGATATCGCTCCGGATTGGGATCGAATGGTGCCAGCCAATCCAACCACAGCTCGTAGTTTTCGTGCAGCCCATGTTCGTCGTCGTTGATGAACACGCTCGCGGTGATGTGCATGGCGTTCACTAGCAGAGCCCCTCCTGTACACTGCTGGCTCTCACCTCCTCGCGAACTTCTTGGGTGATGTTGATGAAGGCGCGCCGTTCGGGCACGTGGAATCTGAGATGCTTGGTGTGTGACTTCATGATCCCTCTGTGAACTGGGTTGCTGAGGTGATTCCACAGCGACTATGCGTACCATCAAATCGGTGCCCACGCCGGTCTCGCGACTCCGCGGGAGCTATCGGAGTCCCGCCCAACTATGCTATGATTCTCCTCCCGGAATGAGCGTGCCGTCACTCACGGAGACTGCATGAAAGAGCTGGATAGGATCGTTGTAGCCACTGACTTGCAGGGGGCAACGGACACGATGGTAGCAACAGCCGTAATGCTGGCGCGTGCGTATGACTCGCGCATTCTATTGCTACACGTCATCCCGGACGTTCCCCTAGACGCGTGGTCCGACGATGGAGGTCCAGAGTCAATCGCTTCTCTGCTCGAGGTACTACGCTCCCGTATCGAGGAGGACGGAGCTACTGTCGAGGACGTTGTTGTCAAGAGCGGCAAGGCTTCGTATCGCATATGTCAATATGCGGAGCACAAGAACGCCAATCTGATTGTGGTGGGCGCGAGTGAGGGTGGTAGACCAGATGTGCACCTTGGCGTGACGGCACGCCGCGTCATACGTAACTCAGTCAAGCCGGTTTGGCTGTCCGGTCGCGAGGTCTCGGGGCCGCCGACGTCGATACTCTGTCCTGTGGACGGTTCTTCCGCGGCACACCGCGCACTCGAGAACGCCATCCGGCTAGCCCGTCAGTTCGCGGCACAACTGTCCGTTATCCGTGTACGCGAAGCAATGCCGGAGGTGTACGCACGTATGATGCGGCCAGATGATCTGTTGCCGGCTCGTGAGGTAGAGCAGATGCGCTCCTGGCTCGAAGCTATGGTGGGCGAGTACGATGTCGCAGACATCAAGATCAACACGCAGGTGCGGGAAGGCGTAGCCCATGCCGAGATACTGTCAGCCGTAGCCGAGCTCAGTTGCGACCTGATAGTCATGGGTGCGGAGGGCATGAGCAATCCCCCCCGCGCGTTGATTGGCAGTGTGACGCAGAAGGTCGCTCGGACGATGCCCTGTGCAATCTTGGTGGTTACTGAAGAGGATGTGCTGGCAGCCCGTCTGAGAGCTGCGATCGACAGCATAAGCGCACATATGCAGGAGGGTGCGTCTCTCCTTCAAGCGGGTATCCCGCTCGAGTCGCTGGCGGAGTATGAGCAGTGCTTGCTTGAGGAACCTACGTATGGACCAGCTTGGGAGGGCCTTGCGGCTGCCTATGAGTCACTGGGTGACCTGAACAAGGCCGAGCGGTGCAAAGAATGGGCAGAGCGGATAAGGCAGACGATCTGGTGACTGGCACGGTAGCACCCCGTGCCAGCTTTGTCGCGGCGGGTTTCCGTGAGCCAAGGTTGGACGGTCACGAGATTGGAGATTCGAGTGGAGACAGGAACATGGCTGACCCCGCTGGTCTTACTGCCTGGGGTTGCAATGCTGATCATGTCGACCTCTGCGAGATATGGTCAGATTCACCAGGAGTTCCATCGTCTGGTAAGCGAGAGATCTTCGCGCTACGATCCGGATACCAAGTCACTGATGCATCGAGCTACGCTGTTCCGTAACGCGCTCGTCGGTCTTTATGCTTCCGTTACAGCCCTTGCGTTGGGAGGAACCTCCCGGCTGCAGGCATCGAGACCACAGACTCCGGTCACATTGTAGTTGACGACAAGTTACGTACTCGGCCAATGGTATTCACGCGATCGGTGACGTGAAGGGTGGACCGGCCTTTGCCCACATTTCCTATGACGACTACCGTGTGCTGCGCACCAATCTGATCGAGGGTGGCGACGCAACGATTGCCGATCGTATGGTGCCGTACACGGTCTTCATCGATCCTCAGTTCGCGCGCGTTGGACTGTCGGAAGAGCAGGCGCAACGAGAGGGAATCGAGTACGCGGTAGCCAAGATGTCCATGAGTCATGTTGCCCGCGCCATCGAGATGGCCGAGACGCGTGGGTTGATGAAGGTCCTGCTGGATCCCAAGACCGACCAGATCCTCGGCTGCTCCGTGCTCGGGATCGAGGGTGGCGAGATCATGTGCATGATCCAAATCGCGATGATGGGCAAGCTGCCGTACGCCGCATTGCGCGAGGCTACGTTTGCACACCCTACGCTGGCGGAGTCACTGAACAACTTGTTCGGCAAGATCGAATTCGCGCCTTAGAGCGCGAGCTGTCGACCCTAAATTAATTCCTAGTTGCCGCTCAGTACGATCTCCAACTCGATTATCGGATGCGTCTTTGGCGCCGTTACGGCGTTCAACACCTCGAATACTAGCGTCACTGATGGCAGCCGCTCGCGTGTCTTGACCTGGAGCCGTGTAGTCTGATTTGGGGCGAGCGTGACGACGTCTGAATTGGCGTGAAACGTGAGGTCCGACCGGTTCATCAATACGTATTCCGCATCGGACTCGTTCTCGATCATCACCGAGAGCACCGACGTATCGCCTTGGTAGCTGGCTTGCGTGATCCCCAAAGATGCCATGACCAGCGGTACCAAGTGTTGCTCCCGCCCTATCAAGACATTGTCGAACCACACCGCAGTCCGTCGTGCCTCCAAACCTTCCTGGATACCGGCCGCCGAGCGCTCGGTCGCGAATACCAGTGTCACCGGTCGATGTCCTCCTTGCGGCACACGGTACTGCCAGTCGACCAGACCGTGAATATCCGAGGTACCGATCATGGTCAGGTCGTGGTCGATGGCGATCTGTATGGCCTCGTCGGAGTATGTGAGATCGTTTACTACTTCGATGCCTTGCAGCAGATCGTCGCCGATGAGGTCGACATGCATTGGGCTCAGGGAGGCAATACCGTCACTCCGCTGCGACGTCCAGTTCGGATGATTCCAAAATATGAATGCGCCCTGACGTCGTGCTTCGCGGAAGACCTCGATTGAGTCGTTCACCAGTAGCCCGTTGGCGTCCTGGAGAAACACTGCGTTGGCGTGTCCTGGCGGCATGTCGCGCGTTATCTCCGAGCCAAGTAGGACTATGAGGTCGCGGTCCTTCGCCGCGTCAACCGCAATAGAGTGTGCGCGGTTGCGGTCCGGGTGGGGAATGTCGTCCCTATAAGGTTGGTACTCGATATGCTCGGTTACGGCGATGGCATCGAGACCGTCCCTCAGTGCCTCCTGTACACGAATGTTGGGCCATACGTTGCCATCGGAAAACACTGTGTGCATATGGAGATCGCACTTGAGTGTGAGATACCCCGGTACGTCGGGAAACCGGATAGCCCGCGCAGCGAGGTCAGCTGCTTGGCCGTGCAGGGCTGACGAACACAAGAGCGCAATTGAGTACACGGCAAGAAGAGGTCTCATGACTTGAGTGCTCCGTAAGGTTTGTTCTCAACAAGATAGCGGCTGCGGATCTTGTAGCTCGACCGTCCAGCAGGTAGTCGGCTGTTAGAGAACTGATACGCTACGACCGAGACGGTCTCGTTCGGTTCTGGTAGGAGAAGATGCCTGGCTACCAGGCGGGGGGCAAGGTGGCATGTCATGGATCTAGTTGCTGCCGGAGTCCATTGTCCCCACCACCATCCGGCCGCATATTCCGATGTGCCTTTACGTCTACCGAACGGCCGCTCTCTCTTGATCTCACTTATGGTCGGTGGGCTCGTGTCGCATCCCTGTCACGCCTCACCTGACTCGCTGTACCACGAGGTGCGTCCGGCCATGGGGACGACGGTGGAGATCTATCTCTACGCCGCGGGAAGTGTACGTG
>JBDGXD010000385.1:0-4062 GCA_039584755.1 Gemmatimonadota bacterium
GATCCGCATACCAGCGCTCGGCGTCGGCGGGGGTCGGCGCCACGACCAGGAAGGTGCGCTGGGGCTGGTATTCACTTAGAACTGCCACAAGCACTGCGGCTGAAGAACCGGGGAGGTCCACCACAGTCAACGCCTCTCCCCGACCTGGCAGTTCTCGTGTCAGCCCGCGCGTGGCCGCTAGGCCGCGGAAACGTTCCAGCACCAGCGGTAGCATTACCCTCTGGACTTTGTCATAGTTCGGGAACTCGCAACAGCGAACTCAATGACCAAACATGCTAGCGCCAGAGCAAGCAGCCATCCGGTCAGAGCGGCTCTTCGCACCGCCGCAAACAACTCGTTAGCAAGATCTGTGGGGCTCAATACCCGGACATCTTCCGCCAAGCGTGACCGCAGCAACACGTCATCAGCCGTTCCGAGCTGTGATTCCCTGACATCGTAGTTGAGCTCCAGCGCTCCGACAGTGTCTCCCCCTGCGCCGCGCATGAAGTAGACGCCAGGCAGCAATGGCGCTGTTATCCTGCGCGTACTGACTGGCATTATCTCTCCCCCGAACAGCAACCCCGTCACCCCGGGTGGCAGCTCGACTACCTCGGCAGGCGTAGCTGAGAGCGTCCAGCTCTCACGAGCCGCTATCTGGTTCACCACGAAGTCGATAAAAGGAACAAAGACCGCCGAGACTGGCAGATCCGTCCAATCTGCTTCCAGCCTGCTGCCTAATAGGACTATCTCATCTTCCCGCACGAGCCACGGATCGTCACCGACCTCGGCTATCGCGCCACCATCTCCCACCAACCGGTGTCGCCTGAACACCGTAGCTTCCCCGGTCGCAGCGATCTCGTCACCGATCGCCCATTCCCCCTCCACCAGGGCCCCAAAACGCCAGCCAACGCCCAGCTGCGCAAGGGAACGGTTCAGCCCTCCCACGAGAGCCGGGTCGGAGGGCGGGAACAGCACAGTCACGTTGTTGCCTAGCTGGTCGCTCAGGACAACATCATCTCCTCGGGCAACTCGTCCGCCTTCCCGGAGTACTTGCAGTGCGTCGATGACAAAGCGGCCAGCACCTGGCGTAGCACGAGCTCTGGCTGGTTCTGCCACACGGACGGCGAGAAACCGTCTGTCGTCTGCCCGGAACTCATCCGGATCGAGTTCTACCACGCCGACGGTCCACCCGCTGGTTGGCATTCTCCCGGACAGCACCACTTGCTCCCCGGGAGACGCAACAGCCCTACTCACGTCGCGCCCGGCGGCGGCGAGCCGGACCGTGGTTGCGTCGCCCACCCCAGAACCCGCTCCCAGGAAAGCGACGACTGTCCCTACAGGAGACCAGATCCGCGGCTGCAGCCATGTTGAATCGATCCAGCGATTCAGGGGAGGATGGGGAGGGGCCAGCGCCAGAACCCGGGCGTCCACCGGCTCTCCGGGGGAAAGCGCACTTGCCTGAAGATCGCTGAGCAGAACGATTTCCGTCCACGGAAGTGGATCCTCGCGGACGGCTGACTCAGCCGCACGCACCGCAGCAGCCAAATCCAACCTGAGCGGTGATGGCTCCAAGCTGTCCAGTGCGGCTCGGGCTTCGATACGCGTCAGGCGATTGGGCACGCCATCCGCCAATAGAAGCCAGAGCCTGTCTCCAGCATCGAGCTTGGTCAGGACCGTCCTTGCTGCACTCCTCAAGTAGCTGAGTGTCCGGTCGCCCTCAACCACTGCACGGGACGACAGTGAATTGTCGAGGATGATCGCCACTGCCGTCGGCGGATGCGAGCTTCCACCGACTACCCGCGCAACTGGGCGGGCAGCCGCCAGCACCACCAGAACGATCACCAGTGTGCGCAGAATCAAGAGAAACAGGTTGCGCAGCCACAGTCGTCGGCTGTGCTCGCGCTCAGTTGCGGTCAGATAGCGGACCGCTGGAAAAACCACCTCGGGCGGCAGTCGTCTCCCCAGCAGATGCAACAGGGTCGGTATCAGGGCGGCCGCCAGCCCCAACAGCGCCAGCGGTTCTAGAAAGGAAATCACCCGAGCCGCGTGCGCCGCGCTGTCGCACGGCGCAGCACATAGCCAAAGGGAGTACTCGTCAGTACATGGTGGTAGTCGATCCCACCACCACGGCACGTGGCCCGCCAGGCTTCAACCGTCTTCCGCACAGTATCTTCGTAAACGCGTCGCAGTTCCCGCGGCCGGGCGACCACGCTCGCGCCTGTCTCCGGATCACGAAACCTCGCCTCGGCCGGCCCCTCCAATGTCAACTCCGACGGATCCATGACGTGGAAGACCATGACCTGGTGGCCCCTGTGCCTCAGGTACTGCAGCGCCCTCAACGCTACCTCTCTGTCGAGAAGTAAATCCGAAACCAAGATCACCAATCCGCGGCGGCGTAGCAGATCGGTCACCATCCGTAACGCTGGTTCGGCAGCCGTACCGCCACCCGCCTCGAGACGATCAATGGCCTTCAGCAGCGACCACCAGTGCCCCGACCGAGCGCGGGCGCGCACGACGTCACGCACATCTTCATCGAACACTATCAATCCGGTGGCATCCCGCTGCCTCAGTGTGATGAGCGACAGTGCCGCAACTAGTCGCTTGGTGTACTCCAGCTTGGTGAGCCGATCATCCGCACCGGACCAATCCATCGACGTGCTGGAGTCAACTACTATCATGGACCTGAGGTTGGTTTCTTCCTCGTACTGCTTCACGAACAACCGATCCGAGCGAGCCAGCATCTTCCAGTCCAAGTATCGCAGCTCATCTCCTGGTTGATACGGCCTGTGCTCGGCAAACTCCACCGAGAAACCGCGAAATGGTGAGCGGTGCAACCCGGCCAAGAATCCCTCCACGACTCCACGAGCGACCAACTCGATGCCACCGAGCTGGGCTACTGTATAGGGATCGAGCAGATCGAGACGCTGACTGGTTGCAGTACTCAAGTGTTGGCGGCCTTGGTTAGGGTCAGGGCTAGACGGACAGACAATTCGGGCACCCGTTGCCCTCCAATTCTAACACTCCGCATGTCATCGCCATAGGACAGCCAGCGGCAATGCAAGGCCCCAGTGACCCCCATAAGTTATTGAGTTACAACCACTTAATACAAGCAATGCGGTGGCACGTTGCCTGCAATTCAATCTCAGTGAGATGGTAGCAGTGCTGGAAGTCAGCAGTTCCGGAGGTGCAGCATGACGATCGCGATGGTAGGCTTGATACTCTCACTAACCAGTGTCGTACCGACTGACACTTGGACAGCACCGCGGGTGAGCGTACCGAGAAACGGCCCCCACGTCGAAGTCTGGACGTCGGGCGAGTTGTTCGAACGGGGTGACCGGGTCCACGTTTGGTTTCGCTCCCTGGAGGAGGCCTTCGTTACCGTGCTGCGGATCGATACCGACGGGCGAATCAGAGTTCTCTATCCCCATCAACCCTGGTACAACAACTACGTGCCAGCAGGACACCAGCTCGAGGTGTCGAATCCAGGATATGGTCACCAACCGCACGCCTTTACGATCGACGACTATCCAGGTACCGGGTACATCCTCGCCGTCGCCAGTCACGTTCCGTTCGACTACGGTCTGTTCGTCGACGGGGATCATTGGGATTACCGCAACATCGCCTACTATGGCCGGGTGACTGGCGACCCGTACGTGGCCTTGATGGATCTCATCGATCACATGCTACCGATCGCAGGAAACAACGGCTATGCGTTTGACGTGTATCCGTATCACGTCGATCAGCGGTACGACTATCCGCGGTTTATCTGCTACGACTGCCACTCGTATGTCGCCTACCCAGCCTGGGACCCCTACCTGCACAGCTGCGCGAGGTTCAGACTGGTCGTCTACAACGATCCCTACTACTACCCGGCCCGGGTCTACGGAGGCACTCGAGTGGTATCCGCCCGACCGCGGAGAGTCGAGGCAAGATACGTGTTCAAGAACCGGAGAACCGGCGAGTCGTTCCTGACGCGAATCCCGGCCAGGCCAGTGAATCCATCGAATAGACGACCGGCTGCACGCGGCGCCAGCCCCACGGACATCGGAGGAGTAGGTAGGGTCTCCGCTCCCGTGCGCCGGA
>JBDGXD010000386.1:0-4050 GCA_039584755.1 Gemmatimonadota bacterium
CGTAGTTGCGGATGCTCGCAGCCAGGTGCCGGCCCGCGAAGTGGCCGTCGACTCAGATTCGTTCACGACGTACAGCACGGATACCGGAGAGGCCGACAAGGGCGAAGCGCCATCGCGGAGACGGCCACGTCGTAAGCGGCGGCCCAAGCCGGAGGCGATAGCGGCGCGATTGAAGGCAGAGCCGGCTGAGGATGAGAAACCGGGTGGGGACGAGGCTGCGGCGGCCGAGCCGGCCGGGGAAGAACCGCCGGCGGCGACCGCTGCCGCGGAGGCGGCACCGGAAGCCAAGATTGCGGCGAAGGTGACAGCTGAGGCCAAGGGTGATCCCAAGAAGCCGAGCCCCGCCAAGGGCAAGGCCCCAGCTGACGCGAAGGTTGCTCGTAAGAAGCCGACCCCCGTTGAGGGTGACGCCAAAGCTGAGGCGGCTACCGCCAAGGCGGGGAAAGAAGGAAAAGAATAGGATCGCTGCTCGTTCGGTGCTAGTAAAGACGCCGCCGCCGATCGGGTTCCTAGGATCTCGTGGCGGCGGTTCTCGCATATACGATACTCAACAGTCGACCAGGATAAGTAGGGATGACAACTCAGGTAGCTGCAAGAGAAGTGAGTGCATTGCGCGCCAAGACCGGCGCAGGAATGATGGATTGCAAGAAGGCACTGCTCGAGACGGGTGGTGACGTTCAAAAGGCGATCGACTATCTCAAACAAAAGGGTGTAGCCAAGGCCGAGAGGCGTGCCGGCCGTACCGCGGCGCAAGGTGTGATCGAGAGCTACGTGCACTTCAACAACAGGGTAGGAGTGCTCGTCGAACTCAATTGTGAGACTGACTTTGTGGCGCGTACGGACGATTTCCAGGTGTTGGCGAGGGACATTGCCCTCCACGTCGCCTCGGCGAATCCGATCGCTGTTACCGCCGACGAGGTGCCTGCGGATTACATCGAACACGAGAAGTCCATTTTCGAGAAACAGGTGGAGGAGTCTGGCAAGCCGGAGGCGGTTCGCGAGAAGATCGTTGAGGGCAAACTGAAGAAACTGCTCCAGGAACAGGTGCTACTCGATCAGCCTTTTGTGAAAGACGACAAGAAGAGCGTCGGCGAGCTAGTCAAGGAGGTCTCCGGTAAGGTGGGAGAAAACATCGTTGTCCGGCGAGTGCTGCGGTACGAGCTCGGGGAGGAGTAATGGCTGGACTCGCATACCAGCGCGTGATGCTCAAGCTATCAGGCGAGGCGTTGGCTGGTGAGCGGGGTTTCGGAATCGATTTTTCTGTGGTCGATGCGTTGACCGATGAGATCCGAGCGGTCCATTCGATGGGGATCTCACTGGCCATGGTGATCGGTGGGGGCAACATCTTGAGGGGTGCAACGCTGAGTCAGGAGGGAATGGACCGGGTTTCTGCCGATTACATGGGAATGCTCTCGACCGTAATCAATGCCCTGGCGTTACAGGACATATTAGAGCGCAAACAGGTCGAGACCAGGGTCATGACCGCGATCCGCATGGAGGAGCTGGCGGAGCCCTACATCAGGCGGCGCGCACAGCGGCACTTGGAGAAGGGTAGGGCCGTGTTTCTGGCCGGCGGCACAGGCAATCCCTACTTCTCGACTGATACTGCGGCCGTGCTGCGTGCACTAGAGATCGAAGCCGATCTGCTGATAAAGGCGACCAATGTGAACGGCATATATGCGGCCGATCCAAAGTTGCATCCCGATGCCGAGTTCATACCCGAAATCTCGTACCAAGAGGCAATGGTGCGAGGATTGGAGGTGATGGACAGTAATGCCTTCGCCTTGTGCAAGGACAACAAGCTCCCCATAATCGTCATGAACGTCAATCAGAATGGTGCCATTGGAAGGGTTTTGCAGGGCGAACGTGTTGGCACCATTGTGTGTTAGGACCCGGATCAACCAGCGATTGAAGCCGACTGCGAGCCGTTGATACGGAACTCGGGTGTGACAGCGAACGACCGATAACACGATTCCCACGATTGTACTATGGAAACGCTACAAGAAGTTACAAAACACGCCAAGCAGCAGATGCGGAAGGCGATCGACAATACCAAGCGGGAATTGGCGACCATTCGCAGTGGCAAAGCAACCACGAGTCTGCTCGATATGGTCAAGGTCGATGCGTACGGGCAGCAGATGCCACTGAGCCAAGTGGGTTCCGTGGCGGCGCCGGAAGCTCAGTTGTTGACCGTTCAGCCCTGGGACAAGACGCTCCTGGCTGCCGTCGAAAAGGCAATAATGACAGCCGACCTCGGTCTCAATCCGTCGAACGACGGAAACATAATTCGGGTCCCGCTGCCGCCTCTCACCGAGGAGCGCCGTAAGGAACTCGTGAAGATCGTGCACAAATTGGCGGAAGAGGGCAAGATCGCCGTTAGGCACGCTCGTACGGAGGCTATCTCGGCGGCAAAGAAGGTCGAGCACGTTTCGGACGACGAGAAGCATCGTACTGAGGGAGATCTTCAAAAGCTGCACGACGAAGCTATCGAGCAAATCAACTTGGTGGTTGCCGCCAAAGAAGATGAGATAATGGAGGTCTGAGCGCTTCGCTCTGACCTGTAATTACCAGCCTCTGTTACTACCATGTCCTCCAACATGATACGCCGGATGGCAGTAGCTGCCGTGGCAATCCCCACTGCGGTTGCTGTAGTCTATGTGGGTGGTTGGGCTTTGTCCGGAGCGCTTGCCGTGCTCGCCGGACTCGGTGTGGCGGAAGCCTACCGGTTGGTGGAGCGCTCCGGTGTACAGCCCATCAGAGGAGTGGGGTACGTCGGGGCTGTGCTGGTGCCGCTGCTGGTGTTTGCTGCTGCGCCGGACGGCTTGGGACTGGGTTATCGCTACATAGTCTTCGGTGGTCCTGCCTTGCTCATGGCCACGATGGCGTATGCAGTGTGGAACCGCGCGCCGGACGACAAACCGCTGGCCGCTGTCTCCATGACCGTGTTTGGTGTTCTTTACACCAGTGGTCTACTGGCCTTTCTCATTCTGGTGAGGCACCATACCGATCCCGTGAACGCTTGGGGTGCGACGTGGCTGGTGTTTCTGCCTCTTACTGTAGTCTGGGTTTGCGACAGTATGGCAATGACCTTCGGATCAATGATCGGGGGCCCCAAGTTCGCTGTCACAGTGAGCCCGAACAAGACTTGGGCCGGCGCCATCGCGGGTACCCTGTCCGGCGGGATAGTCGCTCCGGTCTACTTCTTCATATTCCTCAATAGGTATTCCTTTGAGCTGAGCTTGCCGGAACTGGTGATCTTCGGGCTCGTAGTGTCCTCTGTGGGTCAGATCGGTGACTTGGCCGAGTCACTGTTCAAGCGTGAGGTCGGGGTGAAGGATTCAGGCAGCTTCTTTCCGGGCCACGGGGGTGTATTGGATCGTCTCGATTCTCTCTATTGGGCCATTCCCACGGCGACTTTGCTGCTGCGGGCGTACGCAGTCATATGACGATTGGGGTCGCTGTATTGGGTTCCACTGGCTCGATCGGTACCAGCACCCTCAGGGTGCTCACCCGTCTGAAACAGCGGTTCCATGTAGTTGCCATCACCGCCTATGGATCGGAGAACCTGCTCAGGCAACAAGCGGCAAGTGTGGGAGCTGAATTCGTTGGGTTGGTGAATGGTGCGGCGGGAACGCACGGCTGCGTCGGCACTGACTGCCTGGTGGAGGCCGCCACTCGCCCTGACGTAGACATCGTTGTCAACGCAATCGTCGGTGCGGCAGGTCTGGAAGCCACTGTGGCAGCCTTGAAGGCCAAGAAACGAGTAGCTCTTGCGAACAAGGAGACGCTCGTCATGGCGGGTGACCTGGTGCTGCGGGTGGCGCGGGAGAACGGTGGGGAGCTAGTACCTGTCGATTCTGAGCACAGTGCGGTTCTGCAATGCATCACCGGTCGGCCGGAGATGGAGCTCAAGCGGCTCATCCTGACCGCCTCAGGTGGGCCCTTCAGAGAATGGCCCAGTGCCGAATTGCAGGCAGCAAAGGTGGAGGATGCTCTCAAGCACCCTACATGGCAGATGGGGCGAAAGATAACGGTGGACAGCGCCACGCT
>JBDGXD010000387.1:0-4034 GCA_039584755.1 Gemmatimonadota bacterium
TCCTTGATGCGTTCCTGCAGCGGTGTCCAAGTGTGGTGGATCACGCCCAGGACATGGTAGCAGTCGGGCACCGTGTCGACCAACACCCGCACTGCCATGAGGTCGTATATCTCGTCGAACGGCCGGCCTCGCTGCTTCATCTTCCGGTAGATCGACCACAGGTGTTTGGGCCGACCGGTGATCTCAAACCCCTTAAGGTTTGCTTGGTGGAGCGCGCTCTCGAGCGGCGCTCTCAGCCGTTCGATCATCCGAGTCCGTTCCTCGTGTCCGGCCCTAATGGTCTGTTCCAACTGTTCGTGATCTTCGGTCTCCAAGAACTTGAACGCCAGATCTTCCAGCTCGGCTTTCATTCCAGCCATTCCAAAGCGATGAGCTAGCGGTGCGTAGATCTCACGAGTCTCCAAGGCAATTCTGCGTTGTCTCTCTGGCGGCAGGTGCTCCAACGTTCTCATGTTATGGAGCCGGTCCGCGAGCTTGACCATTATCACCCTCGCGTCACGGGCGATGGAGAGCAACAACTTGCGGTAGTTCTCCGATTGCTCTTCCGCAGCTGAGCGAAAAGTCAAACTCGAGATCTTGGTCAATCCATCCACCAATCCGGCGACTTCATCGCCGAACCGTTCCTTGATGTCGCGAACACCTACGCCGGCGTCCTCGACGACATCATGTAACAGTGCTGCAGCAATGGTGACTGAGTCGAGATGCTGCCCAACGAGGATCTTCGCGACCTCTACGGCGTGCAGGATGTAGTCATCTCCGGACAACCTCTTCTGCCCTCTGTGGGCCGAGGCACTGAACTCGAAAGCCCGCTCGACGAGTGTCAGATCCAACCGGTCTTTGCGATCGGCCAGCGCCTCCGCAAATACTGCATCGGTTTGAGCTAGTGCACTCGTCACAGAAGACCTGCCTCCGCAAAGCTGAAGAACTGATCCCCCCCGACCACAACGTGGTCGTGGAGCGGTATCCCTAGCAAGCGCCCCGCTTCGGCCAACTGGCGGGTGACTGCACGATCGTCACTCGACGGTGCGGGGTTTCCACTCGGGTGGTTGTGCACAACGATCACTCCGGCCGCTGCCTCCGCTATGGCGGCGCGGAATACCTCGCGTGGATGCACCAGCGAGCCGTCGAGGATACCACGCGTGATCAAGACATCGCGCGTGATCCGGTTCTGTGCGTCGAGCGCAAGCAGGTGGAACTCCTCCACCGTCAGATCACGCATCAACGGCACACACCAGCGGTGCACATCGCCTGGGCTTCGGACCACATAAGGCACAGCCCGACCTTCATCAGTCAGGCGTCGTGCCAACTCGAGTGCAGCAGCCACGCGAGCGGCTTTGGCACGGCCCACTCCCGGCACGGTTACCAGCTCCGCCGTCGGTCGCCGCCCTAGTTCCCGGAGCGATCCGGCCCCCACCCGCAGCAGTCCCTGAGCCACCACCAGCGCGTCGTTGCCCCATGTCCCCGTACCTATCAGAATGGCAAGGAGTTCCGCAGTCGTCAACGATGCTGGCCCGAGGGAGAAAAGACGTTCCCTCGGGCGGTCCGATAGGTTGGTCTCGGAGAGTCGGGACATGGCTCCAAGGTAGACCCGGAGAGACCTGTGGGTGTAGCCATATCTTGGCGGGTGGGTGCCAATTACTTACGGTAAACTGGAGACCCGGTTTCCCGGCGTCGTGTCACCCCTTGGCGCCGTGACACTTCTTGTACTTCTTGCCACTCCCACAGGGACACGGATCATTGCGGCCTACTTTGGTGACCGCTTTCTTGCCGGACGCTGCAGGACCAGAGATCACGTTTTCACCGTGTGATGCCGTAACCGCTGGAGGCTGGCGACGGGCCCGGGCCGCACCCGGCACCATGAGATCAGCTTCGGATTTGGGGCCAGGGTCCTGTTGCTGCGCCCGCATCCCCATGGCCCGCTCCTGCGGTGGTGGACCGACCTGGACCTGGTGCTTGAACAACTGCTCCGTGAACGTGAAGCGGATGTCATGCAGCAGATCGACGAACATCTCGAATGCCTCTTTCTTGTACTCAACCAGGGGGTCCTTCTGTCCTAGCGACCGATAGTAGATCCCACTCCGCAGGTGATCGAGTTCGAACAGATGGTCTTTCCACTTCTCATCCAGCACACGAAGCGTCAAATGCGACAACACTTTGTCAGCAAGGTGCTCGATATTGTAACGACTGCCCAGTTCGTTCCATGAGGCGATCTTGGCGGCAAACGCCTTGCGTCCTACATCGCGCAGCAATGCACTCAGGGCTTCAGCATCAGGAACCGTCTCGGGGTCCGCAATATCAGGTGCTGAAATCAGGAAGCGGCGCAGCAGATCGGTGGCTATCAACTCGCGGTCCCACTTATCTGGATTCCCAGCGGTCTGCTCTTCGACGAACCGGTCAAACGCTGTCTCAATCATCCGAATGGCCTCGGCCTTCATCTCCTCACCACCCTCGAGGCCGAACAACCGGAGCGAATAGACGACTTCACGTTGCTGGTTCATCACGTCGTCGTACTCGAGCAGCCTTTTACGTGCTTGGAAGTTCTGCAACTCCACCCGCTTCTGCGCGTTCTCGATCGCCCGCGTCACGAGCGGGTGGGTGATCACTTCGCCCTCCTCGGCACCGCTCCTATCCATGATCTTGGCGATTCGCTCGGAGCCGAACAGTCGCATGAGGTCATCTTCGAGCGACAGGAAGAAGACCGACCCACCTGGATCACCTTGACGACCCGAGCGACCTCGGAGCTGGCGATCGATGCGGCGAGATTCGTGACGTTCTGTACCGACAATGGCCAGGCCACACGGTGGATCTTCCATGCACCCGCGCTGCTTCATCTCGTCCGGCGAGAGATCGGTTTCCTCTACCGCCTGGCCAAACGGAGCGAGTTTCGCCTTGATGGCGCAGACCCCACACTGCTTCACGCCTTTCCCCAGTTTTATGTCTGTTCCACGCCCGGCCATGTTGGTCGCAATGGTAATCGAGCCGGCCCGACCAGCGTTGGCAACTATCTCCGCTTCCCGCTGATGCTGTTTGGCATTGAGCACCTCATGCTTCAAACCGCGTCGCTTGAACATGCGCGATAGTGTTTCCGACACGTCCACAGTCGCAGTGCCCACCAGCATCGGCAGGCCACGTTCGTGCTGTCGTTCTACTTCTTCGACAATGGCGTTGTACTTCTCCCGCCTGGTCTTGTAGATGAGATCGTGATTGTCCACCCGTCGAACAGGTCGGTTGGTGGGGATCACCATCACATCGAGCTTGTAGATCTGGAAGAACTCAGTTTCTTCGGTCTCGGCCGTACCCGTCATGCCTGACAGTTTTTCAAACATGCGGAAGTAGTTCTGGATGGTTATGGTGGCCATCGTCTGCGTTTCGCCCCGAACGCTCACGCCCTCTTTCGCCTCAATCGACTGATGCAGGCCGTCCGACCAGCGCCTCCCATGCATTATGCGACCAGTGAATTCGTCAACGATGAACACCTGACCATCCTGCACTACGTACTCCACGTCCTTCTCGTAAAGGGCGTGGGCTTGGAGCAACTTGTGAATGATGTGCAGCTTCTCACTCTTGTTGGCGTATTCCGCCTCAAGCTGAGCCCGCCGCTCCAACTTGTCCTCGGCTGACAAGTCTTCATCATCTTCCAGGCGGCCCATCTCCTCGGAGATGTCCGGCACCACGAACAGATTGGGATCACCCGGACTCATCTCTTCAACACCCATATCGGTGAGGTGCACGGAGTGGCCACGCTCATCCATGACGAAATACAGATCTTCTTCGATATCGCGGAACTTCTGTTGACTGGCAGGCAGCTTTCTATCGGCGATGCGGTCCAAATCGACACGTTGTACCAGTTGTTTGCTCCCCGATTCCTGCAGCAGCTTCATGAGACGCTTGTTCTTCGGCATGCCGAGTTGCGCTTTGAACAGCTTGACCCCCGCCTCGTACTGGTCTTCTTCGGACTTGAGCAACTGTTCGGCTTCGGCCACCAATTGGTTGGCTACTGCCGTTTGCTTGCGTACCACGCGGATAACTTGTCC
>JBDGXD010000388.1:0-3998 GCA_039584755.1 Gemmatimonadota bacterium
GGGGGAGTCACGGTGTACGAAATAAGTCATCCGCTGACTACCACCGAAGTTGCTGGGCTGCAAATAGACCTGCGAAGAGTGGCTGGCCAGTCTGCAGGCTTCTTCATCACCCTACGCCTCGGAAACGGTGCCCAGGGTAATACCCAGTGGCCTGGTTTCCGGGTGTACAAGAAGATCGATATTCAGGGATTGTTGCCCTGATAACCTGTTGCATAGAATGAAAGAAAAGCGGGCTCCCGATCATTGGGAGCCCGTTCTTCTTGCCACTGTGAAGCTTGCAGTCCTAGTCTATCTGCCCCCACCGGACGATTGGGCGGCTACCTCCTCGGTTGGAGCTTCCGGACTGAGATTCCCATGATGCAGCAAAGCATTGAACACTAAGGCATAGCTGCCCAGTGTCTCGCTGCGCCAGAACGGATTGAAGCTGAACATTATCACGTGGCCGTCGCCCAGGGCCGCGTCTACCAGTGCGGGAGCACCGGCCATCTCCTCCCCGTTCCTGACGCCACCGCTGATCAGCAGTTCCTCCGGATCCTGGGCAAAGGCGAACACCGTGCGATAACTGGGCGCAGTGGCCGAGCCGGATCCCCGTTGGGGAGGTTCAATGGGGTTTTCGCTGCGGAACAGCTCGACCCCTGCCTGACCCAGATCGCGGGCCCGTCCCTGTACGATGTCTTGCTCGTCGCCGCCACCGCGCCCGGTGCGACGCGCCGTGGTACTGCCGGGCCCACCCGGATCGCCCGTATTTGCGGCACCAAAGCCACCAAACCGTCTGCCACTGGTCGACTGCGGTTGGAACACCGGTGCCGTGTTGAAATAGACACCCAACTCATCGCCGTACCCGTAAGCCAATGGGCTCTGCTTGTCTCGTAGCTGTGTGCGGAACACGCCGCCCCGGGCCCAGAGATCCGGTGTCTGCTTGATGCCAATGCCACGAGTCAAACCGAAGTGAGTCGGCAGCGCCGAGCTGTTCGCAATCGTGATGAACGTGCCGCCAGCCTTGATGAAGTTGGCGAGATTGAGGACACCCTCCAGCTCCAAGCCGCCACGCATGTCGTCGGTTTCGGCTTGGGCGCCAATGTTGGGTGTCAGTTCGGTGGAGCGCCACGGCATCGGCTGGTTGCCTGAGACACCGTACAGGATGCTGAGTGCGTTGGCACTGGACGGACCCATGACGATGACGTCGTACTTGTCGCTCAAATTGGGTTCGTCGCGCACCTCGTGTACCGAGATGTACTCGTACGGTATAGCGTACTCATCCAAGCCCAGACGCAGCCAGCCTTCGTTCTGCGTGTTGGACCATGTGTGCATCACCGCCACACGAGGCGTCACGACCGGATGGGTCGCTACGTCGGGCGCGTCCGACACGCCGTACGCAAAGAAGCCGTATTGTGCACCGGCCTGCTCCAAAGCGGGGGCGAGATCACCGGGGTTGTTCGCCGTCCGAATGATGAAGCTGCCGGCGTCGAAGTTGATGTCGTCGACCGTAAAGGCCTGCTCTGCGGCCTCGATCTGTATTTCGGGGTGAGCGAAGCGGAATGCTGCCAGGTTGTTGTCAGCATTGTAGCGCACCAGGAAAACGGACTGGCGGGAATTCTCGATGCCGCCGGGAGCGACAATCGTCTCGCTCACCAACGACATCCTCTGAGAGAGAATCTCTGGATCTTCCACCCGCACCGTGACTGCGTCGTATAGCGCTCCCAGCGTCCAGCCGACGTCGTCGTAGGGTCGCGGATCGTTGGGGTTGTAGTACTGTTTGTCCAACACCATGTCGGCAGCACGCGAGTAGGGCTGATCCATGCGAACCACGTAGCTGCCGGCACCGTAGTCGTTGCCGTCGACGGTGAACGAACGGTCGGCCCGTTGCACCTCGACGCCCATTCGCTGCAGCAGTTGCAGCAATCGCGCCTGCTGACCCGGCTTGTGATCGCTGGCCGGGAACACATAAGCAGCCGGTCCTTCGGCAGTCGCCTTGGCGATCGAACGTTGGCTCTTGCGGTAGAAGTTGCGCAGGAATTCCTCACGATGAGTGCCAACGTAGTTCATCGCAATCAACAGAGCGCTCTGTTGCAGATTCACGTTGTTACGAATCGACCACATCACTTGGGGCAGCGGTGTGTTGGGTCGACTCCAATTACGCTCTACGTTCGTGCGCAACACACGGGTCGAGCCATCGCCTGCGCCCTGTGTCTCGTAGAACCGTCCGATTGCGTTGTGCATGTTGGCGACCCAGAACATGTAGTTGGGTCCCCAGCCGTCGTAGAAATCGTGTGTGTACACACCCGGGACCCCATATGCCGTCATCTCTCGCACTTCCTGATAGGCGATGTTGTTCCACTCGCTGATGACGATGGGATCGACCCAGGCGTTGTAGGGACCCCGTCCCGTCGACGTGTACAGGTGGGAAGCAGACTCGTGCAGGTCGTGGAACACGGTGGGCCGGTATTCCAGAAACCCGCGCATGACGTGCTGTGACAGTTTGAGTCCGAATGATATGCCGTCGCGATTGTTGTCGTGCGCCACGTATTTGCCCCAATAGAGCAGCCTCGAGGGGAAGTTGGCGTCCGGATCCTTCCGCTTCGCCATGTGGACGTCCACCTGCTTGGCACGACCGTCCACTTCGATCACCGGTGTGACCAAGACGATGACATTGTCGCGGATTCCCTCGATGAAATCCGACTCCTCCACAGCCAGTCGGTAGACCAACTCCATCAGCATCTCGGGTGAGCCGGTCTCACCTGAATGGATTGCACCGGTTGCCCAGTAGATGGGTTTGGCAGTTCCAAAGAGCTGCTCCGCGCGACTCTCAGTGGTGACGCGGGGGTCAGCCAACGCGGTGAGCATGCCCTTGTATTCGTCGATCCGGGTCATCGTCTCCTCGTCTGCCGCGATGACCAGGATCATCTCGCGGCCCTCCTCCGACATCCCGAGGGACACGACCTCTACTCGCGGTGACGCTGCGGCAACGGCTCGCATGTACTGGTAGATCTCTGCAGGATAGCTGAGTACGTCAGCCGCACCCGCGATATGTCCCAGAACATCCAGTGGCGTCGGTACTGTCGCGGAGGCGGGGAGATGATCGACGAGCGGTGTCAAGAAGAAGGGTTCTGTCGTGAATTCGAGGATCTTGGCGGTGTACGCTTGGTCCATCCCCTGTGCTGCCAGCGATCGAGGCGGGGATACGAACGCCGTGGCCAAGACAGCGATCACAATGGTCGAGTTCAGCAGACTGAGGCCGGTTCTCGCGCGCCGGAGTGAGGTATGCATTGTCATGACTCCATGGTGGATTCTCGGGCGGAAACGTGCTAATCCGGATGGTGGCCGATTGAAGGGTCGTCGACCACACAGACACAGTGTAGGACTCTATATAACCTGCAGTCGGGAAACAGCAAGCGAAGAGGATCGTGAGGGGCGGGCGGCATGACGACGAGATTTTCCATGTCGGCATGCGAGCCGAATCGTCGTTATAATTCGCAGTTCCAACAAAAGACTGAATCCATACCCGGTCCCTCGGAGGCGCCCGTGCATCGCGGAATCATCAAGTTGTTGTGCTTGTCTCTTCCCGTTCTGTTGCTCGCCTCGTGCGGAGGCGAGATGACGGAGGAAGAGATCATTGCGCATGCGACTGAGTTACACCCTACCATCCTCACGATTGATACCCACGACGACATTCCCGCCAACTTCGCCACGGAAGAGTCTGATCCCGGAGTGCGCGACGGGAGGCAAGTGACACTGCCCAAGATGAGAGAGGGTGGCCTCGATGTGGCCTTCTTCGTGGTGTATGTGGGTCAGGGTGAGCGCAATTCCGAGGCTTATGCGGAGGCAAAGGCCGACGCCATCATGAAGTTCGACGCCATACATCGGATGGCGGAGAAGATGTATCCCAACGATATCGAATTGGCCTACACGGCCGACGACGTCGAGCGCATCATCAGCAGCGGCAAGCTGGGCGCCGTGATTTGCATCGAGAACGGCTATGTAGTCGGCAGGGACCTGTC
>JBDGXD010000389.1:0-3997 GCA_039584755.1 Gemmatimonadota bacterium
CTGAGCTGGGTAACGACGTCTGCACTCTGCCCGATTACCCCTCGGAGATTCGCGCCCCGACGGGTTCCATTGCCGGTGTCTCCGCTTTTCAACTCAACATCTCCAGCGGCAAGATCCAGACACCGGGCGACCGCCTGGACGCCATGGTGGCCATGAACCCAGCCGCCCTGAAGGTCCATCTTCCGCGGCTCGAGCCCGGCGGGGTGCTGGTGGTCAACGTTGACGCATTCAGCGAGGGCAACCTGCGCAAGGCGGGTTACGAGGAGAATCCTCTGGAGGACCAGAATCTAGCTGCGCGGTACCAGCTGCACGCTGTGCCGATGACCTCGCGGACGCTGGCCGCTCTGGAACGCACTCCGCTTGAGAAACGCCAGAAGGAACGCTGTAAGAACTTTTTCGCGCTCGGACTGCTCTACTGGCTGTACGATCGCCCGATCGAGTCGAGTCGCGACTGGATCGACCGGAAGTTCGCGAGTGCACCGCCGATCGCCGAGGCTAACCGGCGGGCACTCGACGCTGGGTACGAATTCGGCGAGGGCAACGAAGATTTCGGGGTGCAATACTGGGTGTCGCCGGCGCCAAAAGCTGCGGGCGATTACCGCATCGTAAATGGCAACGAGGCCTTCGCGCTGGGCAGCGTGACGGCGGCGCGGCTGGCGAACAAGCCGCTGGTCTACAGCAGCTATCCGATCACGCCGGCCAGCGACGTACTGCACCATCTTGCCCGGCTCAAGCACTTCGACGTGCGTACTATCCAGACGGAGGACGAGATCGCGGCAATGGGCTCAGCCATCGGCGCTGCCTTCGGCGGTGTTTTGTCGCTGACCGGGACGAGCGGACCCGGTGTCTGTTTGAAGAGTGAGGCGATCGGTCTGGCCGTCATGCTCGAGCTGCCCGTGGTCATTCTCAACGTTCAGCGCGGTGGCCCCTCCACGGGCCTGCCTACAAAGACCGAGCAATCGGATCTGCTCCAGGCGATGGTCGGCCGCAATGGTGACAGCCCGATTCCGGTCCTGGCGGCTTCGAGTGCGTCGGATTGCTTCGACGTAGCGGTGGAAGCTTTCCGGCTCGCAGTGCGTCACACTACGCCGGTGATCGTGCTCTCCGACTCGTATGTGGCCAACGGAGCCGAACTCTGGCGTATCCCGTCGTTCGAGGCGATGGACCCGATCCAGGTCGAGCACCCCGTCCATGCAGAGGGTTTCCTGCCCTACAGCCGTGACGAATCCACGCTGGCGCGTCCCTGGGCTGTGCCCGGAATGCCGGGCCTCGAGCATCGCCTGGGCGGACTGGAGAAACAGCATGAGACGGGCAACGTGAGCCACGATCCCGACAACCACGAGCGCATGAGCCGGATGCGTGCGGAGAAGGTGGCGCGAATTGCCGACTTCGTGCCGGAACAATCGGTCATCGGTCCGGAAGAGGCGGACGTGCTGGTGATTAGCTGGGGTGGCACCCGCGGTGCGGTCTCGGCGGCTGTCGAACTCCGCCGCGCCCGCGGCCGGTCGGTGGCCCACGCGCACCTGCGCTACTTGAATCCATTCCCGCGCAACCTCGGTCGCCTCATGAGGCGCTACTCCCGTGTACTCGTTCCCGAGCTGAATGGTGGCCAGCTGGCTCTGATGCTCCGCGCCCGCTTCCTGATTGACGTGATCTCCTTCTCCAAGATCCAGGGCTGGCCTTTCACGGTCGCGGAAATCGAGGGCAAGGTCGAGGAGGTGCTGTCGTGATACCGCCCACCAAAGAGACCGGGCTGACCCGTCGTGACTTCATCTCGGACCAGGCCGTCCGTTGGTGCCCGGGGTGCGGCGACTACGCGATCCTGGCGCAGATACAGAAGACACTGCCCGACCTGGGAGTCCCACGTGAGAACATGGTCTTCATCTCGGGCATCGGCTGCTCCAGCCGCTTGCCGTACTACATGAACACCTACGGTATTCACTCCATTCACGGACGGGCGCCCACGCTGGCCACGGGCCTCAAATGCGCCCGTCCCGAGCTGCAGGTCTGGGTAACAACCGGCGACGGTGACGCATTGGCTATCGGAGGGAACCACTTCCTGCACGCGCTGCGACGCAACATCGACATCAACCTGGTGCTGTTCAACAATCGCATCTACGGTCTCACCAAGGGGCAGTACTCGCCGACCTCCGAGATCGGCAAACGCACCAAGTCGAGCCCTGACGGCTCCATAGACAACCCCGTAAACCCGATCGGAGTGGCTATCGGCGCCGAGGCCAGCTTCATCGCGCGCACGGTAGACTCTTTCCAGAAACACATGGCGGAAGTGCTGGGGCGTGCTGCTCGGCATTCCGGGGCTGCGCTAATCGAGGTAGCTCAGAACTGTAAAATCTTCAACAACGGTGGCTGGGACCACTTGACCGACCCTGACATCAAGGCCGACAACGTACTCTTCCTGGAGCACGGCGAACCGATGCGCTTCGGCAAGTCGATGGAAAAGGGGATTCGCCTCAACGGGCTCACGCCTGAGGTGGTCGACGTAGCCGACGTGGGCGAGCGAGAGTTGCTCGTGCACGACGAGTGTGCCAGAGAGCCGACGCTCGCCTACTTCCTGAGCCGCATGGGACCGCCGGACTTCCCCACTCCCGTGGGTGTGTTCCGTGCCGTCCAGAAGCCGGTGTACGACCAGCAGCTAATGGCGCAGGTCCAGGCCGCGCGAGAGAAGCATCCATCGGACCTGAACGCGCTGTATCACCAGGGAGAGACCTGGGCGGTTCCGGCCGCCGCTCTAGAAGGCACGCGCTGTCCCCTTTGCGAACATCCGAACCTGCCCGGCGCCGATGAGTGTGAGCTGTGCCTTGCCAGCCTGACCGACGAGGAGCCCTCGGCGGCGGAGGCCCAAGCTAGGATCGTGCGCAGCCTGAGCGAGGATCGTGTCGAGCAACTGAAACCGGCCGACGCCGCCTCCGTCAGCGAGACGGAAACCGTCGAAACGGCTCTCGGGGTCATGCGCGATGGGCGGATCGGGTGCGTGGTAGTGACCGGCGAAGAGGGGAGGATCACCGGTATCTTCACCGAGCGGGACGTGCTGACCCGGGTGGCCGCCGAGGAGTTCGATACAGCAGACGCTATTGTCCGGGAGGTGATGACTCACAATCCGGAGACGGTCGAGCCGGGCTACCCGCTTGCTCACGTCGTCCACCTGATGATGGTGGGTGACCTGCGCTACCTGCCGCTGGTGGACGGCGGGGGACGTGCCGCAGGCGTCGTCACCTCGCACGGACTGATCGACTACTTCACGTCTCTCGTGATCGGCTAATTGGTGGGTTATTCCAGGCTACGATGTGGCGGTGGATGCATCAGAGTCTGTGGGGTAGTGGCTATCTCTTTGAGGGTTCCTGTATCTGAAGCATACGGATGAGCATGCCAAACAAAGCACGGACATATGGCGATAAGGCCGTCATTGAACCCGCCAGGGTGATTCAGGAGCGTAAGAAGATCGGGCAACATCCTTCATGCCCCGTGCCCGCCGGAGCAATCTTGTGTTACGACACTGCGTTCTGGCAATGGGCTTGCGCACGCCCCGGTAATGTCGAATGCGATGGCTGGTTAAAGGGCGCGTACCTGGTGCCGTATGAAGATTCCCGGATTCTGGTGTTGAAAGTACCGGGTTTTGGTGCGCCAACCGCGGTCATGACACTGGAAGAGCTGATCGCATTCGGAATACAGAAGTTCGTCAACCTCGGCGCAGCTGGCGGGTTACAGCAAAGCATGAATGTGGGAGATATCGTGATTTGTGAATCCGCAATCCGCGATGAAGGCGCGTCGCATCATTATGTGCCTGACGGAAAGTACGCCTACTCCTGCCCCGAATTGACAGAGCGGCTGCGTACGGCTTTTGAAAGAAAGGGCATTCAGTATGGCAAAGGCACCAGTTGGACCACGGATGCGCCCTATCGGGAAACCATTGAGGAACTACGCCGCTATCGTTCCGACGGTGTTGCCACGGTAGAAATGGAAGCTTCTGCACTGTTTG
>JBDGXD010000390.1:0-3970 GCA_039584755.1 Gemmatimonadota bacterium
GAAGTCCAAGCGGGCGCCACGCCCACGAAACCGACTACAGACCTTGCGGGAATTCCAACGGCACGCGATAGCGCGATGAACAGAGCACTGAATTGACCACAACCGCCTCGGAAATACTGCTCGCCCGTCTCCTCATCGACCGTAGCAGTGTTAAGCAGGAAATCGATGCCCCGTCCCAGGGTCATATCATAGCGCATACTCTCTCGCACCAACTCGAATATCCGCTGCGCCTGGAGGTAGGGATTGCGTTCATCGCCTACGGCGATGCGGGCCAGCTCCCGTATTTCCGGAGTAATGTGGATTGTGTGCCCGCTCTTGGTATAGAAACGGTACTCCTCGCTCGTCGTATCGTAGGGTTCGATCCGTGCCGTATCGATGATGGCCTCGATCTCGTACGATTCGAGTCGGAACGCGACCTTGACTTGGTATGAGGAGCGCTCAGGCTCCTTGCCGAAGTCCCAGTAGTAGATCCTGTTGCCGTATTCCGGGTCGTCGAATCGGGCGTGTGGTTCCGGCACAACGGAAAGAATCCGTACGTGCTTTTGCGAATCCCACTCCCGAGGGATCGGAACCCAGACTTTCAGGTCTTCGCGCCTGTCGATGGACCCCGAGTCGGGCGCGATCTCGAAGGTGAACTCGACGTTGTAGACCCGCGGGTTGCGGTAGATCACTCCAGACGAATCGGGCGTTCCGGGACCCACAGTACCTCGATGGCCGTTGGAAACTCCCGCTGCGGATGGTGACGCGTCTACGAAGGGGATGCCGCGGGCCTCGGGGTAGTCCGACTTCAAAGGGATGAGAAGCGTGGCGACGAGCGAAACCCGAGCGAGGGGGAGTAGGTACGAGCGCTTCACGGTGCACCTCCTCAGCGGTGCTGTTCGTAGCTCGCGCGGTCTTCGTCGTCTGGCTGGCGTCTTACTGCGGCGTCACACTGCGGCGTCTACATCGGCGTCTGTCGGGCGGCGGAGGCCGGGCGGCCACCGACGGATAATCTGATGTCAAGTAAGATGATGCCTTGGGACCACAGTGCAAACTCTCGAGAACGTAGGCTGTCATTCGGGGGAGTGGCCGTGATGCTGCGTCGGAGTCTGCCCAACGCGGCATAACACGCCCCACGTAACCGCCGCGCCGCCCCGCAAGCTCTCGACCGCGGGGCGGCTTTTTCGGAACCGCTACCGCTCTTCCGGCAGGAAGTCGCTGATCAACCAGAACTCAGCCTCGCCGCCAATCTCGCCACCGAAAGCGATCTTCTCCCCGTCTGGTGACCAGCTGAAGTCGCCGATCCAAGCACCCTGCGGCAGACCCGTACGAAGCTCTTGCGGCGTTCCTCCATCAATTGCCGTGATCCAGATCGTACCGTCCGCGTCGTGTGCGATCCTCGTGCCGTCGGGAGAATAAGCCAGCTGACTGTGCCTCCCCGATGGGACTGCGGCCACCAGAAATTCGGACCGTCCGCCCCGCACCGGTATCGTCTTGATTGCGTTGCCCGAGAAGAAGGCGATCAGCTCGCCGTCCGGCGAGAACGCAATAGCACCGCCACCCACACTATCCAACTCCGAGGTGACTTGCCTGATCTCCCCGCCTCCCGCTGGCACCATGTAGATCGCACGTGAATCTCCCTGCTCAGAGTCCTCACGCACATCGGTGAATGCGACCCATTGACCGTCAGGTGACCAACAGGGGTACGCTTCACCCGACGCGTCGTTGGTCAGGCGTGTGGGGCTGCCACCGTCGAGTGGAACCGTCCAGATATCGAGCCCCTCATCAGGATCCCACGGCAGCTGGGCCGCGGAGATGACTATTCTCTTACCGTCTGGAGAGACGTTGTGCCCGCCACCCGGTATGACGAGGCCAAGCTCACGTCCCGGCTGGATCGGCGGGATTGGCACGGCCTCGCCGCCTGTGGCAGGGAAATACGCCGTCGTCTCGTGGCCAGCCAAGATGTCGCGGACGCGAGTTCGTTCACCCTCGGCGAAAAACCATCTGAGGTAGATGCGCTCCCCATCCGGAGACCACCGCGGGTAGTACGATCCACCTCCTTCCGGGGTCACCTGCACCGCCCTTCCGCCGGTAGCAGTGACCGTGTAGATCGCCTGGCTGGTCTCGGATTCAATGAACAGCCCGATCTCGTCATTCGGCGTCCACCCCGCAAGGATGTGGCCGCTCTCGCGCGGCAGCACGATCTTCGTAGGATCGCTGGCGCTGGACATGTCGGGCGATACTGCGTACACCCATACCTCGTCGCTAGAGTTGCCGCCCAGGGGCTCGTGGTGCGCGGCAATGTACCTGCCGTCAGGGGACCACACCGGTCCTCTCAGACGACCATCTACTTGAGCGAGCCTCACTGGTGCGCCACCAGATGCTGGGACGACCCAGAGATCACCGTCGTGGCTGGCGCCCCCCTCGTTCCCGGAATCATCTCTTTGCCGAAAGCCCACAAACGCAATGAACTTCCCGTCCGGAGAGAATGCCGGCATACTACTCCAGAAGGATGTCAGCTGCTGCGGTTCTCCTCCCTCCGTTAGGATGGCATAGAGGCGGTCCCGGTCCCAAGAGTTTTCCAGTTCACGTCCAGGCTCAACGGCCGAGAAAGCTATCTTCTTAGCATGAGGAGACAGGCTCAATCGAGCGCTCCAGGCGTGACCTCTGCGGGTCGGCATGGGGACCGTGCGGGGGGCACCTCCGCCAGGCGGTAAAACATGGACGGCGTTGTAAGCATCCCCCCCGCCATTGACCGCTATCCACTCCCCGTCTGCCGACCATGCCATCTGGTTCCAGTAATCCCAGATTCCTGGTACCTCGGCTATGCGCACGGGCTCGCCCGCTATGTCAGGATCTACGTTCCCTTCGAGCGGCACCGCCCAGACAATCCCATCGGAGACGAAGGCCAGCTTGGTACCATCGGGAGACAACACCCCGTTCTGCGGTTTGCTGGCGATCTCGATCTTGGTGAACGTCGGTCCGCGGCGCAGCTCTGCCAGTTCTTGCGATAAGCTCGCCAACCGCTCACGCGCTATCGCAACCTCCGACCGTTGTTCGGGAAAGTCGTCGATCACGCGCCGGTACACTCCCCGGGCATCGGTCAGGCCGAGTTTCTCATAGCACCGCCCCATCTGCACCAACGCCCTCGCCACCAATTCCCGATCAGAGGAGAACTCCTCCACGACCCGCCCGTAGAGCTGGATTGCCTCCTGGAGGTTTCCTTCGGCCTGCTCCATCACCAGGGCCTGTTGGAACAGGTCGTGCCCCGTCTGCGCCAGCGCCGGAGCGCTCACGAGTAGCAACAGCGCGATCCAAATCGAACCTTCTTTCAGCGTCTTCATGGCGGCCTCCCGGTCATCGGTTCCGTTTTCCCCGGAAATCTTGGATGGCCGGTGAGTCTTTGTGTCACAGCTTGCACGGTCAGCAGCACGAGATCCGTACGAAATCGTCCAACGAGTTGTCGCGGATCCGTCACGGACATGTCACGGCCTCACGGTACGAACTTGTAGCCGACGCGGTGAACCGTCTGGAGATACCGGGGCTGCGCCGGATCGTTCTCCAGCTTCGCGCGGAGGGACGCGAGGTGGTTGTCCACTGTTCGGGTGGTGGGGAACTTGCCGTAACCCCATACCTTCTCCAGCAGTTCGTAGCGGCTGACCACCTCCCCCACCCGGGACGCCAGGTAGCGCAGCACCCCGAACTCCTTGGGGGTCATCTCCACGGGGTTGCCTCCCTTTCGGGCGTCGTATTGCAGGAAGTCCACCACCACGTCGCCAAAGCTCAGGGTGTCCGGAGGAGCCGGTGGTGGGTCGGTCCGCCGCAGCAGAGCTCGGATGCGCGCCTTGAGCTCCCGGATCGAGAACGGCTTGGTGACGTAGTCGTCAGCCCCCAGGTCGAGGCCCAGTACGCGGTCGGCTTCTTCTCCCCGGGCGGTGAGCATGAGAATCAGAACGGAGTTGCCCTCGTCTCGCAGCTTGCGGCAGATCTC
>JBDGXD010000391.1:0-3958 GCA_039584755.1 Gemmatimonadota bacterium
ATAAGGGCATAGCCATGTGGGTAGGTCCGGATAGGCCAGTAATTGATGATGTCAAGATCCTTTCCATGGGCGTGGTTATGTACCCATTTAAGATCGGGATCAGAAACTTCTTGCGGGTATTGGATATTAGTGGGCAGTGGAACAAGGAACACAAGAAACTAAGTAAGAGACATTATTATCTCATGGTAATAGCAGTTGAACCCGAATTTCAAGGGAAAGGAATCGGAAGTCGCCTGATGCAGGTTGGTTTGACTAGAGTAGATGATGAAAAGCTTGAATGTTATTTAGAAACGGTAACAGAAGAAGATGTTGAGTTCTACAAGAAACACAATTTTGACATAGTTCTCAATAAAGGATTCGGGGTGGATAATCAATATTGGCTGATGACAAGAGCTCCCCTGAAGTAAAGCCACCGCGAGACCATCCCATTACTCCAAATATCATCTTACGTTGAGGCCTGTGGTCACCGCGAAGGTGCCCAGCCAGCCCGTGAGCCCAACCAGAACCGGCTAGGGCAGATAGCTATCTACGCCCGCCGCTCGTCATTGGCCACGTTCCCGTCCACCATGCGGACGAGCCGGTGGGCCCGCTCCATGACCCGGGGATCGTGAGTCGAAAACAGGAACGTTACGCCCTGTTCCCGGTTCAACTGTTCCATGATCTCGATGAGCTTGTCCGCAGTTTCGGAGTCGACGTTGGCGGTTGGCTCGTCGGCCAGCACGATTGCGGGGTTCGCGGCTATGGCGCGCGCAATCGCCACGCGTTGCTGCTGTCCGCCTGACAGCTCGGAAGGCTTGCGGTCTTCCAGCCCTTCGAGTCCCACCGCTGCGAGCAGGTCCATGACACGCCGCTTACGCTCCTCGAAATCGATGCGCTGCACCCACATTACCGTCTCGGCGTTCTCGTACGCAGTCAACACCGGAATGAGATTGTAAGCCTGAAACACGAAGCCGATACGATCCCGCCGCAGGTCGCTCAACTCCCGCCGGTTGAGTTGTGACAGGTCGTTTCCCTCCAGCATGACAGTGCCAGAGGTCGGGCTGTCGAGCGCACCGATGAGGTTGAGCGCCGTAGTCTTGCCCGAGCCCGACGGACCACAGATCGCCGTGAACTCTCCCTTGGCAACTTCAAACGTCAGTCCGCGCAGGGCGTGGACGTCGACTGCACCCTGGCGATAGACCTTGGTCACTTCACTGAGCTGAACGATCGCGGAGTTCCCGCCTGCAGTCATGGACCTACCTCACACGAGCTTGATGGTTTCGACGGGATCGACCCGTCCGGCTTTCCACGCGGGGTAGAGTCCCGCCAGGAGCGTAGCGACAACTGCGGCTATGGCAATGACGATTGCATGTATCGGGAAGATGCCTACGTAGAACGTCGTGGGCATGGAGACGCCTGACACCTCGGTGTTGTCTCCCATCATCCCGGAGGCGTCGATACCCTTCGTGGCCATCAGCCAGTATGGCACTGCCGTGATGAGTACCGCGCCGACGAGGCCCAGGATACCGAGCCATGTGCTCTCCAATAGCACGAGCCGGAACAGCCGGGCTGGGCTCCATCCGATCGCCATCAGGATGCCGAACTCGCGTAGCCGCTCCATGACACTCACGAACAGGGTGTTGAAGATGCCGGCGGCCACGAGCACGGCGATGAGTGCCTCCATGAACCGCGCGCCACCCACCTTGAGGGCGATGAACGCCGCGAGTTCGCGTTGGACCTCATGCCATGGATGCGCCCTGAATTCGTTTGCGTTGTTTGCGTTCAACGCCTCCGCGACCCGGTCCGCGTGGCGCTGGTCGTCGACGAAGGTAGCTATCTGCGTGGCTTCGTCGGGCTCGTAGCCGAGCACTTCGCGTACCGCATCGATCGGCAGCAGACTCAGGCCGCGGTCGACGCTGGGGGCGCCGGTACGCACTATGCCCGAAACCCGAGCAAGGCCGCTGACGATCTCACCCGATCGGTCGGTCATCGTGTAGACGACCTTGTTGCCCAGTTCAACGCCGAGGTTGGCAGCGAGCCGCTCACCCAGGATGAGACCGCCGTCCTGGCCCGAGGCGAACATTTCACCTGCGACGATGGACCCGAGCAGCGTGAGCGTCGTGGTATCCTCCGCGGCAGGATCGATTGCGATGAAACCGGCCCCCCGGCTCTCTCGGGCTGTCGCCAGCATGGCCTGCCCGACGATGCGCTCTACCGCGCGGGTCACACCGGGTTCGGCAAGCGCCGATTCCCGCAATGCGCTTGTTCGTTCAATTGTCTTGGAGAGCGTAGGGGCCTCGAGGTAACCCGGGTGCTGCATGGTCACGTGGCCTGCGCCGAGGCGCGCGGCCAGGTTGATCATGTCGGTCCAGTTGCGATCCTGCATTCCGGTGAAGATGACTGCCAGGAACACGCCGAAGGCGATCGACGAAAGCGTGAGCAGCGTGCGGCGTCGATTGCGCCACAAGTTGCGCCACGCCATCACCGTCATGCTCGTTCCCCTGGCCTTCATGCCGTTCTCCTCATTGGTAGCGCATCGCTTCGACAGGGCTGATACGAGCCGCCTTGAGCGCTGGATACAGCACGGAAACGGACACGATGAACACCAACGTGAGCACCGGTCCCACGATCACCCACGGCGTCACGACCCCGCGCCACACGGGGTCAAATGCCATGCCGGCGAAGGACATCCCGCCTATACCGCTCAGGTCGAGCCCGTGATCGGCTAGATAGGCGAGACCCGGAATGCTGAGAGTTAGCGCCACGGCGATCGCGATCGCAGTCTGCAGTCCACCCTCGATGAAGATGAGCGTGAGGACGTGCCTTGGGCTTACACCGAGAGCCTTCAAGACACCGATCTCGTTGATTCGCTCGAACACACTCATCAGCATCGCATTAATGATGAGAATGGCGACCACGACGTAGATGACGAGGAACACGATCACGATGAGCGATCGGGTCGAGTCCAAGAACGTTGCCAGGATCGGGACCAGATCGCGCCAGCTCTGTACGTCGAGCCCGGCGGCGATCTCACGCACCTGTGTCACCGCAGTCGGAAGCTCGCGCTCGGCAGGCCGGCGTATCATGACCTGGTGTGTGCCTTGGGGAAGAGCGAAGAAGAAGCGGAACGCGCTCTCGGTCATGAAGATCCCACCACGATCCGCGTCTTCGCTGATGCTGCGGAGCACACCACGTACCGTGTAGAGATCGTTGGCGATGCTTCCATCGGTGGCCTGCCCCAGTAGCACCAGTTCGTCGCCCGGTTCTACGCCCAGAGTGTGCGCGAGCCTGTTGCCCACCACGACACCATTTTCATCGGTGGCATCGAGCCAAGTACCTTGGTCGATATGCTGTGAGATCTGGCTTACGGTTGCATCCTGCTCCAGGTCGATGCCCTTCAGCATGACGCCCGCCGATGACTCACCTGCCGCGGCCAAGCCCCCACCGATGAGTCTAGCGGAAGCGCTCAGTCCGCGGTCGCGCAGCTCTGCGAGCAGTGGTTCTGGATCATCAATACGGTTGTAGATGGACGGGTTGTCGCGGTAGTCGGGGGCGAACACCTGGATGTCACCCAACTCGATGCCGACGATGTTGCGTTCCAGGTCACGCAGGTAGCCCTCGACAAGGGAAGTGTAGAGGACCATGATGAAGAGCGCGAGGGTCATGGCCGCGACCGTCACGAGCGTGCGCCGCCGGTAGCGCCACAGGTTTCTCCACGCCATGATCAGAATCCGCATGTGTTTCCCTCAGGGACAAGCCGTCCTGCCGTCAGTGAAGCGTTGTCCCAAGATGTCACGTTGGGAGAGGCAGTCAAGCTCAGGGGCCCGCAGTCTAAGGGACGGCAGTCGCTGGTGCCACCATCTGTTGCCTCTTCGTTATCCCAGCTGGCTCCGGCGGGCCTACGGGATCCAGATGAAGGAGGCGGCAAGGACAGAACGTTTGTCGCCAACACGCAACAGGCGAGCAGGAGCTGTGCACG
>JBDGXD010000392.1:0-3955 GCA_039584755.1 Gemmatimonadota bacterium
GAGTAGGGAGAGCAACTCGTCCTTGGTGACGTCTTGCTTGGGCAACGCCACGTCCGGTGCCTTACCGCGGCCCCGCGGAATCCGCCCACTCATAAACACAATTGAAGTCACCAGAGACCAACGGGCAGGCGGCGGTGGAGGCTGCGAGTCAATAAGCGACTGACAGATTCCGATCATCGCGAGACAACAGTGATGAATCTGCATACCGACAGACCAATGAGAGACCCTAGCGACACTCACCGGCGAGTGGTCGACAAAACTCCTTAGATCATCCAGGCCGTAATCCATGCTCACCCACCGCTGTTGACGCTAATACTCCGTGACCGGCAAGTCCGAACCTGGGGCGTTGCTCTCACTATCTCTCCACCCGCCCCTTTAGTACCTGGTTCATCTCCTCAAAGCCGCGCTCTCAACCTCGGTTCGGATCTCTCTCATGCTTTTCCCCCTGGGTCACTCAGTAACCACTTGAATCGCACCTACCGATAGCAGCGCCTCCAACCAAACGCCCTCGGCGATCTGCCGCTCATGGTGAGATACAGCTCCGCGTAGGTGCGACGCACAGATGCGTTGTGCTCCGGTCGGCTTGCGTCTTGTCCGACAACGCTACCGCTCATCTCGGAGGCGGGCAACGATAAATGCACTTCGTGCAAGCTACAGCATGGGCCGTATCGTATTGGCAAGCGCAATCGGTGCACTACCCGGACCGATCCCGAATCCGTCCTCAACAGCCCAGGCGGCAGATAGAACAGCCTGACCAAACGCCCAAGCCAACACCCGTCCGGCGTCTAGATTCAGTCTGCTTGCAAATCTGTCGACTCTCTTCGTAATCGTCGACTGCTCAGCCAACAGCCCCGGCTTCTCGTACGGGTTTCTGAGGGCCGCTCCAATCTCGTACTCGAGTTCACCGATCACGCCCTTGGGATCGATTGCCAGCCAGCCGCGCTGTGAATCAAACAGCACGTTGTAGTGATGCAGGTCGCCATGTAGCAGACGTGTCCGCGACTGCGAATCACATAACTCGACGTATGCCTGACGCCCTGCATCGAGCAGATCTCTGGGTATCTGTCCGTCACCGCTGGCGGCATAGCGCTCGAACCCACTCGCCCACTCCTCGACCATCGGCACTCCGGTCACGGGCGTGCGTGGAGACATCGTTCCGATCACGTCGGCCAGGATTTCCGTGGCTTCGTCATCCCGACCGCTCAGTGACAATTCGACCAAAGGAGTCCCGGGCCTGAGCCGCTCGAGCAGCACCGCCCCGTCCGTGTGCTCGCGAACTCCAACCACACCTTTGCCATCGAATGCGCCGGTTATCTCACCGGAGCGCCACTCATCGGTCTGATCGCCCACTACCTTGAGAACGACTGGCTGGCCGTTGTGGTCACCAAAGGCAACAAAGGAGGATTCCGTCTCCAATGTGTGGTCCACAACCACACGCCAGTCGCGGATCAAAGCATCCGCTCGACTACGCAGTTTGCTTGAGCTGGCCTCGTTCATTGTGAAATGTCAGCTGTAACCTCACCCCATCAGGTCCCAGAGCGAGGGTATCACGACAAAGGGCATGTAGTCTTTCCAACCCACAAGAAACGAAAAGAGCACGTGTATGACCGGAGCCGACAGAAAGCTCAGCACCAAATACTCAGGTACCTCGCGTCGGTTCATTTGGAAATAGACTGGTGGCAGTAATACCGTCAGCAACATGGGCACGGTGTAATAGACCCACCAGGGCCATCCACTATTCTGTCCGAGTTTGGCGAACACCATCCCACCCACAATGACCAACACTCCGATTGCGAGGACGTGGAGCATTAGTCCCACACGCTCTCTGCGCCGCAGCACCAAGTAGAGAACGGCCGCGAAGACAACGTAGGAGACTGCAATAAAAATGGGAAAGCGAAGCCAAGCTTCCATTGGCGGTCGATCAACGCCTCATCGGGGAAACGTGTGCGCAGAATACTCTACCTGCCACTCGCCATCCCGCAGCACGTAGATAGCCGTGAACGTACCCGCCGATTGCACCGTGTCTCGTGCCGCAACAATGGCCGTGAACTCGAATGTCGTCGTTGTAACCGCAGCATCGCGAGTGAGCACATGGACGTACGTGTCTATCCACTGCAGGTCGGCTCCGGTGACACCGCGGAATTGAGCATCCACGAGTCCCGCAAACGCAGCATGCGAGCGTGTCACCCGGCCCTGCGCTACGTACGTCAGGTCCTCGCTTTCGCGGTAGAAGCTCAGCAGCCGGTCGAAGTCCAGGGCATTGGTTGCCTCCGCAATCCCGTTGAACAGCTGCGCGACCGTGTCAGCGACTGCTTGCCGTTCAGCGGCACTCAATACGTCGTCTGAAGCAGGCCGGCAACTCACGATCAGGACCAATAGCAGAGAACACATTACAAAGCGTGGCGATGTCATAACGGTCTCCCCAGTTTGTGATGCTGCATCTGCGAGCTGCCGAGCGGCTTCTTCGTCTGCTCCGTCCTATGTCCCCGGACTAGCTGGCAGCCCTCGGAATTGAGTCTTTCACTCCGCCTCAGTCAACGGCCTGCTTGATTCCTCAGGTCTGCCTTGAGCCTTGAGCACCGTGATCTGTAGTCGTGGCTCGCCGACGGTGCGACAAAGCTCCACGGCTTCGCGGGAAAGACGCAGGGCGTCCTCCGGCCGGTTCTGTCGACGAGCGCCGAACGCCTGTTGCAGCAGCTGTTTCGCGGCGTCCGTGCTCATGTTTCCTGATCCCACTCAGGTTCGGGTCGGCCCATCCAGATCCACGCCACAAAATCCACCAGCGGCGGTTCTCCCCCCAGCTCGCGCAGCCGCATGTTGACTTGACCACGGTGATAAGTGCTGTGAGAGCACGTCTGGACAACGGATTCAGCTACGGTGACCGGCTGTGCCGCGCCCCAGCGCTTCACCAGTCCGCCTGCCCACGGGAAATCAACCTGCCGTCGTAACAGCTCCGAATCGACACCGTCCCAGAACTTAGTGAGCTGGGCGTAGTACTCGCGACGCCAATCACGTATCGCACCAAGATCGGCGAAGCTGGATACGTCGGGAGTGTCGAGTGGGTCACCCCGCCAGATTTGCAGGTACACCCACTGAACTACATGGAGGTGATGCAGTAGATCCTTCATGCGTTTGTCTGAGTGTGCTTCCGAGGTCGCCACAACGGCGGCCCAAACCGATGCGTCGGCCCAATCCATGTGCCGTGTCAGTTGGAGTAGTTCGTCGGCTTGCATGCATGCCCTCCGGTCTGCAGCGTCAGTAGGGTTCGGAGAGAAACCCGATGATCTCCCGAAGCAGCCGCGGTCCCTGATCTGTTTGGAATAGGTATTGTGCGTGAGCCGATCCCTCCAGGATGACCAGGTCCTTCGGACCCGGTGCGCGTTCGAACTGATCGCGAATGGCCCTGAGCCTCAGAGCTCCGCTGCCGGTGGTGTCATTCCGAGCGATTATGAACAGCTTGCGACCCTGCATTAGCTCGGGTTGGTCAATAGACGAGTGCGCAACAAGCACAATGCGGTCGATCTCACCGGGTGACGACTCGACCGCCGCCCGGGCTGTTGCCCCACCACCGAAACTAGCTCCTACAACCGACACTTCTGTTGCACCAGTCTCATGCAGGTATCGTACTGCCGCCAATACATCGAAATACTCGTCGCCGGCCGTTGCCTGTGGTCCGCCTCGCGATTTTCCACGGCCACGGAAGTTAATGGCTACGACGCGGAAGCCGGCTGCCGCCACTTGTTGCGCCTGTTCGGTCCAGCTTTCCTTCGTGAACCTGCCACCGTGGGCCAACACAACACCGTGGTCGCCGGCTCCATATACGTCGGCGTAGACGATGCCACCGTCCTGAGTCGCAAAAGACACTAGTTCCCGCTGCCACGCGAACGCCACCAGCACGAGAACCAGCGAGGAGACGCTCCACCTCTTCATGTCTGGCTCTTCTTAGCCGTGTGAT
>JBDGXD010000393.1:0-3945 GCA_039584755.1 Gemmatimonadota bacterium
CGACGACGTACGCAAGATGGATTGCAGAGATGGGGGAACTGGGTGCCAACACGATACGGGTCTACACGATCCACCCACCATGGTTCTACCAGGCACTGCTCGACTACAACACGACTCACTCCAGGTCACCGCTTTGGGTGATCCACGGTGTATGGGCCGAATTGCCACCCAATCACGTATACGACGATCCCGAGTGGGAATCCGAGTTCTTTGCGGAGATGCACCGCGTGGTGGACTTGTTGCATGGACGCGCTGACATCGAACCGCGCGCGGGACATGCGTGGGGCTATTACACGGCCGATGTCTCGCGCTGGGTGCTCGCCTACGTCATTGGCAGGGAATGGGAGCCGTTCTCGGTAGTTGCGTTCAACGAACTGCGCCCGGACTTGACTCAATGGTCGGGTGAATACGTCACGGTGCGCGACGGCAGTGCCATGGAGGCTTGGCTGGGCAAGGCGTGCGATGAGATCATCGCCTACGAGATGCAACAGTACAGATCACAGCGTCCGGTCGCCTACACCAATTGGCCTACGCTCGATCCGATGACCCATCCGACCGAAATGACCGTTGCGCGGGAGGTCGAGCATAGAGAATCCATTGGCGAGGTGGTAGAGCGATATCCCAAAGAATACGACAACGACGCTGTTGGGCTCGATGCCACGCACATGGTCGCTACGGAGAGATTGCCCGCCGGCGTCTTCGCTGCGTTCCATGCGTATCCCTACTATCCGGACTTCATGATCCTCGATCAGGAATACAGCAGGACACAATCGTCACTCGGTGCTTCCAACTACATCGGTTACCTGCGCGATCTCAAGCGACATCATCCCAATATGCCGGTCGTAATTGCAGAGTATGGTGTGCCGGCCAGTCTGGGCATAGCACATCTGCAACCACAGGGGTGGCATCACGGCGGCCACTCCGAAAGTGCAATGGCGGAGATCGACGTGCGACTGACACGGGAGATAGCCGAGGCCGGCATGGCCGGCGGTGCCGTTTTCGCGTGGATCGACGAGTGGTTCAAGAAGAACTGGATCGTAATCGAGTATGAACTGCCAGCCGATCGCAACCGTTTGTGGTTGAACAGACTGGATGCCGAGCAACACTATGGGTTGATCGCGATGGAACCGGGTGCGGTGCTTGCGGGCAACACGCTGCAGCAGAGAACGTCAGCATGGCAGGGAGTACAACCGCTGTATCAGACTGTCGGCGGGACGCTGCGTGCCGCGGTAGATGAGGCGTACCTCTGGCTGCTGTTCGAGCCTGGCGAGAGCCGGTATGACGAACTGTTGGTCGGTTTTGACATTATCGATTCCAAGTCAGGTGATTTTCGCTGGCCCGACAAGGTAGGCGCTCGGTTGCCGGTCGGGCTCGAGTTCGTGCTGCGCGTAACCGAGGATGAAGTGAGACTCCTGGCCGATCGCACATCCAACCCGGTATTGATCGACCCGGTCCGTTCGCAGCTCGTGGTGCAAGACATGCGTGTCCGATCGATCGCCGTAGCCAAGCCACCGGATCTCTTCAGTGGGCGAGTGGAACAGTGGTTCTACGACGAGTATGTGACCCGCAGAAACGATGACGGTCTCTACGACTCGCTCATGGTTGTCACCAATCGCCCCCGTTTCACGCCTGATGGTATCGAGTACGCTGCACTCGGTTATGACCGTGGCATATTGCCAATGGGCGCTCCACCGGATGGTTTGTGGCAGCGTCAATCCGACGGATTGCTGGAAGTCCGCATCCCCTGGATGCTGCTCAACTTCACCGACCCCAGTCAGCGACGAGTGTTGCAGGACGGTCCCGGTTCGGAGCGGTTCGGTGGCGATCTTGGTACTATGACAGTGGAGTCGATCGGCATCGTAACGGCCACGCTAGACCACAGGGGAGACTGGCATGCAATGCCGGAAGATGGCTCGACTGTGGCACGCTTCAGTTGGAGCACCTGGGAGCAGCCGACCTGGCGTGAACGCCGGCGGTCGGCGTTCGCTGCGATGCGCCGGGTGTTCCAGACCCTCACACCACCAGTCGCGGTAGACGGCAGGCCGTGAAACGGTCGGTCGTTGTCATGGTATTGGTCGGAGCGCTGTGCATTGGTGTTGAGCGTGCCGCATCGCAGGATGAGGCGGATGCCGCCTGGAGGCGAGGTGACATCGAGACTGCACAGCGACTCTATGCCGAACTGTTGGCTGCTGATTCCACCGACGAACGCGCGCTGCATCGCATGGCGCTCATATTCGGCTGGGACGGACAGTACGCGGAGAGTATCCGGCTGTTCGACCGCTTGCTTGGAATCTCTCCGCGCAACTGGGAAGCGGCGATCGATAGAGCTCGGATATACGCGTGGAAAGGGGACACCGAGCATGCCATCGAATTGCTGGATGAGGTTCTGAAGCAGGAACCGGGTAATGTGGCGGCGCTGCAAGCGCGTGCGCAGTTTCAGGGTTGGGCTGGAGAGTACAGTGCTGCTCTATCGACCTACGAACGGATCGGCCAAGTACTACCGGAGGACCGTTCCATTCCGCGGGAACGCGCGCTCGTTCTCTCGTGGGCGTCGCGACTCGATGCTGCGATGGCGATCTATGACAGCCTGCTGCAGGCGGACCCCGGCGATCGTGAGGCATTACTGGGATTGGCGCGCGTACTTGCTTGGGACGATCAACTCGACTCGGCCGCTATCATCTACCGAGCGATACTCGCCGCCGACTCAACAGATGTCGACGCCCTGCAAGGCATCGCACGTTCACTTAGCTGGAGCGGTGACCTGACCAGCGGAGAAAGCCTGTGGCGCCGAGCACTCGAGCAAAATGACGCCAATGTGGGCGCGCTGGTTGGTTTGGCGGCGAACCTGCGGTGGCAGGGAAGAGATGGAGAGGCGTTCGTAGTGCTGCGGCGTGCGGAGCAACTCGCACCGGCAAGCCGCGACGTTCAGGCAGAGATGCAGTGGGTCCGTGCCGCGGTCGCACCGCGCGCAGGTGCCTCGATCGTCTACGAGAACGACTCCGACGGCAATCGCATCTCGACGCTCACAGCCACGGGAGCCTGGCGTCGCGACCCCCGCTTCGAGATAGGTGTAATGGGTTACACCCGTCAGCTGAGAATCTCGGGAAGTGGCATCTCGAATTCGCATGCATACGGTGCTCAACTCGAGGGTCGGGTGCAGTTGCCGCCGGGCTGGGACATCTCGTTGGGGCTGGGAGCCAGCGGCAACAACGTGGAGGGTTCCACAGCCCAGGGACGCCTCAGTGGGAAGGTCACGAGTCCCGGAAGGAACGTGATCACGGGGACGTTGGGGTATCTCCACGAGCCGCTAGACGCCTCGTTGCTATTGGTACAGAACAGCGTTGTGATCGACATGGTGAGCCTGGATCTTGGTGCGACGCCGAGTGGCGGTTGGCGTTACCAGCTGAGTGCATCGTACACGCGACTCGATGGATCGGAGCCAAATACCCGTTGGGCAGCGTACGTCCACGCCTCGACACGGGTGTCACGGCAGTTCACGGTCGGCGGATCACTCAGATCGTTCGGTTTCGACAAGAATCTGAACGACGGCTATTTCGACCCCGACCTCTACGTCTTGGGTGAGGTCAACGTTCGTTGGCAAGCCAGATTCGGTCGCTGGTATCCCACGGTGGAGGCTGCTCCGGGAGTACAGCAGGTGGGCAAGGGTGGTGAAGTGTCGGGAGCGGGACGGGTCCGCATTGCGATCGGCTTTCGGCTGCTACCGGGTCGCGAATTCGAGTTGTCCGGTGGCTACTCGACTACTGGATTGAGTGTGTTTGGCTCCGACGTCGGCAACTACCGCTACAGGAGCATCATGTTCTTGTCGAAGTGGGTGATCTAGTCCTGTCGACCGCTGATTGACGGCCGCTGATTGACGCGGAAACTTGCGGATGAACACTGATCTACTCTGTACCCTGTACTCTGTACTCTGAACTCTGAACTCTG
>JBDGXD010000394.1:0-3913 GCA_039584755.1 Gemmatimonadota bacterium
GATCCATCACAGCTACGGAGAGGCCGGTGGGTTGTACATCGGTATGGATAACGGTGGTAGACTGTTCGTGCGTGACTTCGCGCAAGAAGCAGGACTGCTTGCACTCAGTGACTCTGCTCTCTCGCAGACAGACTCGGTCACACTGCGCGTCCATGCCACTCCCCATCCAAGTGGCTACTCGATTCGAATCACCGCCGTTGGTGACGACAGCATGTCACTAGACGTCGACGGCGTCGACCCCGAGCGCTTGATTGGCAACGTCGCTTTGGTTTCGCACAGCGCTGCGAGCGGCTCCACTGCACACTGGTTTCACACCTGGGTGGTCGACGGCAGCAAGTTCGAGGTTCATGATGACCGTCAGCTCGGTCCAGTCATGGGAAGCCAGCATACGCTGAGTCGTGGTACTCTGAAGCTCACCGCCCAGCTGATGCCAGTTGGGCCGCGGACAGGGCCGCTGATTGCCGCGGATGGGCGGCGGAGTAGCACGGACTCTTCCCAGACAGCGGCCGATCTTGAATCCGTCCCGTTGTACGACACAACAGTGGAACTACAAGTACGTCGTTCGGGATCGTGGGAAAGCATAGGAACGGCACAAGTACTAATCCCTGGTTACACAGCGACCTTCAAGATCGATGACTGGGATTCGAGCCGCAGCGTGCCGTTTCGCCTGAGCTATGAGCTGATCAACACTGATGGTACAGCAGACACCTACTACAAGAACGGAGTGGTGCGCCAGGAGCCGATCGGTAAAGATGAGATCGTCGTAGCTGCGTTTACGGGTAACCACAATGTGGCTCGACCGCTACCCGGGCGTTGGGCAGGTGTCGACGGTGGTTGGTTCCCCTGGGATTCGGGCATCTGGTTCCCGCATAGCAATATCGTGAAACATGTCACTGCCCACCAGCCCGATTTCCTGTTCTTCAGTGGTGATCAGGTATACGAAGGTGCTAGTCCGACGACTGCCGATCTTTCACATCCCTATGAGGACTATTTGTACAAATGGTACTTGTGGTACTGGGCGTTTGGCGAGCTAACGGACGAGATACCGTCGGTGACGATACCGGACGACCACGACGTATACCACGGAAACACTTGGGGGGCTGGTGGCAGGGCAACACCTCGCGGTTTGACGGGGGCGGCAGCGCAGGACAAAGGCGGTTACAAGCTACCACCGGACTGGGTCAATATGGTCGAACGGACGCAGGCCAGTCATCTGCCCGATCCCTACGACCCCACCCCAGTGCTGCAAGGAATCGGCGTGTACTACACGGAGGTAGCCTACGGTGGCGTCAGCTTCGCAGTAGTCGAAGACCGCAAGTTCAAGTCGCCACCGGCACCGCTATTGCCGCATGCGCAGATATGGAATGGCTGGGCCCAGAACCACGAGTTCGATCCCAAGACAGAGGCAGACGTTCCCGGCGCTGTGCTGCTGGGCGAGCGACAGCTGGACTTCTTGGAGCATTGGGCTAGCGACTGGAGCGGTGGTACATGGATGAAGGTTGTGCTGTCGCAGTCATTGTTCGCCAATGTGGCCACTCTGCCCGACAGCGCGACCAGCGGTTCAATCATCCCATCACTTCCGATCCTGGAACCCGGAGAATACCCAGAAAACGAGCGGCTGGTGAGCGACATGGACTCGCACGGCTGGCCCCAGTCGGGGCGCAACCGGGCGCTTCGTCTCATGCGCAAAGCATTTGCGGTGCACCTGGCCGGAGATCAGCATCTCGGCAGCACAGTGCAGTATGGTGTCGACGATTGGGGTGACGCTGCATTCGCGCTTTGTGTGCCGTCAGTTGCCAACTTCTGGCCGCGCCGCTGGTACCCGCCGAAAGCGGGAGTCAATCGTGACCCCGAATCGCCGCGATACACCGGTGATTACGAGGATGGATTCGGCAACAAGATGACCGTACACGCGGTGTCGAACCCGACCAAGTCAGGTAGGGAACCCGAGTTGCTCCACGACTTGGCACCAGGTTACGGCATTGCGCGTTTCAACCGTGATACCCGTGAGATCAGTTTGGAGAACTGGCCCCGCTGGGCGGATCCTCTGGCGAATGACGCACCGTACCCAGGCTGGCCGGTGGTGTTCAGTCAGACCGACAACTATGGGCGGGAGGCGGTAGCATATCTGCCCCGCTTGGAAGTGGAGGGGTTGCAGAATCCAGTGGTCAAGGTAATCAACGAGCGCTCGGCCGACGTGGTTTACACGATTCGCATCAACGGCACCAGTTTCGTTCCAAAGGTGTTCGACTTGGATCCACATACGGTGATCGTTGGTGAGACTGGCTCGGGCAACATGCAGAGTTTTGCCGGTCTCCAGCCGACTCTCGAGCAGCAGGATACTCTGTCAGTCAGATTCGAGTAGCGTACACCCCACCGTCGTTAGAGATCAAGTAGGCCGGCCGTGTTGCCTCCCAATATCCTGGCGCTGTCTTCGTCGGACAAATCGAGCGCTTTGATGCTGGCTATCATCTTTTCGAGGCTGCCTATCTGGTGTGGATAGTCACTCCCCGCGAGCAGATGGTCCACTCCGGCAAACTCGATTGCCATATGCAGCGCAGCAACATCGAAGTTGACCGTATCATAGTAGAAGTTCTTCAAGTATTCACTCGGAACTTTGTTGATCTCTCTACGACATTCACTGAACGCGTAGTACCCCCTGTCGAGTCGTTCAGCCAGATAGGGAATGGTACCTCCCAAGTGGGCCAGCACCCATCGGATTCCAGGAAACCGCTCGACCACTCCACTGAACACCAGGTGGGCCGCTGCAAGTGTAGTGTCGAATACAAAGCCGACTAATGGCATGAGCCAATAATCGGTCATAGCCTGTACACCCAGTGGAAACGTTGGATGGATATACATTACCGAACCCATATCACTCGCTCGTTCGTACAACGGCCAGAAGCGCTCGTCCGCCAGCGCCACGCCGTTGGCGTTACTGAACAGCATGACGCCCTTGAAGCCAAGTTCGTTGGTGGCACGCTCGAACTCCACGACCGTTGCCTTCGAGTTGTTCAGCGGAAGAGTGGCGAGTGCCGTGAAGCGATCTGACCGCTCCGTAGCTATCTGGGCCAGAGCATCGTTCACCTTCCGGGCAAGCGTAGCGGAGGTATCTGGGTCGTCGATCAGAGTACCCGGTGCCGTAAACGTGAGCACCTGCTTGGCAACACCCGCTTCATCGATAACCTTCTCGCGGAACTCTATGTCACGGTGACCGGGCACCGCGATGTTCTTGTCACCTGGAGAGTGCAGAACCGGATTGTTCTCGGAATCGAAGGAGACCGTGATATTGCTGGGGCCTCGTCGGAGAGTTTCTATGTACTCCGGCGGGTAGTAGTGATTGTGGAAGTCGATGACCATGAAATTCTTCACCTCCGCACGTATCGGCTACGTGCCCATAGATAGTAGACTGGCAATCCGAGCAATACCATGGAAAGCCCACCCACGCTTTCCGCTGTGTTCGACACAATCTGGTTCAACACGATTGCGAACGAGGAAACTGTGAACACGACTGGCAGGATTGGGTATCCCCAAGCCGAATAACCCCTGCTGGATTCCCCCCGGCGGCGTAACAGGATGAGACCGATAGCCAGCAAGCCAAAGAAGATCCACTCGGTATATATGACCCTTGTGAACAATACCCTGAACGTTCCCGTCGCCACCAACACTGACGACCATACAGCTTGGAGGAGAATCGCCCGGTGTGGTGTACGGAACCTGGGATGCACGTCTCCCACCCAGCGAAACAGCAACCCGTCCTTAGCCATAGAGTAGTAGACTCGCGGACCTGCCAGGATTATCCCACTCAATGCGCCGAATGTCGAGAACATCACGATCCCCGACATGGCCGCGCCTCCGCCAAAGCCGAAGAGCTTGTCGGCGGCATCGGCGGCCACTCTCGTTGAGGTGGCCA
>JBDGXD010000395.1:0-3911 GCA_039584755.1 Gemmatimonadota bacterium
GCCGAGGAACACCTGCTTGACATCCAAGAGCGACCGCGCCAGCCCACGATCGTCGAGCGAGTATTTCATGGTCAGCTCGAACATGGGGTAGAAGTAGCTTTGACCCACGTTCTGGATGGCGGGATACATATCGTTGTGGATCGCGATGGGATTCAGCTCGCCGTACTCCGCGATCAAGTCGTTCAGGTCCGTCACGTTCAGGATACTGCGCTCTGGGTTCAGGGCCGACACGAACTCTCCCAGTCCTTCTTCAAACCAGGTATGCGTTGAGTAGGAGTGGTTGGATCCGACGAGTAGACCCTGTATCACGTGCATGAGCTCGTGCGTCACTAGACGCGTGTAGTTGCCGGGTTCGGTGTGACCCGCCTCTGTGCGCTCCGGGTGATCCGGAGCAAAGATGATCATCCCGCCCCAGAATCCCTGTCCGCCCCATTGAGTGGGGAAATGGTGCTTGTATGCGTAGAGGTGGATCTTGGTCTGATTCGCGGGAAGAACGAAGAGGTCGTTGCTGGGGATCTCGAACAACGTCTTGAGATCGGTCAGCACGTCTTCGGCGATCGCCGCGAGGTCCATTAGAGCCTGTCGGCTGGCTCCGTCGCTATAGATGGTGAAGTTCTGACTCTCGTATGGATTCCCGTCATGGGGCCATGGAGCGACCGTGTTGCACCACGACACACACGGATGGTTGAGCTCGGGTGCCTGGATCGAAGAGCAAGCGTAAGAGGGGTACGAAACCGACGCTATCGCCAGCAGGGCTCCGAAGTGCAGGCCAGTCTTCGTTTTCATGATGATCCTCCTCGTCGTATCATCGCGTGGGCACAGGCCGCTGGCTGTCAGCCTGTGCCACTGCGCTGTTGTCTGTTAACACTGTCTCACGGTCACCACTCATCCGCCCCGCTTGAGGGCGAGATCTCCGGCGAGCGTCGACAGGGTGAGTGTCGGGCCACCGCTCCCCAGCGTACCCCACATCTGGCCGGACGACTGGCTGAGCGGGAAATCCGTGATGATGTCACCTGCCTGGGTGGTCGCCCGCACCAGGGCATTGGTGGCGGCCGGAACGGTGACCCGGATGTCACCGGTGAGCGTCGAGAACTCGAGGTCGCGTCGCCAGTCTGGCAGGCCGAGCGCGGCGACCACGGATCCCCACTGGGTTCTGGCGGTCGCCAGTTGCGTGGTCGATACATCGATGTCGCCGGCCAGGCTGTGAGCGAAGACGTCACTGCGGAGCCCCGTGGCCACGATATCTCCCGCCAACGTCCGGCCGATTAAGGCCACGCCTTCAGGCACTGCCACCGCGAATTCCACTTTGACATTGCCGCCGGCGCTATCCCGCACCGCCATGTTGCCCCCGTCTCCCGGCTCGCACTCATTGGGCGGTCGGCCCTCCACATTGGGATAGACGGCGCAGATCGTCACACCCAAGGAGTGAGTCACGACCTCGATGCTCACCGCGGCAACCGCGCCGGGCCGGCCGATCTTAGTTGCGGTGACCACTACCTCACTGCCCAGCGCCGCAGTGGCGCGGATGTCGCCGGATACGCCCTTGATCTCGATGTGCTGACCCACTGGGATCGGGCTGCGCCAATCCCACGACACGCGGACCTGTCCCGTAGTGTCGTTGGAGAACGGCCAGTCGCGGTCTGGGAACTCCGGTCCGTTGAAGTCGATGTCAGCACAACCGATGGTCCAGCCGATAGCCCCGAGGGTGAGCAAGCGGAACGTGAGCCCGCTGCCCCGCCCCGCGCCCCGTGTCGTTGTCTGCTGCATGGTGTCCTCCCTTGAAACGGATTCGTCGCAGCCGGCCTATGGTGGTTGCGGCCGGCCTACCTGGAGCGCACAGTAGGTGGGTAGCGTCTCCACACTGTCTCCGCTCCGTCTCCTGGGGGTGCGTTGGACGCACAGGGTGTCTCACGACAGGCGATTGAGTTCCGCGCACTGGGTCCCGCCGAGCTGGAGGGGCCCCAGGGCAGCGACACGCGCGCGGTCCTGGCTCGCCCCAAGTTGCTGGGACTGCTGGCGTTCCTCAGTGTCGGGTCCGGGCGCGGCTTCCAGCGGAGAGACTCGCTCATCGGGATGTTCTGGGCCGAGCTGGACCAGGCGCGAGCACGCAGTGCCGTACGCCAGTCGCTCTACCGCCTGCGTCTGTTTCTGGGCGAAGATGTCGTGGTCACGCGGGGTGACGACGAGGTCGCGGTGTCTGACACCAAGTTCTGGACCGACGTTCAGGCATTCGAGGCCGCACTGAACGAGGGCGGCCGCGCAACGGCGCTGCGTCTCTACCGCGGCGATCTGCTCGACGGGTTCTACGTGTCAGAAGCTCCGGAGTTCGAGCGTTGGCTGCACGAGCGACGCAAACACCTGCGGCAGCGCGCAGCGACGGCGGCGTTGGAGCTGGCGGAGCAAGAAGCGCAGCTCAACCACACGAGCGCCGCCGGTGGGTGGGGCCGACACGCGAGAGGCCTGGCGCCGTTGGACGAGCGGCTGCTCCAGCGCGTCGTGCGGCTAATGGACCGGCTGGGCGACCGCGCGGGTGCGGTGCGGGAGTACGAGACGTTCGCCCGGCGCTTGGCGGACGAACTCGAGCTCACCCCCTCCCCGGAGACCGAAGCACTGGCTGATGAGGTGCGGGCGCGCACCTACGCAGTGACCCCGGGGAGTGAAGCCTCGGCGCCGGCACCCACTGAAATGCCGAGCGACGTTGCGTTGCAAACCCCACGAGGGGATGAGCCGGAGCCGGGCGAAGACTCACTATTGGCCGACCGTTACCGTCTCGAGAAACAGATCGGCATGGGCGGGATGGCCACCGTGTACCTGGCGCGCGATCTCAGGCACGAGCGGAATGTCGCGTTGAAGCTGATGCATCCCGACCTGTCAATTCACATGGGGCAGGAGCGGTTTCTGCACGAGATCCAGATCGCCGCGAAACTGGCGCATCCCCACATCGTACCGGTGCACGACTCGGGTTCCATCAACGGACAGCCGTACTACGTGATGCCGTATGTCGACGGTGAGTCATTGCGAGACCGGCTCGAGCGCGAAGGGCAGCTCGCGGTCGGTGACGCACTGGCCATCGCCCACGACGTCGCTGAAGCGCTGACGTACGCCCACGAGCGCGGTGTCGTGCATCGGGACATCAAGCCCGAGAACATCCTTCTGTCTGACGACCACGCGCTGGTGGCGGACTTCGGGATAGCTCGCGCGGCGTCCGTCGCCAGCGAGCTGCGCCTGACCAAGGTGGGGACAGTGATGGGTACACCGCAGTACATGAGCCCGGAGCAAAGTGCGGGGAGTGAGGCCGTCGACGGCCGCAGCGACGTGTACAGCCTCGCGTGCGTGCTCTACGAGATGCTGGGGGGAGTGCCTCCGTTTACCGGACCGACAGCACATGGTATCGCGCGACAACACATCCACGCGACCCCACGTCCGGTTTCCGACCTGCGGCGAACGGTGCCTGACAACATTGCCGCCGCCCTCGAGCGGGCGCTGGCTAAGGCGCCGGCGGACCGTTTCGACTCGGCTACGAGCTTCGTTGCGGCCTTGGAGGGGGATGGGGGGGATGCGCGCCGCCGCGGGTCCGCGCCGGTCACGGTAACCCGCAGACGGACGTTGCTCGCCTCCGTTGCGGTGTCATTGATCGCTGTCGCGGCCATCGTCGTTGGATTGGGTTGGCTGCTCGCAGATACAGCGCTCGACCCGAACCGCGTGCTGGTCTTGCCGCTCCAGAACCGGACAGGGGACCCAGCTCTGGACCCGCTGGGGAATCTCGCCGCCGATTGGATCGCGCAGGGCCTGCAGGAGATCGACGTCATCGAAGTAATCCCCACTTCCACGTCGTTCAATCCCAGCCCCGACCCCGGACGTTTCGGCGCAGCGTCGGAACTGGAGACCGCCCGTGCAGCGGCCGAGGCCAC
>JBDGXD010000396.1:0-3902 GCA_039584755.1 Gemmatimonadota bacterium
GGCGGCGACGTCCTCTGAGTTCGTCAGCGTAGCGCCAAACCGCCAACTCCTGCCGAAACGGATTCCCAATGCGAATCAGCTCGAGGCGTTCGAAAACAACGGCCAGGCTGATGTTCTCAGTGCAAACACGTACTGACGTGGCCCGGAACTCACGCTCACATTGCTCAATTGCCTCCCAGCGCTCGTCGAGCGGTGTGAGGTTCCAGCTACCGCAGTGGGGGCATACCACCCAAAGACGGCCCTTGCGCTCATCGAACGCCAATCGCCGTCCCACCGGGCAAAGCTCGATCAACTCGTTGTGACCGAGGTGTTGCTGGCAGAAGAGGCAGCTATACATGGGTCTCGAAACAATCAACGTCATCTATATGAACAATACGCAAGAAACCACCATTGAGTTCCCTACACGCTGACAAGAATACTACAACCGCCGCGCTCGAGCATCACGTAGCTTCTCTTGCAAGAGATCGGCCGTGATTCCCATGAAACTTCGTTCCGTCACCAGGCCCACGAGCTTGCCATTCTTGCAGACCGGTAGGGCAGATACCTTGTTTGTCCGCATGATTTCTATGGCGTCCATCGTAGAGGTTTCCGGGGTCACGGTGATCGGGTTGCGCTCCATGACCTGACTGACCGAGACTGTTGTACGGTCTCTTCCCAACTCTCCTTGGGCCAGCAATCGTATGAGAGAGCGGTAGGAGACGATGCCGACCAACTTGTGTTCCTCATTCTCTACCAGCACGTGCCGGAGGTATCTCTGGTCCATCAAGAAGGCCGCGAACTCAACCAACTCATCCTCGGCGACGGTGAACAAGTCTGTCTGCATGTACTGCTCTACTTGAACGTGTCCAGGTTGCCAGCCTCCACCTTCCTGAGGTTTCGCTGGCTCCCATTCATGCCCCGGCTTTCCCGACAACTGGCGATTCAACAGTGCTGCTGTGAGCGTCGCGCCGCGCTCTGCCCAATTGGCCGACTTCATCATTGAGTTCGATTCGATCAGCCAGCGCGCGCCCGTTTGCAGTGACTGCAGGCGCTCCCGCACGATGCCGTGGTACGTATCGACATCCGAGCTGTCTACTCCCGCAGAGCGCAATCCCTCTCCGGCGAGGGGAAGTAGTTCGTTCAAGAGTAGATCGGGAACATCACGGCTCTTGCCGCCCACCCAGGTGAAGACACCGGTTGGCCCCTGCCGAGCGGCCGCAAGGAAGTTGGTCCTCGCGTGATGAAAGTCCAAGTGTCGGGTTATGTCTCCGTATTCGGCCGATACCCCCAACATGAGACCGATCCAGAAGGCAGCATTTGCGACCTCGTCTACTACGGATGGGCCGGCGGGAAGCGCACGGCATTCGATGCGTAGCTGCGCGCGGCCGTCGCGCAGACCGTAACAGGGTCGATTCCATCTGTAGACGGTACTGTTGTGAAGCTGCAATGCCCTTAGTCCTGGCACTTTTCCCTGTTCCATCACCTCAAACGGATTCTCTTCGACCTGCCCTGCCAGAATTACGCGAAATCGGGCTACGTCTTCCTGGAACGCTTCGACAACCGATTCCCTGATCCAGTTCTCGCCAAACCGGACACGTGGACTCAACTCCCGTAGATGGGGGGATGTGCTGCGAGTATCCACAGACTGCTGGAACAAAGCGATTCTGGTTTCCTGCCACAGTCGTTTGCCGAAAAGTAGCGGGGAGTTGACTGCAGCTGCCAAGATCGGCGCAGCGATGAGCTGTGCAATGTTGTAATAGCTTGCGAACTGGTCGGCACTGACCTGCAAGTGCACCTGAAAACTCGTGTTGCACGCTTCCAACATCACGGAATCATGTTCGAGGTACAGTTCGTCAGTTCCCTCGATGTGAAACCGCATAGGCCCGCCACGTGCCTTGGTCAAAGCCTCGTTCAGCGCGTAGTAGCGAGGCAGTGGCGTCATGTTCTCCATCGAGAGGTCTGACTTGCTGATGCTCGGAAGGATCCCTGTCATCACCACGTCCGCGTTCTGCTTTCGGGCACTGTCTCGCAGTTTGGATAGAAGATCCTGGAGTTGGCGCTCGAGCTGACTGAAACATCTGCCGTCCAGGTCCTGCGGATCTAAGTTGATTTCTGCGTTGAACAGCGCGAGCTCAGTTGTGAAACGGGTGTCCTCCAGGTCCTCGAGCAACTGCAGCGCAATCGGAGCTGGCCTCCAATGGTGGTCGACCAGAAACAGTTCCTGCTCGGCACCAAAGCGGTGCCGACCGGATTCGATCAGACCGCGGTCAATCATTGCCTCCAGTGCTCGCAGGTCATCCAGCAGAGCACGAGTGAAATCCCTGATCGCTTGCGATCCACGCTGAGGCGTCAACTTGGCGTGGTCCATCGTGTGCCTTTCAGCTGGTCGGGACGGAGTGAGAGGCCATTGTAGGATCGGGGCGAGGTCCTGTCAACGCGTTTGCGGCCCCAACGCCGGATCTGCTACCATTCTCATGCTTGCAGGGTATCATTCCTTGGCGGCGGCCGAGGAGTTGTTCGCGCGGTCGAGTTACCCTAACCCACCTGCCCGTCGGACAGGTCTCCCGAGTTGCTGGATTGGTGATATGCGGAAGCTGATCACTGTCGTGCTGTCATACTGATCGTTACCGGTCTGTGCGGGTGTGGTGGCCCGGGACCTCTGGAATGGCATGAGGAGGAGGGGTATCGCTGGGCCGAGCTCTCCATTGCCCGGTCCGGGCGAGACGGCTTCGAGCTGCTCCCTGCGTCGCGGACGGGGGTGACTTTCCAGAATTCTGTCACTGAAGAGCAGGCAAGGCTAAACGAGCACCTGTACAACGGGTCTGGCGTGGCCTTGGGTGATGTTGATGGAGACGGACTGGCGGACATCTACTTCAGCCGCCTGTATCACTACGAGTTGGGCACGCCTGGTGTGCGTGTTCGCTTGGTCGGTCCGGTCGATAACCCCAATGCTGTGGGGGCGATCATTCGCCTGGTGTACGGCGACGAGGAGGGACCCACACGCGAGATACACGCGGGATCCGGCCATCTATCGCAAGATGGAATGGTGCAAGTGATGGGCATGCCGCGGCAGCCATCCGCTGTCAAGGTCAGGTGGCCGGATGGTAGCGAGAGTACTGCACCGGTGGCTGAAGGGGCCAGGGAAGTCACCATGAGTATGCAGGGGCGGTAGCGAAATCGGGTCTCCCGCGGATACGAACCGGCATTGGAGGATATAGTGAACGACAAGAGCGCACATAGAGACGTTGGTATTGATCCACCAGAGCGATTGCTCATGGGCCCGGGGCCCTCAAATCCCGATCCGGCCGTGTTGCTAGCGATGTCAAGGAACATGGTGGGACATCTCGATCCGTACTTCCTCGATGTGCTGGATCGTACCATGGAGATGCTTCGTGCGGTGTTCCGTACCAAGAACCATCACACCATACCCATGTCGGGCACGGGGACATCAGGTTTGGAGACCATTGTACTGAATCTGATCGAACCGGGCGACGATGTAATCGTCGCAGTCATCGGGTATTTCGGTCAACGACTCGTCGAGATGGCAACACGTGCCGGTGCCAACGTACGAGTGTTGGAGGCTCCATTCGGCGAAATAGTGGAACCGGAGCGGTTTGCTGAAGAACTGCGGCGCAAGCCAGCGAAACTGGTTGCGCTAGTTCATGCCGAGACCTCGACCGGCGCGGAACAACCGATTGCCGAAGTGGCGAGGCTGGCGCGGAACGAAGGAGCCTTGGTGGCCGTGGACTGTGTCACTTCGCTCGGTGGAATGCCGCTGGAGGTAGATGCTTGGGGAATCGACGCCGCGGGGTCCTGCTCGCAGAAATGCCTCGGTGCGCCACCTGGATTGGGACCAGTAACGTTTGGATCGCGGGCGATGGACGCTGTAGGCAAACGAAAATCAAAGCCAAGCACCTGGTATA
>JBDGXD010000397.1:0-3893 GCA_039584755.1 Gemmatimonadota bacterium
TGCATTGAGTTGACAGTGCCTGTGGATTCCCTGGGGCCACCGACGATTGCCCCACAGACAGGAGGTTGAGCATGAGTAGGTACTCAGGTCGGCAGGGTCACATGGCTTCCAATCTCGAAGACCTGGCAACAAACGTACTGAAGGGTAGCTACGAGGCGACCGTGTTGTATTCGATGATACGAAACGTGGCCTACGACACTGGCGAAGTTGCGCGCGAGTCAAAGAGGCAAGATCTGTTGGGTACGAGCTCGGGAGATCGGCAGGCACAGCGCGCGCACGTCTAGCGGTTGTTGCTTCCCTGCTTCGCCGAAAGTGGGTGAGAGTACTCCTGCATCATGACATGCTACCACCTAGCCGCCCTTTTGAGTCCCATTATCGCCACCGTTGAGTGCCTCGGTTTACCGTCACGGTCGTTTGTGGTCTGTGTGCCTACATGAAGCAGAACGTAGCCGTGCTCGAGATAGTGATTGATGGCGTTGCCCACGTTATCGTCGGTCCTAAAACTCCCTGCAGTCTTCACAAGGTCGGTGTACGTCGCTACTGACTTGGACAACATGCTTCATGTGTGCAGTGGCGAACCGGGATCGTCCTCTGACATTTGTCATATCCTCCGATTGGTCAACGATTCAATTGTGGGCTCGCGTTCTTGATATCACTGAGATTCAATACCTTCTACTCCCAGAAGCTACCGTCGGTGCTGGGTAGCAAGCTGGACGCCGCAATGGCATGAGGTTCTCTCCATCGGCATAGCCATGCTGACTTTTGACCGGAACGTACCACGTAGTCCCTCGACTGGGCTCGCTGCGGAGAGCTACTACCTGGCTGACCCCAGTGCAACTTGCTCACGTGCCACATTCAGACTGGACGTCAGGTCGGCGTGCGACCCGACACCTGAACGAATCCGCAACAGGTCGAGCCGAATCGACTCGAGCGCGGCAATGGCCTCTTCGATCTGACGATTGACTGCGAGTCGGGTATCGTGCATTCGGATCAGCGTTCCACCGCTTAGTCGTTCCGACGCGGCGGACGAAGACCCTGTCCGTAAGACGGGCGCGTCCCGTTCGTCCAACGCGAGATCGACGGAGTCGCGCTCGGCCCGGAGCGCTCCGATTTTGGCCTCCAGGTCGCCGATCGCCGCCAGCGTTTCTTCGCGCTGGGGCAAGCCACTCAGATCGGCGAGAGCGGATCTGACCGCTTGACTGAGGAGATCCTCGGGTCGCCGAATGCTGGGACGATCCGCCACTGAGACCCTCTCAAGACCGATGGCGGCGAGACTGAAGAACCGACGGCCAAACGGACCCAGCCACACAGCGTGCTGGGTCGACTGGCTGACGCGGCTGCCCAGTATGCTTGACAACGCCCATCCCACCGGTCCCAACGCCAGGATGATTCCGCTCACGCCGAGCGACATGAGTCCAAGGCGCCACGCTTCCGGCATGGAGCGCGACACGAGAGCGATCATTAGCGCGGCGACCGCCAGCGCCAGTCCGACGGCGCCGAGCAGAAGTGCCATCGTGGGGGAGACTACTCCGACGCGCTGGCCAGATGCCGTGGAAGTCCCGGAACCTTCAGAGACCTGCACCTTCACGATTTCGCAGAACTCGTCATAGCAAATGCCCTGCACCTGGATATTACGTGCGGCCGCGATGAGCGCGGTGGGGGGGACAACAAGCTCCAGCACCAGAATCCACGATACGAAGAGGAAGAACAGGACGTGTCCGATGCCGAATCCGCCGACGGCGTATGCGAGCAGCCCGCCCAAGGGGGCCAGCACCACGAGCCGCCGGCTGGTGTTCTGCGCCAGCCGGAGAAAGTTCTCGATGACCACGGGTACCCGACGCATCGAGCCGGCGATGTCCCCGAGGGCGGCCGCCAATTCCTCCGCCGTCGCGAAGCGGTCGGCCGGATCCTTGGCAAGACAGCGATCGATGATCTCCGCCAACCTCCCGGGGACGCCCGCTCGCAGCCCGATCACCGATGGAGCCGGCTGGGTCTCGTGCAAGAGGAGGACTTGCTCGTCCGTGGCCGCTTGAAACGGGAACTGGCCGGTGATCGCGTAGAACGCGGTCACCCCGAGCGAGTAGATGTCACTCCGGGTGTCCACGGGGCGGCCCGCCGCTTGTTCCGGGCTCATGTAGTAGGCTGTGCCGACGATCTCGCCCCCGTGCGGATCGTCGACGTGCCGGGCGATGCCGAAGTCGGTCACCATGGCCCGTCCAGTATCTCGTTCTATGATGATGTTTTCTGGCTTCACATCCCGATGCGTGATCCCGCGCGAGTGGGAGTACCCCAACGCCCACGCGACCTCACGCAGTACTCGTGTTGCCTCCCCAATCTCGAGCATCCCGATCCGCGTGATCCACTGGTGGAGGCTTTCGCCGTCCACGTAGCCCATGACGAAGAAGACGATGTCCCCATGCTCCTCGACGGCGTGGATCGGGACGATATTTGGCTGAGAGAGCAGCCCTGCTGTTCGGGCCTCGCGCAGGAAGCGCCGGCGAGTGGTCTGATCGGCCGCCACGTCGGGATCCAGTAATTTGATGGCTACCGGCCGGCCGAGAGTTGCGTCCCGCGCCAGGTAAACCACGGCTCCTCCGCCACGTCCAATTTCCCGTTCCAGCGAGAACCGGCCGGCGACTACGGTCTGGAGCGCGATGAACTGCGGCTTGTGCCGCACGGACTCAGCCACCGCCACTCACCGGCGGCTCCTGGCACAGCAGGTGACTGCTAATTCCGCTGCTCTCCCACGTGCTTTGCCACAAGGCGCCCAGCGCGAAATGCGTCGGCGAGGGCCAGGGGCACCTGAGCCTCGGCCTGGACCACTTGCGCCCGCATCTCTTGAGTTCTCGCCATCATCTCCTGTGCCTCTGCCACAGCCATCGCGCGCCGCCTCTCAGCCTGGGCCTGTGCGATCCGCTTGTCGGCTTCAGCCTGATCGGTCTGTAGCTCGGCGCCGATGTTCCTGCCGACGTCCACGTCGGCGATATCGATCGAGAGAATCTCATAGGCAGTGCCGGCATCCAGCCCCTTACTGAGCACGGTTTCAGTGATGTGGTTGGGGCTCTCGAGCACGGTCTTGTGAGAGTCCGATGAACCGATGGTCGAGACGATCCCCTCGCCGACCCGTGCCAGGATTGTCTCCTCACCCGCGCCACCCACGAGGCGCTTGATGTTAGCCCGCAGCGTCACGCGCGCGACTGCCCTCAACTGGATGCCGTCCTTGGCCATGGCCGTGACCTTCGGTGTCTCGATTACCTTCGGATTCACAGACACCTTGACCGCCTCGAGGACGTCCCGCCCGGCGAGGTCGATAGCAGCCGCAATCTGGAACTGAAGCTCGATGCCCGCCTTGTCCGCCGAGATCAGCGCTTGTGTGACGCGGCCGACGTTACCACCCGCCAGGTAGTGGGCTTCCAGCTCGTTGACATGCAAAGCAAGTCCGGCCTTCGTAGCTGCAATCAGCGGACGAATGATGGCCGGCGGACTGACCTTCCTGAGACGCATGCCGATCAGGGTCCCCATCCGGATGTGCACGCCTGAGAACCAGGCCTCGATCCAGAGCCGTACCGGAATGAAGGAGAACAACATCCCGACGAAAACAACTCCCAGGAGAACGAGCACTGGCAAGAGCCAGCTGAGTTGGATCAAGTCATTCATTGTGCGTTACCTTCCTCCTGACGCCGCCTGTATTGTGCCTTGCGTACCCTGTCTTCCTCACCAACCCCGTCTCTCCAAACACCAACCAGCGGGATCGCCTCAAGACAGTCCTCGCGGACCGTTCACGCTGGCAGACGTGGCGAGGCGTGGTTTCCCAACGCGACTGCGTGATGGTATCGCGAGGCTGGCATCGCCCTATCTGTGACCGGACGGCCGTATGATGGGTCTCCCCTCGG
>JBDGXD010000398.1:0-3865 GCA_039584755.1 Gemmatimonadota bacterium
TCGACACGCAGCGCACCGGTCAGGTACAGTCGGTCACGCCAGCCGATCTCTTCCTGCAGGAAGAAGCCGAGCGACGTCTGCTCCGAGAACGACTCGCCACCGGTCGTTACTGCAGCCGAGCTGACCAGGTTCAGGTTGTTGGCAACCAGGCCCTCACCTCCCGATGACGTCGTCTTCCGGATCCGGGAGTTCAACTGCATACCTGCCGAAGACCGCGAACTCCAAGTCGGATTGATGTCGAAATCGAGCGTCCCGGCGTAGTCCACCGTATACCTGTGGGTGATCGGCAGGAAGTGGTTGACCGTCCCCGTGCCGTTGATCGTGCCCCACGGTGAAGCACCCGTGGTATCGATCTCGTAGAACGTGGTCTGACGGTAGTCTTGCTTATCCATGCCCAAGGTGAGCTTGTTCTGGAACCACGACCACGGATCCCAGTTGGTGGTGAAACCGATCGTCATCCGTTCGATCTGGCGCTGCTGGTTGTACTCGTTCGACAACCACGGATTGAAGCCGCGGAAACCGGCTTCCCAGTCACGCCGATAGGCGCGGGCACGACCGCGGAACGCGTTCCTCAAAACGCTGTTCGAAGAGTTGTTGTTGAGAGGCTGCTGCAACGAGGTTCTCGCATAGCTGAACTGCACAGCCATGTCCAAGTTCTCGACCACGTTGAAGTCGAAATTCGCTCGACCCGCAGTACGCTTAGAAAAGTTGTTGAGGAATACTCCTTGCTCTTCGTTCCGGTTGAGCGACAGGTAGTAGCTGAACGCCTGACCGCCACCGGATGCCGAGAGGTTGTAGTCCTGGACGCTGCCCTTGCGGATGGCAACGGGGTGACGCCGCAGCGGGTTGTCCGTAATCAAATATTCGGTCGTGGGATTGCCATCGGAGTCCGTTGTGCCCGGAATCAGTTGGTAGTCTTCCTCCGGAATGTCCCATCTCTCCACGGCATTACCGTTCGCGTCCGTGTCCCACCAAGAGGTTGAGAGCGAGTCACGATTGCCCGCGATGAACTGGCACCCGGGGTAGGTATTCGAGTTCTGGTTCGACTCGGTGCAGCGCCAGTAGTTCAGCGGGTTACCGATCGACTCTGTCCACTCGACCTGGCCCGCCTCGGCGCTCGCGGTCCAGCGAACGCCTTCCTGTCCGCGCTGACCGCGCTTCGTGATGATCTGGATGACGCCACCTGCCGCGTCAGCACCGTACAGTGTTGCCGCCGCCGGGCCCTTGATCACCTCGATGCTCTCGATGTCCTTGGGGTTGATGAAGTCGAGCGCCGATCCGGACTGAATCGTGCTGCCGCCTCCAACGTTGCCGCTCTCGAATCGGACACCGTCGATGTAGTATATCGGCTGGTAACCGCCGTAGATCGAGCCGGCACCGCGAATGCGGACGTTGGAGGCGGTGCCCGTCTGGCCGCTGTTGGCTACAAGCGTCAGGCCAGGCGTACGAGCCGTGAGCAGCTCGGTCACCGAGTTGATCGGAGCCTCCAGCACAAACTCCTCCACCTTGACCGATGCCACCGCGTTGCCCAACGAACGCTTCTCGGAACCACCGGCCGTACCAGTGAGCACGACCTCATCCAACTGAATGGCGGCCGGCTGCAGGCCGAAGTTGACAACAGTCTCCTGCGTGCGACTCACCGTCAACTCCTGCTCCTCCGGGCTGTACCCTACAAAAACGACCCGCAACGTGTGCGTGCCGGCCGGCACATTGCGGATGACGAAATTACCATCGTTGTCGGCGGAGCCCCGGAAGTCCGTCCCGACAACAACGACCGAAGCGCCGGTCAGCGCTCGCTGTGTGACTCGGTCAGTTATCTGACCGCGTACAGTCCCACCCGTTTGCGCAATGAGCGGCACGACCCCTACAGCCATCATCACAAACCACAGACCGGCTGTGCAGGGCCATCGAGGATAACGCATAGGTTGCATGCTACCTCCTGTATTGTGGCTGGAAATCAAGGCAGGCCTCAGACAAGTCTCCACGACCGAGGCTACCGGAATGGGCTCCCCTAATACACCCCCACAATTTAGTGGAGGATCTTGACCACCGGAACCACACCCCGCCCTCAGAGTATTAAGATGGGATGAACTATATGTGAAGAAGCCGAATATGGCCGGACACGGTTTGACCGGCAGATTTGACGCCAAGGGTAGGCCAACAGCGTTGGCTCTATGTAGTTTAGTAGCAGTAGGTTGTCAAGCACTATCCGGCTCCCGTACTGGCGTGTCGGGCCTCGGAGGGAGGGGTGGCACGCTGATCGGCACCAATAACAGGGAAACACACATGAAGATCTTCAGAACGAAAGTGCTCGCACTGGTCCCCTTTGTACTGACACTGAGTGTCGCGTCGCCGTCTCGCGCTCAGGACAGCGATGCGCTGTTGCAGGCAGCCGCGATGGGTGACGTTGATCTGGTGAGGCTGCTGATCGGTACGGGGCATAGTGTGAACGCTGCTGATAGTGCTGGCAACTCGGTCCTTCTTTTCGCAGCGGCGAACGGACAAATAGACGTAGTGGGATTCCTCATCGAGTCGGGCGCGGATGTCAACGCAGCCAACGCTGAGAATTGGACGCCTCTCATGGTGGCTGCGCTGGGCGGGTTTGTCGAAACGGCCCAGGTCTTGATCAGCCGTGGAGCTGAAGTGAGCGCTCGTGCGGACATCGGGATGACAGCGCTCATCATGGCTGCGGCCTCCGGTCATGCAGCGATGGTCACCACCCTGCTCGACAATGGTGCCTCAGCCGACGATGCAACGCCGGATGGGCGCACGGTTCTCATTGCTGCTGCCGAGGAGGGGCACGCTGATTGCGTCACAGCCCTATTGGAAAGCGGGGCTGACCCCAACTTCGAGGCGCCCGGTGGCTTTACCGCACTCATCGCCGCGCAGAGTAAGAATCACACGGCAGTCGCATGGATCCTCGTTGACGCAGGCGCTGTGTTCACCGCCAGTCCTGGCATGATGCCAGAGTTGCTGTCCAACCCCGATCTCGACTTGCCGGATTCGCTTGACACGGCTCCCATTGAGGGCACGATCGTCGTCCAGTTCATCGTGGATGCCGAGGGCAAGGTGGAACCCGAGTCCGTAGAGATCATCGAGTCTCCACACGAGGGGCTCAATGAGCCGGTTAGGCAGATGGCCCTCGGTGCCGTCTTCAAGCCGGGGCAGTTCGACGACAAGCCGGTGCGCGTGAGGATTCGCCAGTCCATATCTTTGGGAGGGTAGGTAGAGTAAGCGAGACGGCTCCGGAATGACTTAGGGGGATCGCCAGTGGCCCTGCGATCCCGCGGGTATTTCAACGCCACCGCCATGTTGAGTTGAGAGGTCCGACAACGACTCCGCTGTCGGACCTCTCTGTTCTACCGGGCTCGCGAGCTGAGGCCGCGGCGGTTGTCTACTTCTCCAACGTCTCCAGCACGTCCCGCCATGCAAATTTCTCACCGATGCCGCGGACGTAGTAATCCATCCACTTCATTTCACTCACGGCCTTGACGAGCCGGTTGCGTGGGTCGGGAATGCCGTGACTGCGGCCCGGGTACATGAACAGCTCCGTGTCGACTCCGAGCTTCTTCAAGGCCATGTGCAGCTCCACCGACTGTGGACTCGGCACGCGCGGGTCCCCTTCCACCACATGTACCATGGTAGGCGTCTTGGCGTTCCGGATGTACTTCAGCGGAGACTGGTCCCAGTACGGCTCGAAGTTCTCGTACAAGAAATCGTCACCGATGTAGAACTGCCGATTTCGCTGGACGTCGCTCTGGGCGTACATGGAGATCCAGTTCATTGTGCCGGCCCCGGAGCTGATCGCCTTGAAGCGGTCGGTATGGGTGAGGATCCAGTTGGACCAGTGGCCGCCGGCGCTCCA
>JBDGXD010000399.1:0-3865 GCA_039584755.1 Gemmatimonadota bacterium
CCAGCCGGTACGCACGTCGCAAGATCACCATCGCGATCAGGATCGCTGCAATACCAGAGTAGATGGCCCCCACCACGAAATATGGCCCGAAGATGGTGCTGTGCCACATGGGCCTGAGTGTCATCGCGAAGATCCAGCCAATGATGGTGTGCACAGACACAGCGATCGGGATTACAACAATGGCGAGAACTCCGATGACGCGCTCGAGAACCGCTCGTTGACGCGGCGTATCGCGGTATCCGGCCGCGAGAAACCTGTAAAGGCGGGGTGCCTTGATTCCCGAGTCACGGATGATGGCGAGATCCGGTAGCATCGGTACATAGAGGTAGATGGTACAGGAGGTAAAGTAGAGTCCGATACTCACCACGTCCCAAAGCAACGGTGACCGTGGCTGAGCGTGAAATAGCACGTTGAGCACTCTGTCGGGGCGGCCGAGGTCGATGATCGGCTGAATCGCGCCGAAGCCGATCACCAGAACGGTGATCAATTCCGCCGACCTCGTTATGGAACGCCTCCATTCCGCCTTACTGACGCGGAGGATTGCTGAAATCAGGGTGCCGGCGTGGCTGATCCCAATGAAGAACACGAAACAGATGATGTAGATTCCCCAGTACTCCGGTCGATTCAATCCGGTACGACCTAGGCCGTAGCGGACCTGCAGGTAGTAGCAGAAGAATCCCCACAGTACGAATGCAGCGAGGAATGCTGCCATTACGTAGAAGCCGCGAGATGTTTCGACGAGCGGTCTCAAGAGCGCCTGTTCGTCGGCGTCCATGCGGGCGAGCGTCTCGGCCACTTCGCGACGCATCCTCAGTGTCCCCGCCGGAGGTAGTAGACCTTCGGTTGCGTTCCCAGATCCTCCAACAACCTCATCGCTCTTGGATCCTCCCTGAGTTCGGCCACGTGGTGGCTTGGATTCTCAAGGTCGCCGAACGTAATGGCGTCTGTTGGACAGATCTCCACACACGCCGGCTGGTAATCCTCCTCTCGCAACTCCCGCCCTTCGGCACGAGCGTCCTCGCGAGCCTTCTGTAAACGGTGATGACAGAACGTGCATTTCTCGATGACACCCTTGGGTCGCACCGAGACATCCGGATTGAGATGCCGGCGTTCTGACTCGGTCCACTCGGGACCGTACCAGTTGAAGTACTTTGCAGTGTAGGGACAGGCGTTGGCGCAGTACCTGCAGCCAATGCAGCGCGGGTAAATCTGGCCGACGGTACCCTCTTCATTGATGTAGGTTGCACGCACGGGGCACACCTTGATGCACGGCGGATTATCGCAATGCATGCAGGGACGTGGGTAGGAGTCCATCTCGGTGTTGGGAAAGTCCCCTTCCACATGGGCCATAATCTTCATCCAGCTCATGGCTCTACCCATCTGAGCCTGTTCCGGTGAAACCGGCGCGATGTTGTTCTCACTCTTGCACGCCACCTCACAAGCGGCACACCCGGTGCATTTATCGAGATCGATCACCATGCCCCAACGCGTCATCGCTGTCGTCCAATCAGGCCCGTTCGAGCCGCACGAAAGTGGAAGACCACGAGGCCAACCCGGTCAACGGGTCGAAAGAACCGTCGAGCAACCTGAGTGGATTCGCCTGCTCACCGTCCGGATGGCGCAGCCCGTATGGAGCACAAACGTTCTCCGGCGCAGTGCCTGGAAACACCTTGAGACGAGCTCGATATCGGCCCTGAGCCGAGACCAGCCATATCATGGTGCCATCACCGAACCCAAGGTCTCGGGCTGTGGCCGGAGCCACCTCCACCCATGGAATCCAAAGGACATCGGGAAAGACCGTTGGTTGTTCGACAATCCACTTCGCGAGTGCCAAGGTTCCAGACGCGAGCGTCGATACCCGGTAGGGTATGAGCCGTAACGGGAATTCGTCCGAAGCCGCATCATCATCCGATCTCACATCCAGGTACAGCTGTCGTTCCACTTGCTGCTCGTCCTGTGCACCCAGTAGCGCCGCCGGCATGAGATCGATGCGGGCGTCGGGCGTACGGGACAACCTCAGCGGGTCCGTGTCGTCGTAGAAGAGATCGGTCCACCCACCGCTCTCAACGAGATCTTCCCAGAAGGATTCGAACTCATTGTGCTCCCTGAGCCACCAACCCCGTTGCTCCATCTCGCGATGGTGCTGTCGCTCGAATTCACTGCCCAGTATCATCCCGTGGCTTGCCGAGAACAGCCCCCTCGCACGCACTTGCAACAGATCCTCGAAACTCTGGTACGGTAGACTCTCAGCTACACCACCACCCACGCTCTTTGCCAGTGCAAGTACAGCATCACCGGTGTTCACCCCGCCTTCATGCGGTTGGACGAGTGGCCGCGTCAGACCCCAAACCGGATACGGGTACGAGCTGGGCGAAGGCGCATCCTGCCAGCGCTCGTACGGTGACAGATCAGGAAGAATCAGGTCGGCTTGGCGCGCCGTATCATCGAGAAAGGGCGAGAAACTGACCACGAACGGGATCTTCTCCAATGCTCTCGTCCACTGCTCTCGCCGCGCGGCCGAATTCAGAGGATTCGCGTAGTACAGCAGGAGAACCTCGACAGGTGGCTCCTCTGCGTTGGCCACCACTTCGGCAAAACGGCTGGCTTGGTCCCCGGTGCCTAACGGTGGCGCTCCGACAACCGGCGCTTTGCTTAGTCCGGCTCGGCTCGTTCCGTCAAAGGTGGGTTCGACCAGAGGGTCGAGCGGCAGATCGTCCCCTACCAGTACCCCGCCAGCACGGTTGACGCTGCCCAGCAGCACGTTGAGACTGTGAACCGCGAGGCCAGCGAGTACTCCGTTCCGCGACGACATCACTTCTGCTCCGCACACAGAGACCTGCCTGCCGCCCTCCGCTAGCGCTCTGGCCAGCGACGTTATGCGCTCGACCGGCACGCCTGTGATCGCCGAGACTTCCTCGGTTCGATAGTTACGAACCACACGCGATCGGTAGCCCTCTACGGTTCTGCCTTGCTCGTCCACGAAATCTTCGAAGCCTGAGACATGGCGGGAGACGAAATCGGCGTCGAACAGCTCATCCCTGATGAGCACATAGGCTAGGCCCAGTGCAAGTACGCCGTAGGTACCTGGCCGAATGCCTATCCAGTCGTGCGCACGCGCAGCCGTTCGCGAAAAACGGGTGTCGATCTGAACGAATCGGCGACGGCTCCCGTTCCTTTCCCCCGAGTCCGAAAAGGCAACGAAAGCCTGCAGCGGTGACCACCAGGACTCGAGCAGGGAGGCCCCAAACGAGAGCACGAACTCGGCCTGTTCCAGGTCATAGCTGGGACGACGCGGGATCCCGTGCATCAGGGCCATGATCGCGTCGGTCCCGTCGCCGTAGTCGTCCGCCACGTAGTTGGGCGACCCAAACGATCGCAGGAACTGACTCCACAGGTCCCGCATCGTACCGGCGCAGTAACCTGCCAAGAGGGCCAGGGTCTCGGGCCTGTCTTCCTCGCGCAGCACCCGAAGGCGCTCAGCGATTTGGCCTAGGGCTTCCTCGTGCGAGACTGGTTGCCACTGGTCGTTCCCACGAGGCCCGGTTCGCACCAGCGGAGATGTGAGTCTCTCCGGATGGTACAATAGCTGGACGCCCGCAATTCCCCGCGGGCACACGCCCCCGCGACTCATCGGGTGCAGCGGATTGCCCGTGATCCCAACTAAGTGCCCGTCCACCAGTCTGCCGCTTATTCCGCACCTCGATGGGCAGATCAGGCACGTCGAGTTCAACCGGTCTTCCAGGCCCGGACTCCACCCAGTCTCTTCGGGCGAGTCGGCTTGCGGCACAAGTTCCGGCACCTGCCACAGCCCATACGCAGCGGCGGCCCCACCCACGCTCAACAGGAACTCTCTCCGCGTAGGCCT
>JBDGXD010000400.1:0-3835 GCA_039584755.1 Gemmatimonadota bacterium
AGGTTCGAGCTGAGCGAAGATGAAATCGAGTGGAGCGTCAAGCTCGGACTCGGAATGATTGACGACTCCGACATGACCTGGGTCAACGGAGTGGCAGTGGGGAGCATGGACAACGCGTGGAATCAGGCCCGCCTCTACGAGGTGCCATCCCACGTACTGAAGGTCGGAGAGAATGTTATCAGCGTTCGGGTGGAGGATTTCCAGGGAGGAGGCGGAATTGCTGGTCCACGTGAGACCGTCTTCATCGACGTCGACGGCGACCGTCGTGCACTACCGGACGAGTGGCGTTTCATGGTAGGTCGGGTGAGCCTCAATTCGGCCGGGAACAAGAACCAGGTGCCGACGCTCCTGTGGAACAAGATGATCCATCCGCTCCTGCCATTCCCGGTCAAGGGCTTCATCTGGTACCAGGGGGAGTCGAACGCAGACCGGATAGCCGATGCGGTGGCTTACGGCGAGCTGTTCGCTGCCATGATTCAGAGCTGGCGTGAGGCGTGGCAGCACGGTGATCTTCCTTTCTTCTGGGTGCAGCTTGCCAACTTCATGGCAGTGAACGACGATCCACCTGCGGAGAGCAATTGGGCAGTGTTGCGAGAGGCGCAGTCGGGTGCTCTGGCGCTGCCAAACACGGGGCAGGCCATCATAATAGACATCGGTGAGGCCGACGACATCCATCCTCGCAACAAACAGGACGTCGGTGGCAGGCTGGCCCTGGCTGCACGGAAGGTCGCATACGGCGAGGACGTGGTCTACTCCGGCCCCACGTTCCGCGAGTGCGAGTTTCGCGATGGACGCGCAACGATCTGGTTCGATCACGTCGGAAGCGGGCTCGTGGCACGAGGTGGAGCGCTGCGTGGCTTCGCGGTGGCGGGTCCGGACGGGCGCTTTATCTGGGCAGACGCTCGAATCGATGGCGATCGTGTGGTTGTGTGGAGCGATTCCGTATCCGATCCGGCAGCGGTTCGTTATGCCTGGGCTAACAATCCGGCAGCAGCAAACCTGTACAACGCAGAGGGTCTCCCCGCCGGGCCGTTCCGGACCAACCGACGGTGAGGCGGACGGTCCGCAATGCACGCACAATGTCTGACGGCGCGGGCGAATCCAGTCCCACCGAGGTTCCACAGCGCACCGGCGGGCATCAACCAAGCTCGAAGAGTGACAACATGAAGAAACTGACAACCATCTGGCTCATAGGTTTGGCCATCCTGCATGTTCCACCGATGTCCGGTCAGGTCCTCGGCGTTTTCGACGGCCACACGAACGTCGGCAACCCAAAGATTGCGGGGGACGCCTCATACGACGCAGTTCGGCAAGAGTACACCATCTCGGGTTCCGGCTACAACGTCTGGTTCGATCACGACGAGTTCCACTTCGCGTGGAAGCGGCTCAGCGGGGATTTCATCGCGCGTGCGAGTGCTCATTTTGTGGGGCAAGGCGTCGATCCGCATCGAAAGCTCGGCTGGATGGTGCGCTCCGACCTGGACTCGAACGCTACACACGTGAATGCGGTGGTGCACGGCGACGGCCTCACAGCTCTGCAGTTGCGCCGCAGCGTAGGAGGTGAGACGGAGGAGGTACGATCCCAGGTTGTGGGAGCCGACGTCATCCAATTGGAGAGGCGGGGTAACAGCTACGTGATGTCGGTAGCCCGGCACGGCGAGCCTCTGGTCAGCGAGGAGATCTCGGATCTCGTCCTCGGCGAGGAAGTCTACGTCGGGATGTTTGTCGCCTCGCACAATGAGGATGTTCGCGAGAGTGCCGTGTTCCGGAACGTGCGTATCATCGTGCCGGCCGGCGAGGATCTCGTTCCGTATCGGGACTACCTCGGTAGCAACCTCGAGATCCTCGATCCGGAAACCGGACATAGACACATCCTGTATCGCTCACCTGCGTCTCTGCAGGCGCCCAACTGGACGCTCGACGGCAAAGCCCTGATATACAACAGCGATGGACTGCTGTACCGGTTCGATCTGGACAAACACACACCCGTTGCCATCAACACGGGCTTTGCCACACGCAACAACAACGATCACGTTCTCTCGTTCGACGGTCGCCAACTGGCTATCAGTCATCACAGCGTGGAGGACGACGGTGCATCGATCATCTACGCGCTGCCAGCGGAAGGGGGCACGCCGCGTCGCGTGACGGACAAGGGGCCGTCCTACCTTCATGGCTGGTCTCCCGACGGGAGGTTCGTGGTCTATACGGGCGGTCGCGACGGCGATTACGACGTCTACAAGATTCCCGTTCAGGGTGGTGAGGAGATCCGGCTGACCGAATCGGCGGGCCTCGATGACGGGCCCGAATACTCACCGGACGGTCAGTACATCTACTTCAACTCCGTCCGCAGCGGCACTATGCAGATCTGGCGGATGAAGCCAGATGGGAGTGAACAGACACAGATTACTGATGACATCTATAACAACTGGTTTCCGCATATCTCGCCCGACGGGAAGTGGATTGTCTTCCTATCATACTTGCCTGAAGTCGACCCGGGTGATCATCCGTTCTACAAGCACGTGTATCTACGGCTGATGCCGGTCGGAGGAGGCAGCCCGAAGATCGTTGCGTACGTGTACGGCGGACAGGGGACCATCAACGTTCCCTCGTGGTCACCCGACGGTAAGAGGGTGTCGTTCATCAGCAACTCGGGTCCGGTCGAGCCATGATGGCAGGCCGGTCATCCCAGCGCCCCCGATTTCGTTCAATTCGCCGAAGATACCTTCGTTCTGCTGGTCGATGAGCTTACCCGATTTGTACCGCCGGCGCGGCAACGGGAGGAGTGGACCCGAACGGAGCTTACTCGCCCAGGACCCGATCGATCTCCTCCAACTCGTCGGCGGTGAACGACAGATTCTCCAGCGCGGCGACGCAGTCCTCGAGCTGCTCGACACGACTGGCACCGATCACAGCCGATGTGACCGTTGAGTGACGCAGCACCCACGCCACAGCCATCTGGGCCAGCGACTGACCGCGCTGCCGCGCCAACTCGCCCAACCGGCTTATCTGCGCCATCCGCTCGACGGTGATCTCCTCACGCCGCAGAAAGCCGTGGGCCTTGGCCGCTCTCGAGTCGTCCGGAATGCCAGCGAGATACCGGTCGGTGAGCATTCCTTGCTCCAGCGGTGAGAAGACGATGCAACCGATGCCCTCCTCCTCGAGTGTCGCCAACAGACCGTCCTCCACTGCCCGGTCGAACATACTGTAACGCGGCTGATGGATCAGGCAGGGCGTCCCCAGTTCACGCAGCAGGCCCGCTGCGCGGCGTGTCTCCTCGGGCGAGTATGCCGAAATCCCGGCGTAGAGGGCCTTGCCCTGGCGAACTGCGGTGTCGAGCGCACCCATGGTCTCTTCCAGCGGCGTCTCCGGATCGGGGCGATGGTGGTAGAAGATGTCCACGTACTCGAGGCCGAGACGGCTGAGGCTCTGATCGAGACTCGCAAGCAGGTATTTGCGCGAGCCCAAGTCGCCATACGGACCGGGCCACATGTCCCAGCCGGCCTTCGTGGAGATGATGAGCTGGTCTCGGTACCGGGAGAGGTCGTCCCGCAGGATCCGGCCGAAGGTCTCCTCGGCCGTTCCGTAGGGAGGGCCGTAGTTGTTGGCCAGGTCGAAATGGGTGATTCCCAGATCGAAGGCCCGGAACACCATGGCGCGAGCCATCTCGAAGTCGTCGATCCCACCAAAGTTGTGCCAGAGCCCAAGGGAGACGGCCGGCAACTTGATACCACTGCGGCCGCAGCGGTTGTATGGCATCGACTCGTAGCGATGCTCAGAGGGATGGTACGGCGTAGCTACCTCCTTGTTGTCATGGAAGAGACGCCGATAATCGGGT
>JBDGXD010000401.1:0-3833 GCA_039584755.1 Gemmatimonadota bacterium
ATCCCCCTGGCGCAACGCTGCGTACCCGTGCGCATACTCGTGTGCTACCACAGAGATCAGCAACACTGGTAGTATAAAAAGGAATTCCGTGTTCATTAAGGACGTCATCCGTAGGTCGTGATGCGGCCGAAAGCTAACGGCGGCGAATATGGGTGTCAAAGCCCTAGTGCCTTGACTCTGCTGGACTTGCGCGATAGAATTCGCGTCTGATTTTGGGTAGAAACCCGCTGGGAAACTAAAGGAGTTGCAGTGCCAAACACCAGGTCAGCCAAGAAGAGGATGAGGCAGGCGATCCGCCGGAATATCAGAAACCGTGTGGCGCGGTCGAGTCTCAGGACCGCCATCAAGAAGGTGCGCAGCGCACCCGCGGATGTGGCCGAGGCTGCCTACCGCGGTGCCGAGCAGTTGCTCGACCGAGCGGCCCGCAGGGGTTTGATACACAAGAACGCCGCTGCGCGAAGCAAGCGGCGCCTGAGAAGGGTCATCACTCCAAGAGGCTGATTGGTCGTTTAGAGCGCTGCCAGTTCCGCCCCGCAGCGCTCGCAATACCACTCCGTCGGCAGGTTCATCGTCCCGCATTCCCCACACTTGAGCGTCTTTGCAGCCGCCTTCTTGGGCTGCCCATCAGTATCCGCGAACGACGTGACGCCTTCAGCTCCAACCGCGGCAGGGCTCGTCGCAACCAACTCGTCCATCTCGATCTCCTCGATGGCACCGTCGGGAATCTTCATCTCGCCGCTGGCGCGTTCCGGTGCGGGGCCGTGTTTCTTATCCTCTGTGACCGAACGAAGGAACTCGAGCTCGTCGAGTGAGGTCTTGCCGACAGTGATGTCTTCTGGCTCGGCTCGCGCTGGTTCCACGGCGATGGCGGCGGCCGTATCCGACTCGGTCTTGAGAATGCTTTCCAGCTCAGGCACTTGTCGGCCGGATTCCGGCGCGTCACGTGCGGGTTCCCGACCCTCCCCGCTGAGGGCCGCGGCACTCCCATCCAGCAGCGTCATCACCTCCTCGAGCTCGACAACCTCATCTTCGGCGTTCTTGAGCTCTTCACGAGTCTTCTCCAACGACTCGTCGATCTCGAGTTTCAGGTCCGACCACCTCTGATCGTCATACTCGCCTACTGTGTGGCGCAATTCCGCCTCGTGGAGCCGTTCGGTCGCTTCCAATTCCTGGCTGGTCAGACCATCGCGTACCAGTCTCTGGCTCTCCAGAGCTTCAGAGATCTCGTTACGATATGACCCCATGTCAGACAAGACCTCTGCCAGCCTACGCCGGTAGTCTGACTCGACTTTTGCCTTGACGTGGTCAGGGGCCTGGTTTGGCGTCTGGTTGAGTCGTTCCAGCCACTGCTCGATGCGCTGCCGTTCCTCGAACAGGGCCCTAATCTGTTCACTCGATTTACCTGGATCGCTCACCATCGACTCCTCCGTTCCCGCACTGGGGCCTCCACTGCCCATCTGAGGGTATAAGATACTCCTTACACGTACCCCATCGTCAAATCTCTTTCAGCTGTCCACTCCACAGGACGCTGCTGATCTACTTCCGCCCTGCATGAGCATCACGACCGACAGGCCACCCGGCTTCCCTGCAGCGCAGAGATTAATAGACCGGACTTCCCCCAACAACTGTGTACTCGACCTTCCCTGCCAATTCCCTGCCTGCAAACGGAGTATTGTGACTCTTGGAGCGGAATCGGTCTGGGTCCACGATCCAGCGCGCCTTCGAATCAAACACTACCACGTCGGCAGGGGCCCCTCGGGCTAGCGTTCCCGCCGGAAGATCATACACTCGCGCCGGTTCCGTACTCATCCTACGAACGAGCTCCGACAGGGACAGCACGCCACCCTCGACCAGTTCGGTCAGTCCCAAACCTAGGGCGGTCTCGAGACCGACCACACCAAAGGGCGCATCATCGAAATCGCGCTCCTTGGTCTCGTAGTGGTGCGGAGCGTGATCGGTCGCGATCGCGTCGAGAGTTCCGTCCTTGAGACCCTCGCGAACTGCGACGACGTCCTCCATCTCGCGCAGTGGAGGATTCATCTTGGCGTTGGTGTCGTAATCCTCACACGATTCGTCGGTTAGGGTGAAGTGGTGTGGCGTCGCTTCCGCGGTGACGTTGATGCCCCTGTCTTTTGCCCGACGTATCAGGTCCACCGAACCCCGGGTCGACATGTGCAATAAGTGCATGTGACCGCCCGTCAACTCCGCCAGCATGATGTTCCGTGCCACCATGATCTCTTCAGTCGCCGAGCAGATTCCCTTCAAGCCAAGACGACTGGAAACGAGCCCTTCATGCATTGCGCCGCCCTTGAACAGCGCCGGCTCTTCACAGTGGTCCGCCACCGGAATCCCAAAGGTCAACGAGTACTCGAGCGCGGTCCGCATCAGGTGGCTCGACACGACCGGATGACCGTCATCACTGACCCCAACAGCACCAGCGTGGATCAACTCACCGAATTCCGCAAGGTGCTCTCCCTTGAGGCCGATGGAAATGGCACCAATCGGGTACACCCGGGCAGCTCCAGCGGCCTCGCCCTGTTTTACGATGAACCCCACCGCCGCCTGGTTGTCGGTAACGGGGTCAGTGTTGGGCATCGCACAGATGGATGTGAACCCCCCGGCAGCAGCCGCATGCGCACCTGTGGCTACCGTTTCGGCATCCTCCCGACCAGGCTCACGTAAATGCACATGGATATCCACGAATCCCGGTGCGACAACACGCCCGGCTACATCCAGAACATCCGCCCCGTCCGGCGCATTCAGCCCGTTGCCAAGCGCTTCCACTTTTCCGTCGACGAGCAGCAGATCGGCAACTCCGTCCTGGTTCTGGGACGGATCCACAATGTGGCCGCCCTTGAGGAGCAACGGCTTCATTCTGCGCCCTCTCGGTTTGTTCTCTTAGCTGATTCGGCGAGATCCGGCTCCCCGCCTGCGAGGAGATACAATATGGCCATCCGGACAGCCACCCCATTGGTCACCTGGCCCAAGATCACACTATGCGGTCCATCGGCCACCCGAGAATCGATTTCGACCCCCCGGTTCATCGGCCCTGGATGGAGAATCAGCAGCTCCTGTGGCACGCGTTCCAGACGCTCCACCGTGACCCCGAAAACCCTATAGTATTCTCTCAGAGAGGGTATGTACCCGGCACTCATCCGTTCCAGCTGAAGACGCAGGATGTTCAGCACGTCGGCCCACTCGATGGCCTGTTCTATCCGGTGGAACACGTGAACACCCAGTTCATCGATGCCCCGTGGCAACAGGCTCTGGGGACCGCACACTGCGACCTCGCCGCCGAGCTTGAGCAAACCCCAAATGTTGCTGCGGGCCACCCTACTGTGAAGGATGTCCCCACAGATGCAGACCTTGAGCTTGCCGATATCACCGCGATGGTCTCTGATCGTCAGGAGATCCAGCAGTCCTTGAGTGGGATGCTCGTGTTGGCCGTCACCAGCGTTGATAACGTTTGAGCGGATCCTCTCTCCCAGAAACTTCGCCGCGCCAGACGATGGGTGGCGCATGACCACCATGTCAATCCTCATCGCCTCCAGGTTGCGCGCCGTATCGACAAGGGTCTCTCCTTTTTGCACCGACGACCCGGATGCGCCGATGTTGACCGTATCAGCAGAGAGACGCTTCTCCGCAAACTCGAACGAGATGCGCGTGCGGGTCGAAGCTTCAAAGAACAGATTGACGATTGTCTTGCCGCGGAGGGTGGGGACTTTCTTTATGGCTCGCTCACTTACCTCTTTGAACGGCTCCGCGGTATCGAGTATCAGCCCTATTTGCTCGGCGGTGAGTTTCTCGAGCCCAACGAGATCCTTGCCGAGTGA
>JBDGXD010000402.1:0-3833 GCA_039584755.1 Gemmatimonadota bacterium
GCTGGCAATCCTGCAGCACACCGAGTACCCGCAGCGCCTCACTACCGTCCGTGCGCGGCCGTGCTCGCGTTTCCACACACTCCAGAAAGTGTGCGCACTCGGCCCTCAGTGGCTCCTCTGAACTGTACTCGACCGACACCCCTTCGGCTCCTCGGGCAACCGGCTCCCCGTCCTCCCAGTCGATCGAGTGAGAGTACAAAGTCAGACCCTCCTCGTTGATGCCCTTGCCATTGAAGACGGCCATACGCTGGTCCCCCACTACCACCAGCTTCTGTTCCTTGAACGGGTGCAGCCACGATACGAAGATGTGTGCCTTTGCCCCGCCCGGGAAACTCAGAATGCTCACAGTGACGTCGACAACTCCGTCGGTCACATAGTCACCACCGACCGCGTGTACCTCCTTTGGCATCTCTTCGACCAGGCCAAGGATCACGGAGACATCGTGGGGTGCGAAAGACCACAATATGTTCTCCTCACGACGGATCTTCCCCAAGTTCAGCCGGTTCGAGTAGATGTACCGCAGCTTGCCCAGCTCACCCGAGTCAATCAGCTCCTTCAATTTCAAGATGGCCGGGTGGTACCAGAGAATATGACCCACCATCAGTACCAGCTTGCGTTCATTGGCCAGCTCGATCAATCCTCTGGCCTCATCGAGTTCCAGACAGATCGGTTTCTCAACGAAGACGTCCTTGCCCGCAAGCAGGGCTTTGCGCACCAGTTCCGCATGCGTCTCGGCTGGCGTGGCAATGGCCACGGCCCGCACGTCTTCGTACCGCAAGAGCCGCTCGATGTCGCTCTCGATGGGTATGCCGGGATACCGGTCGCTCAGCTCCGCCCTGCGTTCCGGATCCGTGTCACATATGCTGTGTAGGACACCCAGGCCGGCGAAGTTCCTCGCCAGGTTCTTACCCCAGTGCCCCACTCCCACACAGCCCACGGATTTCGCAGAAGTCACCGTCGCCACCTCTCACATTCGTTGTCTCATGCAGCCGAGGTCGTTCATCCATCCTCGGGGGCGCGTAAGATGCCACCGAAGTGCCTATGGGTCAATTGCTTAGACGCGTCGCTGCCAGACAATGAGACCGGACTTGACCGGGGTCATCGTGGCGGTGTTGCCAAGGTCGTTCGAGATCAGTACCGGATCGTCAGCTGTCATCGAAAGTAAAAGGGCCCCGTTTGGGACCCTTTGAACGTTCTATCGACATCGCCCATGTTCGACTGGTCTAGCCACCCCCGGTGTCGTTGTTCCCACTGAAGATCGCTATGAGCGCGACAACCGCCACCGGAATCGCGAGCAGATAGCCCACTGTCCGCACACTACTTTCCCACGCACCAATGGCGCCCCCGGCCGCCGGCAGGTGTATCTGGTCCCCACCCCGGATGTTCAACTGGTCTAGGGTACGTCCATCAACGATAGCCTGCTGCAGCGGAGCACCCTCCCAGATTCGCCGTCCACCACGCTCGATTCTCAGCCGTTGTAGCTGAGCCAGGGCAGTGGGTCCGCCCGCAATCATCAACGCATCGTCCAGCCGGAGTTGGGACGGGACTGTATAGAATCCCGGGTTGGCGACACCCCCGACGATGGTGACCGGAATGAGAGAGCGAGCCATAACCCGCGGGTTGCGGATGTAGCGTGCCAGGTGATCGGCCATGTACTGCTCGAGTTCAGCCCGTAGCACACCCGCCAGCTCCACATTTCCGATGTCCTGCAGCGTCAGCAGTCGTCCCTCGGACACCGTGAAGGTGTCCGTCAAGGTTGCCTCGCCTTGCACCCTCAGCAAGATCCGATCGCCGACCTGAAAGTCGCCCTCACGGAGTCGGTCTTCTACGAGGTCCGCCTCGAAGCGACTCTGATCGCGCAGGAAATCGCTGTATGCCGTCGAGGCCGCCGCGCGGTCAAAGCGGTCAAACAACCCCTCCAGTTCTGCGCGGGACATATACACCTGGCGCGGATCCCAGTTTTCTTGTTCCTGTGCGAGGGCTGGACTCGTGATCAGGCACACGCCTAGTAATAGGGATGATACGGTTCGCATGGTTCTCAGTGGGTGAAGTGGTTGCAGACCGAACACGCGGCTACTCAACCGTTACGCTCTTGGCGAGGTTGCGTGGCCGGTCTACGTCACAGCCACGAAGTACCGCGATGTGATAAGCCAGCAATTGCAGCGGGATCGATGTCACGATGGGTGACAGCAGAGCTTGGGTCTTCGGGACCCTCAATTGGTGATCGACCAAATCACCCAAGTTGCCGTTTCCTTCAGTCGTCAGGGCGATGATCTTGCCACCTCTCGCCTTCACCTCCTGCATGTTGGACAGAACCTTCTGATAGACGTGGTCGTTGGGAGCAACGAAGACAACCGGCATGTTCTCGTCGATGAGAGCAATAGGCCCATGCTTCATCTCTGCTGCCGGATATCCCTCCGCATGAATGTAGCTGATCTCTTTCAGTTTGAGCGCGCCCTCCAGGGCAACCGGGAAGTTCACTCCACGCCCCAGATAGAGGAAGTTGGTAGCGTCAACGTAATCCCTCGCCAAAACCTCTGTCATCGGCTCCAACTCGAGCACCCGATCGACCATCTCCGGAAGCTGGGCCAGCTCGTAGACCATTTCCTGGCCACGCTGCAGTGACAGTCCACGACGGCGGCCGAGGTGAAGGGCGAGGAGTAGCAGAGCCGTTATCTGTGATGTGAAGGCCTTGGTAGACGCCACACCGATCTCTGGGCCGGCATGGATGTAAATGCCGCCGTCGGCCTCTCGGGCTATCGTACTGCCCACCACATTCACCACTCCGACGATCTTCGATCCCGCCGCTCGCGCTACTCGCATCGCCTCCAGTGTATCTGCGGTTTCACCCGATTGGGAGATAACGATCGTCAACGTTCCGGGTGACGCCAATCGTGGTCGGTAGCGAAATTCGGAGGCGTACTCAACCTCGGTCGGGATGGCTGCCAGTTCCTCAATGGCATAGCGTCCCACCAGACCCGCATGCCAGGATGTACCGCAGGCCAGGATCACTATCCGCTGGACCCTGGCCAATTCCTTAGGGGTCAGGTTGAGCCCGTTCAACCTGCTGTTGCCGTGCTCGAAAACCAGCCGCCCTCGCAGTGTGCTGCGCACGCTCTCGGGTTGTTCGCAGATCTCCTTGAGCATGAAGTGCGGGTAGCCACCCAGCTCGATGGCATCAAGATCCCAGTCGATATCTGCAACGTGGCGAGCCTGCTCGCGCGAGTGACTATCGATCACACGATAGCCAGCATCCTTGTCGAGCACGGCGATGTCCCCGTCGTCGAGGTAGACGACTGATCTGGTGTGTTCCAGCACAGCAGATGCGTCCGAAGCCACAAACATCTCACCATCCCCAACACCCAGCAGCACCGGAGAGCCCTTGCGAGCGACCACTATCTTCCCCTCGTCCTCGGCCCACATCACGGCCAAGCCGTAGGCTCCCTCTACGAGCCCCAACGCAGCGATGACTTTGTCTTCCAGGTTTTTCCCGGGCGCAGCACTGATCAGATGGGCAAGCACCTCGGTATCTGTATCCGTACGGAATTCGTGGCCCTCTTGAGTGAGACGGGCCTTCAAGGGCTCTGCGTTTTCGATGATACCGTTGTGAACGAGTACGACCGTTCCCGAGCAGTTGGTGTGTGGATGAGCATTGCGTTCGGTTGGGGCGCCGTGGGTTGCCCAGCGAGTATGAGCGATGCCCGACTGACCGTCGATCTCCTCGGCGATCAGGGATTCACCGAGGGCTTTTACCCGGCCCGCCATTTTTCTGACTTCGAGACCATGCCCGTTCTGCACCGCAACACCCGCCGAGTCATAGCCCCGATACTCCA
>JBDGXD010000403.1:0-6701 GCA_039584755.1 Gemmatimonadota bacterium
TACTGAGCAGCCAGGTCTACACCACCGCGCGCGATCTCGCCCGCTTCGGAATGCTCTACCTGCAAGACGGTATGTGGAATGGCGAGCGACTGTTATCCGAGGGGTGGATCGAATTCGTGCGGACACCGGCCCCGTCAACCGCGGACAACGGCAACTTCTACGGTGGCCAGTGGTGGCTCGTGCCCGACGACCGCACCGATGTGCCACGAGATGCGTACTCGACGGCCGGAAACCGCGGGCAATACGTGATCGTTGTTCCCTCGCACGACCTGGTGATTGTGCGCCGCGGCCTCGACTACGGCCGCCAAGGGTTCAACCGCTGGGATCTGACGAGAGAAGTATTAAAGGCAGTAACTCCTTAACTGCGGAGCATACAATATCATGACCAGCCGTTTCATCATACGTGGCAAGATTGGTTTGCTTGTGATTCTCGTCGCGTTCCTTGCCGTCAGTTTGCTTGCCCTGTCGCCCCGCGACGTCACCGCGCAGTCCGAGTACTTCTTCCCGTCGGGTTCGGCGTTTGACCCCGGGATACCGTCGCCGGAGGAGTTCCTGGGCTATCCCATCGGAACCTTCCACACGCGGCACGATCGGATTGTGACTTACATGCAGGAGCTTGCCCGTCTTTCCGACCGCGCCACGTTTCAGGTGATCGGCTGGACCTACGAAATGAGGCCGATGCCGGTCCTCACGGTGACCTCACCGGCGAATCACGCTCGCCTCGAGGCGATTCGTCAGGAACACCTGGCTTCGTTGCAACCCAATGCGTCACCCGCTGCAGATCTGCCAGCAATAGTCCACCTGGGTTACAACGTGCACGGTAATGAGCCCTCATCGGCCGAGGCTGCAATGCTGACGGCGTATTGGCTGGTTGCCGGAGCTGGACCCGACGTCGAGCGTTACCGCAGCGAAGCGGTCATTCATGTCGAGCCGACCGTCAACCCTGACGGACGTGACCGCCACACTCAATGGGCCAACATGAACCGGGCTCAGCCTTTCGTGGCCGACCCGCTCGATCGCGAGCACAACGAGGTGTGGCCCGGCGGTCGTACCAATCACTACTGGTTCGATCTCAACCGCGATTGGTTCCCGCTGGTGAATCCGGAGAGCAAAGCACGCATCGACTTCCATCACTCGTGGCGTGCGAACGTGGTGACGGACTATCACGAGATGGGATCGAGCAGTTCGTATTTCTTCGAGCCCACCAAACCGGGCGGCTCATGGAATCCGTTGATACCGCAACGGCTGTACACCGACATGACCGACACGTTCGCGGAGTATTGGGCCGCCGCGCTGGATGACATCGGTTCGATGTACTTCAGTGGAGACGTGTTTGACAACTCCTATCCGGGTTACGGTTCCACTTATCCCAACTTCCTTGGTGCGCTGGCAGTGTTGTTCGAACAGGCCAGCTCACGCGGACATGTGCAAGAGAGTTCACATCACGGGTTGATCACCTTCGGCTTCACTATCCGCAACCAGTTGCGTACTAGCATGGCCACCGTCAGTGCGGCTGTCGAGAACCGTGAGATGCTGCAGCAGTACCAACGTGACTTCTTCGCATCTGCGCTGAGCGAGGGAGAGGCGTACGACATCAACGGTTGGGTGTTTGGTTACCCCCACGACCCGACGCTGAATCGGGAGTTCATAGATCTACTGCTGCGGCATCGTATAGACGTCTACGAGCTGACCGCGACACAGCAGGATGGCGACGTGACGTTCGAACCCGGAAACGCGTGGGTCGTGCCGGCGAGACAGCCGATGTATCGTCTCGCCCGCTCTGTCTTCGAGCGCACCGAGACCTTTGCCGACAGCGTTTTCTACGACGCCTCCACCTGGACGGTGAGTCTCGCGTTTGGCATGCCCGACCTGGCTCTGCGGAGCGGGCAACTCCCTATGGGAGCGCAGCTAACTGAGGTTCCAGCACTCGAGGGCGCCGCACCGCTGGACGTGAGTGCTATCGCCTACCTGATGGACTGGAGCAATTCCGGTGCGGCGCGTGCACTGCAGGCAATGCAGGCCGCAGGAGTGCGGGCAGAGGCAGCGTTCAATCCGTTCACCGCGCGTACCACGGATGGTGACCTGTCATTCCCGCGTGGGTCGATCTCGATTCCAGTGAGCACACAGAACTTGAGCCCCGACTCGCTGCATGCGGCGGTGCAGCACGCAGCACGTGAAGCCAACCTTCCGGTATACAGCGCGTTGACCGGAAAGGCTATTGCCGGTATAGACCTGGGCAGTGGCAACTTCCGACCGGTGCGGGCACCGCGAGTGCTGATTCCCATGGGAGAGGGCATCTCGTCCTATGAGGCCGGCCAACTGTGGCACTTGCTGGACCAACACATAGCCATGCCGGTTACCAAGGTCGATGTCACCGACCTGGGGCGGGTTGACTGGGCCGACTACGACGCGCTGGTGTTGGTGTCCGGAAATCTGAGCGCATTCTCCGGCGATCGGCTCGATGCTCTCAAGTCATGGATCCGCGGTGGCGGAACGTTGATCGCACAACGCTCGGCCGCAGCCTGGGCCGCACGCAACGGACTCACCCCCAACATCGAAGCACCGGGAACGGGCCAACCCGCCAATGAGGAACATGAAGAGGCCGCAACACCGCGCCGCAACTACGAAGACGCGCGTGCCTTCAGTGGAGCACAGTCCATCGGTGGGTCGATCTGGCAAGCCGATGTCGACTATACACACCCACTGGGGTTCGGTTATCTCCGGCGGTTCCTTCCGGTATGGCGCGATCACAGTCTCTTCTTCGCTCCCAGCAAGAACCCGTACAGTACCGTGGTCCGGATCGTCGACGGAGACGCTCGCCTGAGCGGTTACATCTCAGAGCCCAACCGCGAGCGGCTGGCGGGTTCGCCCTCGGTTCTCGCCGATCGGCTCGGCGGTGGCACAGTCGTGCTCCTGGTAGACAACATCAACTTCCGCGGCTACTGGCGCGGAACGAACAGACTGTTCTTGAACGCGCTGTTCTTTGGGAACCACATTCAGGTGCCGAACTCACCGTAATTTTGTTTGGGGGGGAGGAACCGTACCGCCACATACCAGCGACCCCGGGCTTCCGCCCGGGGTTGGTTGTGTCTGTCAGCCCGCGGGTCAGTCCCGCCCTGAGAGGGCGGGCTCGGCCAAGCACAGCGTCCTTGGAGGACGCACTGGTCGGTTACGATTCCAATCTCTCCCGCGCATCCGCCACACTCTCGAGATCGTCGTCACCCGTTCCCCACAACTCAAGGAATCGTTGCAAGTAGGTGCGCGCACGTTCAGTCTCACCCAGCTCCTGCAGCACGACTCCCAAACGGTAGTGCGCCAGGACCCACGCTTCCTGAGGCTCCCAGCCCAACTGCTTGACCCTGATCGCTTCTTCCAAGGCTGCAACGGACTCGGTCAGCCGTCCGTTCGCATGGTAGGCCCGCCCCAGCCCTTCCTTCACTAACCCCACCAGCGATCGATGCGCTCGATCGGCACGTTCCAGCGCCGCAACCGCTTCTGCGGCGTTCCCTTCCGCCAGCGCAATCTCACCCCGGATGAACTCGATGACCCAGCTGTAGTCACCGTCCGCCACACCGTCTCGTACCCATGAATCCAACCACGCACCGGCGCGCTGCAGTTCTCCGGCAGCCACCAGGTGTCGCGCCAGGTAGACCGTCCAATCGGCTCCCCAACCACCCTCACGCGCCAGCCGCTCACCAGCGATCAACTGCTCGGCGAATCGTGCGCTCAAGCGCTTCGAGCGGTATGCCTCAGCCAGGTACATCCGGTTGCGGTACTCACTGAGAGCAACCTCGGCCCGTTGGTTCAGGGCTATCGCCTCCTCCAGGATTCCAAGCCCGATATCCGGTTCACGTCGCCGCGCCAATTGGTTGTCCCGGCGGAATCGATCGCAAAGGACTTTGCGAAATGAGCGGCGGACTCTTCGAAGCGCGTCAAACGATCGTATCCCACACCCAAGTTGATGTGCACCCAGGACTGCATCGAGTCGATCGCCAACGATCGCTGGTAAGCCTCCATTGCTTCCTCGCGGCGCTCAACGAACCGCAGGCTGTTCCCCAGATTGTACCAGCCATCTCGATCGTCGGGGTACTGCTGCAAGTACGTCTGGTAGGCAGTGATAGCTCCCTCTCCGCTTGCGGCAAGTGCTGAGATCCAAAGCCGTTCCTTCTCCGTGACGCGATCCAGTTGACTCAGTGCCCGGTCGTAGTAAGGTTGCGCGGCCTGGGCACCCTCCAACCACGCGGTTGCCAGTCCGAGGGATGCGTTCGCCCAGGCAAACCCGGAATCCAATTCGACTGCACGTGTCCATATCGATCGAGCCTCTTGCCAAAGACTCCGACTCCATGCAACCGACCCACGGTCATAGAGCCTCAGCGCCTCGAGCGAAGACGTGGTGGCGAGCGAAAGCGGTACCGCCCGTTGGCGGATCTGTCGCAGAGACTCCCCCAGATCCCGCCGCACACCCGTAGCCAACTCGTCGAGTACCGCGAGCACCTGGTCCTTGCCGTCTGCCTCGACCTGGCGCGACCGCACGGCTACGCCGCTGGAGGGATCCAGCAGGCTCGTGCTCAGCAAGTAGGTGCCACCCAACTCCGATATGGTCAGCGCCAGAACGGCGTTGATATACTCCCGCTCGGCAATCTCGAGCGCCACGCGGGTGTCAATCCGCGGCACACTGTCGAGTTGCATGCGTCGCAGTACTTCGCGCACGCGGTTGCGCGGATAGACGTTGACGTATTGCGATTGATCGAGCGCAACGGTGATGGCGTGCAGCAGCGATTGATCGAAGACGTCGTCGCCCGTGTTGTTCTCAGGATCGGCGATGATAATCCAGTCGCGTTCTTCGAAGTCGACGGCACCCTCGCTCGACCGGACCGTGATCAGCAGACCAACAACAACTGCCACGACCGCCGTTATCGCCGTTACCAGGCGCCAACGTCGGCGACGACGTAGCACGATAGGTCGCCGTACGCCACTCTGAGTCACCTCGTCACTGGCCAACGCCTCGCGAAACTCGGTCGCCGTGGCGAATCGGTCGGCCGGCACCTTTGCAAGCGCACACCGGACTGCCTCTTCCAGCGCTTCGGGCACCGTTTCCCGCACGTTGTGAAGCGGTGGCACAGGCTCCGTGATCTTGCGAGCCAGAATCGCCTGCGGTGTGGAACCGTGATACGGCGGATCGCCACCCAGCATCTCATATAGCACGCAGCCCAGCGAGTACACATCGCTGCGACCGTCGATCTCCTGTCCACTCGCCTGCTCGGGACTCATGTACCCGGGTGTACCCACACTGAGACCGGTCTCCGTGATACGATCGCCCCCTGCCGCTCTGATCGCACGCGCAATCCCGAAGTCGGCCACCACTGCGTGACCTTCTTCCAGTAGGATGTTTTCGGGCTTGATGTCGCGGTGCACTACGCCGCGGCTGTGCGCCGACCCCAATGCATCGGCCACCTCGCGGGTAATCTGCAGCGCGTCGTCAATGGGGAGTTGTTTCTCTCGGTTGATGCGATCCCTGAGCGACTCACCTTGGACAAAGGGCGTTACGTAGTAGAGGAAACCCGCTGCCGCTCCAGAATCGAGCAACGTGAGGATATGCGGGTGGCTGAGGTTGGCCGTGATCTTGATCTCACGCACGAACCGCTCCGCACCCAGCGCCACCGCCAGATCGGGATGCAGCACCTTCACCGCGACCGACCTGTCGTGCTTCAGGTCGCGAGCGAGGTAGACCGTGGCCATCCCACCCCGGCCGATCTCGCGCTGGATGGCGTAGCTATCCGCCAGCGCGGCTCTCAGCTGCTCGATTTGATCCGACATCGTTGCTGAGAAAGATGTAAGGAGCGTCAAGTTGTCGCGAGGTCTGGTCAGGACGGTGGAACGAGGAATTCTGCCGGGCTGCCGCCCCGGGGTTAGGTGTTGTTGGCAGTGGATCCTCATTGCTCGCAGCTGGCGATGCAGCGCGGTAGGCGTAGCTTGGAAGGGCTCCCACCACAGTAGCACATCAACTGGAGAGGATCGTGATATGGAGAAAGCGAACGGGTACGGCAAGATAGTACCGGCTCAGCTGCTGCTCCCGTTTATTCTGGTCACGATCCTCTTCCCCCTGTGGGGATTCGCCAATGACGTGACCAACCCCATGGTGAAGGCGTTCTCCCGCATCCTCCAGATGAGCAACTTCGAAGGCTCACTGGTGCAGTTCGCGTTCTATGGCGGCTACTTCGCCATGGCCTTCCCGGCTGCCCTGTTCATCAAGCGCTACTCGTACAAGGCGGGGATCCTGGTGGGGTTGGGGCTCTACGCCACGGGCGCCCTGCTGTTCATCCCGGGCAGCCTGATGATGGTGTTCTGGCCGTTCCTGGTGGCCTACTTCATTCTCACCTGCGGACTCTCGTTTCTCGAGACGAGCGCCAACCCCTATATCCTGTCGATGGGTTCCGAAGAGACGGCCACGCGGCGGTTGAACCTGGTTCAGTCGTTCAACCCCATGGGGTCGCTGCTGGGAATGTTCGTGGCCCAACAGATCATATTGGCGCGCTTGGACCCGGCAACGGCAGCGGAGCGGAGCGCCATGCCCGCGGACCAACTGGCCACTCTCACCGCCAGCGACCTTGCAGTAGTCAGGACACCCTACCTCGGCATCGCCTTTGTCATCGCGCTGGTGTTCGTCGCCACAGCCATCACCCGGATGCCCACTTATGGGG
>JBDGXD010000404.1:0-3827 GCA_039584755.1 Gemmatimonadota bacterium
ACAAGGGATCTCTTGAGCTCGGGATTGGCCTGGACCATCAGCTCATTCATGAGGTCGCCATAATAGGCAACCGTGAATTTCACGGCTGAACCGGCAAACACCTCGGCGGCACTCGGCTCGACCATCTCGAGACGCGCGCTCAGTGCCCGCCGCACCAAACGCTTGAGAACCGCCGATGCCGGTTTCGCGTTCCTCCCATGAACGAAGAAGAGGTGCTTCTGCGGTCTCATTCCACAATCTCCCTGAGCAGTTCCCGCCTACGCCAGACGAGTCTCAGCGGTGTGTGTAGCGCTGAATCTACTGCAGCACAGTTATCTTTCTAGCCCTTTTCACCAATTGACAGATGGATCCACGAGCAACCGCCCACGTCACCAAGTCGATCCCGAGTGGTTTGCGACCATTGTGGATCGTGATTGTGGGACTGATCGGTACGAGCTGCAGCAGCAGTGAGGCAAGGGAAGCAGCAGTGAGGAGTTTCAGTTGACCGTCGTCGTCACTCCGCTGGGTGACTTCACAATTCACAGAAGGCTTGAGGCACCGGGCAAAGCGGTCCGACTCCAGGTGAACGGACGTGACGTCAGCATCGGGCTCGCACCGCAGGAAGGAAGCAGCATTCTCAATGAGCTTGCCCTCACCGTGTTGGAGATTCTCGACTTGACTCCGTCGGAATGCCTGGTACGAATCGGAGAGTCGGAATCGCACGGGCCGGTATTGTTGGCGAAGATTACTCGCAAGTCACGTACTCATCTTGGCCTGGAACCTGGCACCCACGTATTCGCGCGGGTCAAGTCAGTCGCGGTTCTGGACTGAGACACCCACGGCATCGATCGCAACCACACGAGTCGCACCACAACAGTGGGATAGCCGCGCCCACCGGATGCGGCTAGCCGGTGCCGGTCGTAGTCAAAGATACTTGTCACCAAGTAACCGGGTGGATGACCCCGCGACCGCTGGATTCACAGCGCGGACCATAGAGGGAGCCGGGTAGCGTCTACCGCAGTTCCGCGCCACCAATCGTGGCGCCCACGCAACGCCCAGGGCCAAACTACCCATGCCAATACACCGGAATTGCTGCACTGCCGGCTGATTCAAGGCGGCAAAAGGGGCTGCTCCACCATCCAATGGAATGCCAGATGGGGCAACCTGCGTGCACGGTCCTTGCCAGTACTGAGGCAGCTATCTATCAGCCAGGTGTTACTACCAGCCATGTCGATTCAGGAAAGTAAAATGCGCAGGTCAAAACCCCACATTTGGACCAAGGCTTTGCGAGTCTTGCTCGTACTCGCGGCAGCGAGTTGCTCGGACGGTCCAACCCAAGTCAGCGATGGACCGATTCACCTCGACTTCACCGTCCAACCGTCCGACAACGCCGCAGGCATCGCTATGTCACCCGCGATAGAGGTGACCGTCAAGGACGCAAACGGATTCCGTGTCTTCGCTGCGAATACTCAGGTGACTCTGCAGTTCGAGTCGAATCCCAACGGCGCCTCCCTTTCCGGAACCGTCTCCGTCCGGGCCGAGGGCGGCATAGCCACCTATAGTGACCTGACAATCGACAAAGTGGGAAGCGGATACACACTGACCGCCAGTGCGCCAACGGCCAGCAATGCCACGAGTGGGCCATTCGCGATAGGTCCGGGATCACCGTCGGAGCTCGTGTTCACCGGCAATCCGAGCAACGTCATGGCTGGCGAGGTGATCACACCACCGGTCGAGGTGACGGTTCTGGACGCATTCGGCAATCTGGCTGCGGACACTGCCGTTGCCGTGACTCTCGAGGTCGTTGGGGCTGCACCCGCGGCCGCCGCCGTCATGGACGACGGAGAGACCGCTGCCAATGCTAGCGATACGACAGCCGTGACCGCTGCGGCCAGCGCGGTTGCAGATGCAGCCACTCTCCACGGCACCACCACAGTCACCGCGGTTGACGGCGTAGCAACGTTCGACAACATCTGGATGGACAGAGCAGCAACTGACTACAGTTTGACGGCACGCGCTGGCGCTATCGCCAGCCAGGCTAGCGCGCCCTTCATTACGACCTCCGCAGCACCCGTGCAGCTCGGGTTCCAGACTCAACCCAGTGACGGAACCGCCGATCAACCGATCGCACCTGTACAGGTGGCCATCCAGGACGAATTCGGCAATCTGGTCACAACGGCCACTGGCGCCATAACGGTTGCACTAGCTGCCAATCCGGGGGGGTCTACCCTCTCGGGTACGAAGACGAAGAACGTGGTCGGCGGTGTGGCCACGTTTGATGATCTCTCGCTCGACATCGCCGCCGTTGGCTACAGGCTCTTGGCCAGCGCGATTGGTTATGGCAACACCACCAGCGATGCCTTCACCGTTGTCGGAGGTGCTGCAGCGCAACTGCGGATCAAGACTCAGCCAAGCAACGCCACCGCATTCACTGCCATAACACCGCCGATCGAGATCGAGATCCTCGACGGCGCGGGGAACCTGCTCACCAGCGCTAACCACGCCGTGACGGTCGAGATAGGCGCAAATCCCGGTGGCGGCATTCTATCTGGCACTGTCACCCGTAACGCCATCGACGGTGTGGCCACGTTTGACGACCTGTCGATCGACATGCCGGCCAACGGCTACACGCTGGTAGCAACTGCGGCGGGCCTCAGTGGCGTAGCGAGTGTTGGGTTCTCAGTTGGCGAGGGTACTGCAACACAGCTGCAATTCCGCACCCAGCCAGGTATTGCCATCGCCGGTTCAGCGATCGAACCCGCGATAGAGGTCGGCATCTACGACGCCTCCGGTCATCTGATTACCACAGCCAACCAGACCGTCACGATTGCACTGGGTGCCAACCCGACGGGTGGCACGCTGTCGGGCACGATGACAGCAAACGCGGTTGCCGGTATCGCCACGTTTGACGATCTGTGGATCGACAAATCGGGTTCCGGTTACCGGCTCACCGCCACATCGGCCGGACTGTCGAGCGCCACGAGCAATCTGCTGACGGTAGCCGCCGCTGCAGCCGTCAAGTACATCATCGTCGATCCGCCCGACGGCACGGTGCCAGGTCCCGTCAGAGTGACCGTGCGTGCATTGGATCAATACGGTAATGTCGCCACCAGCGAGAATCGCGACGTGACACTGGTGACCTCGGGATCAGCCACGGGTTACGGGCTGGTGAGCATCGCGGGTGGCATTGGCAACTTGCTGATCAACAACCAGGTGGCCGAGACTGTCATACTCACTTTGGATGACACTCAGGGCACGGGCCTCGACGTCAGCGCGACTCAGGATCTGGTGTTCGAAGGTGGTCCGGCATTCCGGTATGTGATCCTGAATCCCAACGACGGAGTCATCCTGACTCCGATCACTGTTACGGTTCAGGCCGAAGACCGTTACGGCAATGTGGCAACGGACGAGAATCGCAATGTGACTCTCGTAGTTTCGGGCTCAGCAACGGGTGGCGGAGTGGTAGACATCCAGAACGGGGTTGGCACACGCGACAGCACTGACGAAGTTCGCGAGACCGTATCTCTATCGCTGTCGGATACCGAGGGTACCGGGTTGGATGTCACATCTACCCAGGATCTTTCCTTCTCCTCGGGTACGGCAACTCGGTTCGTCATTCTGGACCCTGTGGATGGAACGGTGGATGCTCCGGTCCTGGTAACCGTACACGCGCTGGACCAGTACGGTAATGTCGCCACCGGGGAACAGCGCGGCGTAACACTGTTGGTTTCGGGATCCGCTGTGGCAGGCTTCGTGAACGTCAGCTACGGCGTGGGCACCTTGCTGGTATATGACCAGGTGGCGGAGACGGTGACGCTCTCCCTGCTGGACACGGAGTTGACCGGCAT
>JBDGXD010000405.1:0-3820 GCA_039584755.1 Gemmatimonadota bacterium
CAGCGGCAACGGAGCAGTTGGCCGAGAGCCTGCCGGACAATGGTGGGGTCTACTTTGTTCCTGCTCTGGTAGGTCTGGGAGCGCCGTATTGGGAGGCTGAAGCCAGAGGTACGATTGTGGGTCTCACCAGGGGTGTGACCCGGGCCCACATGGCGCGAGCCGCCCTGGAGTCGATGGCATACAGTGTCAAGGACGTAGTCTTGGCGATGGAGCGAGCATCTGGGATTCGCCTCAACGAGCTGAATGTGGATGGTGGTGCGGCTACGAACGGCTGGTTGATGCAATTCCAGTCCGATGTGCTGGGAGTGGTGGTGGCACGGCCCAGGCTGGTGGACACGACAGCGCTGGGGGCTGCCGGATTGGCAGGTCTCGCGACCGGGGTATGGGGTGATGCGGCTGAATTCGGCAGGAGGCGTGATCTGGGTCATTTCAAGCCCGTGGCCTCATGGGAGCCCCAGTACGAGGGCTGGCAGCGAGCGATCGAGACCTCCCTGTTCTGGGCGAGGCAATCCTAAAGAATCCTTATTAGTCCCCAAGGCCCGAATCTCAGGATGTGAGTGCAACCTTTCATGGGATTGGGCGGTAGTCTATATTGATCGATTCTGAAGGTTGGGACCACTGGAGAGAGGTCGTATGCGAGCGAGAACCAAGTTCGTGCTGGGCGCCGTTCTGATAACGGTCAGTGTTGGTTATCTAATGGCCTCCGGGATCAAGGACACCGGGGTCTACTTCGTCACACCCAGCGAACTGGCCGAGAAAGTGAAAGCCGATCCATCCATCCATGATGTGGGAGTCAGGATGGGTGCGCGTGTGGTGAGCGGCAGCATCACCCGGGACGTCGCCTCCCAGACCATAACGTTCGAGGTGACCGACAATCAGTATACGTATCCGGTGGTGTACCATGGGATCGCACCTGACACGTTTGACGACGACGTCGATGTAGTGGTCGAGGGTCGCTTGTTGTCCAACGGGACCTTCAGGGCCACCACACTGTTGGCCAAGTGCGGCTCCCGGTACGAGGCCCAGCCAGCGGCCTGACTCCATGACAATCCTCGGACAACTTGCACTGTGGCTCGCGCTGCTCATCGCGATATGGGGTTCTGTTGTTGGGATTCTGGGGGGGATCCAGCAACGACCAGAGCTGATCCAGAGCGCGCGGCGAACCTCCTACGCACTCTTTGGCATTCTGTCGGTGGCGTCCATTGCTCTGACGGTCGCGATATTGCGCCACGACTTCAACGTCCAATACGTTTGGGCGTATACCAGCCGTAACCTCCCCACACCGTATGCCATGTCGGCCTTTTACGGGGGACAAGCAGGCAGCCTATTGTTCTGGGCTCTTGTCCTCACGGTGTTTGCAGCAGCTGCTCAGTTGCTGACGCCAAAGCGGTACGACCACTTGATGCCGTACGTTGCAGCTGTCACGTCGATGGTAACGCTGTTCTTTGTGGCAGTCGTGCTGTTTGCATCCAATCCTTTCGAGCGGATGGCAGTCACCCCGCCTGACGGGAATGGTCTCAATCCACAGCTACAGAACCCAGGCATGGTGATTCATCCACCGATGCTCTATCTGGGTTACATCAGCATAACCATTCCATTCGCGTTCGCCGTTGCAGCGTTGATCACCAAGCGACTCGATACGGGATGGTTGCACGCAATTCGTCGCTGGACAATCGTGTCTTGGATATTCCTGACCACGGGGATTGTGCTCGGGATGTGGTGGGCATACGTGGAACTGGGTTGGGGGGGCTATTGGGCCTGGGATCCCGTTGAGAATGCCAGCTTCCTCCCTTGGCTCACGATGACCGCGTTCCTGCATTCGGTGATGATCCAGGAAAAACGCGGCATGCTGAAGAAGTGGAACATGATCCTCATCGTCTTGAGTTTCATGCTCTCCATCTTTGGTACCTTCATCACTCGCAGTGGCATCATTTCGAGCGTGCACTCGTTTGCACAGTCGTCTGTTGGCTATTTCTTCCTGGTGTTCTTGATAGGCTCGGGGATCGTGCTGACCTGGCTGTTGGCAACACGATTGCCCCAGCTCGAGGCGGAATCACAATTGGAGAGCATGGTCTCGCGCGAGGCGAGTTTCTTGTTCAACAACCTGCTTCTGGTGGGGATGGCCTTCTCGGTGCTGTGGGGTACGCTGTTTCCGATCATCTCGGAATTGGTGCGGGGCACTCAGGTCACCGTGGGCCCACCATTCTTCAATCAAGTGAATATCCCTATAGGACTTGGGCTGCTGGCCCTGACCGGTATAGGGCCGCTCATCGCATGGCGTAAGGCTAGTACCAGGAATCTGAGACGGCAGTTCGCTGGGCCGATAGTGACCATGCTTGTCGTGGGCGCCGTCTTCATTGCGATTGGGGTTGGGGACTTCTACGCATTGATGGCCTTTGCTCTTTCGGGATTTGTAGTAGGAACTGTTGGTCAAGAGTTCATACGTGGCGTGGGTGCCCGACACAGACTGCACGGCGAGAACTACGCGCTCGCCTTTACACGGCTGGTTGGCCGCAACCGGCGCCGCTACGGTGGCTACATCGTTCACTTGGGTATCGTGGTGGCTTTTGTGGCCTTTGCGGGAAACGCTTTCAAGAAGGAGATGGAGGCTTCACTCCAACCGGGTGAGTCGGTCACGATGCGGTCGGCGTTCGGGTACGACTATACGTTCACCCATGTTGGCGTGTCGCAGTACGAACAGCTCAACAGGTTTGTATCGGCTGCAAGTCTCGAAGTGAGCCGGGGTGACCGGGACATGGGCATCATGACGAGTGAGAAGCGGCAGTATTGGAACTCGTTCAAGGAAGCCCAGTTCCAACCCTCGACAGAGGCTGCCATCGAGAGTGGACTGAGGGAAGACGTCTACGTCGTGTTCGCCGGCTCTGTGGAGGGGACAGAAGAGGCGGTATACCGCATCACCCTCAACCCCTTGGTTTGGTGGTTGTGGTTCGCTGGGTTCGTCATGGTCATTGGTGGTGCGATAACCGTGTGGCCAGGTGGCGGCGGTCCAACCCGCGCATCACTGCGACGTGCTCTTGCCGGGTATCAGCCTCAGATCCTCGACCCGCGAAAAGAGGAAGCGGTTGCTCGGTAGTACGCCCGTGTCGCGACGCCGTGCCGTCGCTTTGTCACTCGCTGGCCTGGCTCCGGCCGTGTTTGCCCGGATGCAGGAACAGGGTCAGGATCCACCGTCCGATCAGCTGCCGTATCCCAGAATGGTCGGCAGACCCAAGGAGAGGGTGACGGACTACGAGAACGATCCGTTCATCATCGAGATCGAAGAACGGTTGCGCTGCACGTGCGGGTGTAACTTGGACGTGTATACTTGCAGGACTACGGATTTCACTTGTGCGACCTCGCCGGCCTTGCATCGCGAGGTTGTCAAACTCGTGGAGCAAGGCAGCAGTGCGCAGGAAGTCATCGACGCTTTTGTCGCGGAGCACGGTGAACTCGTGCTGATGGCACCGAAGAAGGAAGGATTCAACCTGGTTGGATACGTCCTGCCCGGCATGGCCATCACAGCGGTGGGAGCGGTGATGCTCTGGATTCTTGCCCGTCGAAGCAAGATGGTTGCTACATCAATGGTCTCAGACCCCGGCTTCGGCCAAGGATCGGGAATATCGGCGGAGGACGCCGCGAGACTCGATTCGGAGTTGGCCGATTTGGAGTAGGCAGGATCGATGGAACTCATAGCAGGTATAGTGGTGGCGGTGGCCGCACTGACGTTGGTGTTGGAACCCCTGGTAAGAGGTGGCGCGGGTCATAGCGATGCCTCCTCGCAGATCGACGATCTCGACTTCACTGACATCGAAGAATCCGA
>JBDGXD010000406.1:0-3807 GCA_039584755.1 Gemmatimonadota bacterium
CAACCGATGTCGGAGAAGGAATGATTGCAGCGTCTTATCACTTGGTGAAGCTCAGGTATCGCGCGTGACCGTGAACCGGCGTGGCCTGGACACGCGTATTGCGATGGTCGGGCTTACGCTGATTGTCGTTGTGTCCCTCGTGTACAGCGAGACTCTTGCGAACGGATTCGTCATTGATGACCGGCCGTTCGTGCAGCAGAATCCCGTCATTCGTGATCTGGGGAACACCCCGCAAATGTTCACGTCGGGGTTCTGGGAGTCGACCTCGGCGTCCGTACGGGTGTTGTACAGGCCTCTGGTGACCCTGTCGTACGCGCTGAACTACGCGGTGGGCGGTTTGGACCCACTGGGATACCACTTGGTAAACGTGCTCCTTCACGTGGCCAACACGCTGCTGCTATTCGCAATCGTGTATCTCGTTTCGCGCCGCACGCTGTTCGCTGGCGCCGTAGCCGCGGTTTTCGGCGTGCACCCAATCGGCACCGAATCAGTCGCATGGGTGGCTCAGCGCAGTGAACTCATGGCGGCCTTCTTCGCGCTGGGAGCGCTCGTACTCTACATCTTGGCGTTTCCTCCCGCGGCTGCTCCGGATCGCAGCGCGCGGAGGGCCAAGTGGCTGCTGGCAGGCAGTGTCGTGGCGTTTCTCCTCGGGCTACTGTCGAAGGAGGGAGCTGTGGCTCTGGTAGGCGCCCTGATCCTCTACGATCTCGCCTTCAGAGACTCACCCAGGAGGTGGTTACGCCTCGCACCGTACCTGGCACTGACGGCCGTTTATGTCGGGGCGCTCCAAGTTGCGTTTGGTGGCCCCGGAGCGTATCAGATCGACTTTGTGTTCAATCCGCTGATACAGGAGCCGGCAGCGGTGCGAGTGTTGACGGGCGTCAAGCTGCTGGGACACGGCCTGTGGCTGCTGCTGTGGCCGGTACGTCTCATGGCGGATTACTCGTTCGATTCGATGCCGCTGGCACGGGCCCTGTGGGAGCCGGGTGTATTGGCGGCCGGCATCGGGGTGGTGGCGCTAGTTGGCCTTTGGCTGCTGGGTTGGCGGCGGCACCGGCTGCTGTTCCTGGGGATCGGAGTGATGTTCTCCTACCTGGGGTTGCTCATTGTGAACGCCCTCCATCCAGTGGCGTCGCTATTCGCCGAGCGGTTCCTGTACATGCCCTCGCTGGGGTTCGCCCTCGCGTGCGTCGGCGCGGTCGACCTCGTGCTGCGCCTCGTCCCCCGGCAGCGGGAGATCATAGGTCCCCTGGTGCTGCTGCTGGTGGTAGTCGCGTTTTCCGTGAGGGCACGGTCGCGGAACTTCCAGTGGCTGAACAACTACACACTACTCGCGAGTGCGGCAGAGATAAACCCGAGGAGTGCGTTCGTGCAGGCTTCACTGGCGAGCGAGTACTTTGAGCGGGCGGATTACCGATTGGCTCGAGTCCATTCGCTCAATGCCATCGAGATCTACCCCGAATACAGTCGCGCCTACGTGAATCTCGGCGACGCCGCGCTTGCGGAGGGTCGCTACGCAGAAGCGGTCGACTATCTCTCCGAGGCCGTACAGCACTCACCCCGATCGTACATGGCCCATCTGAGCCTCGGCCTGGCCTACAAGCGACTCGGTGATCTGACAGCGGCGGAAGAGCACTACAACAGGGCGCTGGACATCAATCCGAACAGTCCCTTGACTCTCAACAACCTGGCGAACCTCGTTCTTCTTCAAGGCGACGAGACACGGGCTCTCGCTCTGTGGCAGCAGGCGCTCGTGATCGATCCCCAGAATCCGGAGGCGCTATTCAACCTGGCCCTCCAGCATGAAAGAATGGGACAGATCGATCAGGCTCGAGTGTACTACGGGCGGTTCCTGGTGGTTGCTCCGGAAAGGATGGAACGGCAAAGGTCATTGGCGCGCTCCAAGCTCGGCAGCCCCTAGGTGGTGGTGGGCGGCGGCACCTCTAGAACTCGAGCGAGTAATGAGGTAGTCGGTAGCTGACTCGCGCGACTGAGTGTGTTGAGTCGTGAGCCGAACTGCGCACAACCCCCGGCTACTCCCTACCTCATTACTCGCTTTTCACTCTCTTCATCCCGGGCGGTGGACCTGGTGGCATTCGACGCAACTGCCGAACGCCGCCTCAGGTTCTGCCGCGTGGGCCTGTGGTGCCAGGACGTTACGCGTGACTTCGAGCGACCGGTCACCTGACGGATCGTGGCAGGATCTGCAGGTGTCGTCTGCGAAGCCGCCTCTCAGCAGCGCCTCGCGGGTACCGCGATGGAGTGCGTGGCAGTCGGAGCAGGCGAGTGACGGGTGTGTCGCTTGGTATGCCATTACGTCGTGGCAGTCCCCGCACAGAGACGCTTCTTGATGCGGTTGGGGCCGGCTGCTCACCCGGTCGTGCGGGTCGTGGCAGGTGGTGCACGTGAGTGCCTCGAAATGGGGCACGAGGGCGCCGGGCCTGCGGCGCGGTTCGATACGCCAATCGGTGCCACCCAATTCTGCCGTGCCGTTCCCGAGTACATGTTGCCCGCCGAAGTCGAAGCCGAGGTACCTGGCTCCTTCAGCCTCGCTGGTGGCCTGGAAAGTCATTTCGGGTTGCCGTGCGCGCAGGTCTGCCGAGAGGTGGCAACGGAGACACGACTGGGCCACTGCATCGAGCTTGGTCGTGGTCCCTCCGATCCAGACTTCCACGTCCCCTGTCTTGAGGTTGTTCATGGTCGGGGCCACGGCATGCGAACCGTGACACAGCCCGCAGCCATCTTGGCCGGCCCCTACCGTCTCAGCACCGCCATGTTGGCCCAGCGACACCCTGGGTAGAATAGCGAGCAGCAAGGCTAGAAATGATCCACGTGCCATGTCAGAAGTCCCGGCTTAGTCTGACCAGCAGCCGGTCGGTCTTACGGGTGGGGTCAGCCTGCCACCACCGGCGCTGGTACCGCACGCCGAGGGTCAGAAGACCCACGTTCAAGTCGGCTGAAAGCCCGCCACCGGCAAAGAGTTCGTCTTCGAGCGCACCCCGCCGCCACCACCAGATACCGCCGTTGGCACCTAGTCTCAAGGCAGCGTTGGGCACCCACGATATGAGGAGATCGCTGCGCGCGTAGTCCAATGGCTCGATCGTGCCCCGCTCGCGTGATACCATCCCCGAGACCGAGGTGCTGAGCCCGGGCCCCGTCACGGCGCTCAACACTCCGTTTGCGGTGTATACGGAGATCCGGGTCCCGTTGTACTCCTGGATGCGGTACTCGCCGGCCAGGTCAGCAACCACTCTCCCCATGCGATGCCGCAGCCCGACACCCACGGTCACAAAGTCGCGCCCCAGCAATAATTGGCGGGAACTCTCGTCGTCGAGATCGCGCAGGTCGCGGCGGAAATAGGCCCGGAACCACCGGATGGCCACGTCCGCCCCGTACCGGGCTATTATGCCTTGCGAACCGGCGGTGGGACGCGGGCGGAATTCGTAGTCGACCAGTAGGGTATCACCGATAGCGATTCTTCCCTGAGGCAGCACGATAACGCTAATGCGATCTCCACTTGGCATGAGCCGGTAGTCGAAGCCCGGCTGGTAGACGATTGCTCCCGTCTGGCCGGTTAGGATGACCGTGGCTGGATCGGCGAAACTCTCCTCTAGGTCGAAGCTCTGGGAGGATCCTACGACATGCCGCTCGTTGCGTACGGGAACCGCTCCATTGGTCGATTCCTGCCGCAACCACTCGTAACCCACGGACGCATGTATCCCGAGCTGCCCGCCGAGTGGCAGCCGCAGTCTAACAGACGTGCCCGGAGCGACGCGGTAGTTGGAGCTTCCGCCCGTCGGATACGAC
>JBDGXD010000407.1:0-3793 GCA_039584755.1 Gemmatimonadota bacterium
CAAGTGTGCACGCCTGAGGGGCTAAGCGCGTTCAAAGCGTCCGGATCGAAGATCAGTCGTCAGCGGCCGATAGTACTCAGCCACTATTCGTGGGAATCAGTGCTTGCAGAGGTGGCCGGACGCCTGGAGGCGTGCCGAGGGTACGGCTGGCTTGACGTTCAAGACAAGCTCAGACGCCAGTTCGATTGGGAGTACGAGAACTGGCGCTGAAGCGTCCGCAGTGGCTGGGGGGATGCTGCAGGTTGCGCGCGTTTGCTTGCGAATGCTGCTACTTGCGAATTGGGACCAACTCGCGCAAGTGTGGTTGCCGCAGGTCACTAGTCACCCGCAGGCGCCAATCCGACTGTGCGGATGGGGTGCAGGGGGGCGGAGGTTCAAATCCTCTCGCTCCGACCAGTTCTGTTTGCGTGCGCGAGCCGACTGGACCCTATTTGCCCCACGAGTAGCGACGAGCCAGGTCGGGATAGGCTTCGTGGATCTTGCTTTCATCACCAAGCAGATCGTCCCTGGGATCTTGCGAGTAGGCGCGGATCGCGAAGAAGTCGACCTGTGGGGTTTCGCCGGTCTTTGTTTTGTAGACTTCAAGCGGAGCGGTGAGAAGTTCGTCGCCGGTCCAGACATCCGTGTCCATGCTGTTCTGGAGGGGGCTCGGAACAGGACTCGGCCCGCTTGGAGAGAATGCCTGCTCCGCGGTCAATGGCTCCCTCATCGCGGCCTCGAACACCTCCCTGCCGCAGCAAACTAGGTGTGCACGCGCGTACTCGAATGCATCATCGCCCATTGCACCAGCTGTCACAGCTGCAACAGCCCAAAGGTCTCCTCGGTACGAGTCACACATCTTGTGGTGGAAGGTGATTGCGAACGAGAGCACTTCGGTCGTTGAGAGCTTGGCTAGAGCTGCCTTTAGTAGTCGCACGCGCTCCGACCCATGCGTTGTTGCGGTTGTCTGTGAGATGATGCTCCAGAACTGATCTTCGGTCATGGCCTTGTGTATCGGGTCCCCTCCGCATCCGACAAGGATCACCGCAAGTAGGTTGACATGGGTGACTGGCTTCATCGCATTCTCTGTATCTATCGGCGGATGACTAGCAGCCTGTGGTAACTACACCTACGCGAGTCAAGACCGATTCGCAAGGGTTGGAGCCTCTCGCTCCGACCAGTTCCTTGTACCCGTGGCAGATCACGTGCACCAGCGCAGCGCGGAGATGTCCATTCGCCTCCGTGGACCCGCCAACGCCTTTGGCGAGTGGCGTACCTAGAACCGGATCCGGACACGCATGCGGTCCTTGTCCCAATCGAGCGTGTACACCACCCCGTCGGGGTCGCTGCTCTCCAAGAGCTGTCGGGCGAACTTCTGGCCCGGCAGATATGCCGCGCTGCTGTCCGGCTCCGCGCCTTCCTTCGCGCCTTCTTCCTTGCCGTCTGCCTCGCGCTTGCGCTCGAACTCCAGTTGCTGGCGCATCAAATCACGTGCCTTCGACGTGACGAAGCCGTGGCGAAGCCACATCGCGAAGGCCCCCTTCGCCGAGCGCAGCTTCGCAGGCATGTCGGGTTTGGCCCGCTGCGACACCAGGATCTTGCGCGCGGTCGCGATGCTGTGCTCCTTGCTGACACCGAGGCCCCACACGATCAACCCGTTCTTGGCCTCGACAACGCTGTTGCGCCTGTCCCACGCCAGCTTCAGCTCGGGCGCGGTGGGTGGTTCGGCCTCTGCCCCTTCGCCCTGGTCGTGCTCGTGATCGTGCTCGTCCCCGGCCGCCGTCGCCTCTCCCCGCAGCCACGGGATCAGCTTCCGGCCAGCAAGCTGGGCCTCTTCTTCGCTGTCTTCCTCCAGCCCAAGGACCACGCCCCCGCGGACGAGTTCACCGTGAACCTTCGCGTAGAGCGCCACCGACCCATCCCAGCAGCGAATCAGGTCCAGGACCGGGGCCACCGTCGGCCCACCCAATACGCCACTTGCCTTGACCATGTTCAACAGGCTCTCCACGCTGCGTTGCCCCTGCGTGCCCAGGTTCAACAGCATGATCATGTCGGGCTCGAACGGCAACGTGCCGAGCATCTTGACCTTTCCGGGGTTCTTCGGCAGCACGCCTGAGTAGAGAGCCAGCGCGGGCGCGGAAGACCAGTTGTGGTACAAGTCCACCGTCGGCCGGCCTTCGATCTCGCGCACGGCAAGCGCCACCTCCATGCCAGCCAGGCCGGAGAAGAGGAACGTGGACATCCCTGGTTCCTGCTCCAGCAGCCCGATTGCCTTCGTGGCCCTGGCCACGTCGGCGAAGAGCCAGGCGCGCGCCGTCCGTAGATCTTCCAGGTGCCGTTGGCGCTTGGCCCGGACCTTCGGCACGGTGCGGCCAAGGAAGATGTCGGTCTTCGTTGGATCCCCATCGAACCGGATGATCGCGACGAGCCGGTGTCGTCCACCTGCCATCTCCATCTGGTGGACGAACGCCTCGTCGTCACGCCATGCGTTCTCCAGACCGTCCAGCGGACGCACCTTGTCCCCGAGCTCGCGCTTCAACGCATCGAGGTTCAGCTTTGCCGCGGAGTCGACGACCAACGCCACGGGCACCGGTGTCTCCCCCTGCGGCGACGCCGCGAACACGTGGGCGTGCAAGGGCAGGCACTGCGGGTCCTGCTGCAGCAGACAATCCCGGTAGGCCTTCGTCGCCGGATCCTCGCTCTTCTCGAACACCGCCATCAGCAGTGCCGCGATCTTCTCGAGTGGGCTGCCCGCAAAGCTGCGGATGCCGGCCTCCGCCACGAGGTGCAGACGGGGCAACTGGGTCGACTGCGCGGCCGGCTTCGGCGCCGGACGGCTCACCTGCGCCAAGCAAGGGGTGGCCAGCGGGGCAACGACAGCGACGACTACCAGCGCAGCAAGACGGGTCGGCATAGCTCCTCCTGAGGGTCTCCTCGAGCGAACCGTCGAGTCTAGCGGGTGACCCGCTCGCGTGCTCCTGGGGAGAGTGTTTCCGGGTTCGGGGGGATAGATGGAATGAGAAGGCCAGCCTCCTGACGGGGTACCGTGAGGTCCCCAGTTCTGTTACGAGCTCTTGAGGCTCAAGAGGAAGCTGAGCTGCTGTTTGCACGCACTTGCGGCAAGTTGCTCACGAATGCTGCTACTTGCGAATCGGCGTCAACTCGCGTAGGTGTGTTGGCCGCAGGTCACTAGTCACCCGCAGGCACCCAACCGTTCGTGCGGATGGGGTGCAGGGGGTCGGAGGTTGCGTAGCCATTGTCGGCTGCGCCGCCATGGCTCCGCGACCTCGCGCCGTGCCGCGGCGCTCGGTTCAAATCCTCTCGCTCCGACCAGTTTGTTCCTGCGGTTGGGTTACCAGCCCGAACGCTACGTCCAGCCCAGGCACGTGGGGAGGCGGCGGAAGCCGGCGTCCAGAATCGTCCAGATGTTTGCGAGCAGAAGTGCTACTGACACGACCCTGCCAGGCGTGGGCATGTGCCGCCAGCAGATCAGGAACAGGATCGAGGCCACGATCGAGGCGACGAGGGCTTGAATGACGATCGCGGTGGAGTCGTTCGTCGCGAACGTGACGTTGTTGAGGAACAAGCCGCAAAGGGTCAGGACGAACGCGGCAAGGTAGCCGAGGAAGGCCAATGTAATCTTGGGCTTCGAGGGCGGTTTCTCGGTGCTCTCCATGGATATGTTGGACAGCAGGTTCTTGCGGCCTTGGCAGTTGGTGCGCCGGTCTTCTAGGCGAGCCCGAGGTCGTTGACGAACGACGAATCTTCCTTGACGTTCTCCGCTTTGACGCCGAGCTGTGCGCAGGTCACGCTG
>JBDGXD010000408.1:0-3752 GCA_039584755.1 Gemmatimonadota bacterium
CTCGATGATCTCCGTTCCAGTGATGTCGCTGGGCATCAGATCAGGTGTGAACTGGATGCGTGAGAATTCGAGGTCGAGCGCGTCTGCGATCGTCGAAACCATGAGCGTCTTGGCGAGTCCCGGGACTCCGACCAGGAGCCCGTGGCCACCGGACACAATGGCCGTGAGTACCCCCTCCAGCACCTGCTGCTGCCCCACAATCCTGTTGGAGATCTGAGCCATCAGCTCGCTCCGCGCGGTCGCCAGGCGGTTGAGAAGATCTATGTCGTTGTCGTCCGCTCTCGCCGGATTTGCGTTCACTTTGACCCTTTCCGAACCCGCTCGTATTGGGCAAAGATCCCATCTCCTGTCCCCGCTGGGCCCTCTGCCTCTCTGCCTCCACTCTCCTCGAATCCTACGCCAATCCGACCGTTTCAGCCACCTGCTTAGGGGGCTCACATCGCTTGCGAAATAATTCACAAGGACTAACTTCCGGCCGGAATGAAGTCTACCGGTACCCGACTCGCGCTGCGGGAAGCTTACCGATATTCGGGTCTTGGGTGCACTTTTGCAGCCGCCGTGCTGCTGTTTATGGCCGGCGGCTGGTTGCTGGATGGCTGGATAGGGGTGACCCCAGTGTTCATGGTGGTTGGAGCCCTGGTTGGAGCCACTCTCGGCAGTGTGAGCATATACCGGAGGCTGCTGGTCGGCTCCGATCCGGATAGCGAAGACGACCGACCATGAGACTACTCGGCCTGGGGTTATCGCTTTCGGCCGGCGTGGCGCTGTTATTGTGGCTTGGCTGGGATCAGAAAGCCGCAATGGCGGGTGGAGCGTTTGGCTTGCTCGCGACCGCGATCCATTTGGCCGCGGTTGCCGCATTGAGACGGGCCTGGAACGCTCCGTTCAAGGAACTGGCAAAGGGTTGGGGCATCGGGATGGCGCTGAGATTGTGCGGGGTGGCTGTATGGATGGCTGCCGTGTTGCTCAGGGCTGATCTGTTTCCTCCGTTGCCCACGGCAATAGGTTTTTTGGGGGTGTTGATGCCTCTACTGTTCACGGAGATGCGGTTTCTCAAATGATCCAATCAGAGGTAGACATCGGTGAGATTCTGATGCATCACACCGCTGATGCATACTCACTCGATTTCAGTTTCTTCCACATAGAGTGGCATTCGTGGCCCTGGGCCGAGTTCACATTGTTCGGTGTTGACTTCAATCTCACGCCGACCAAACATGTCCTGTTCATGTTGGTGTGCGCGACGTTGCTCTTCCTGTGCATGTGGCTGACGGGCAGGATACTCGAGCGGCAAAGAGCCGGTGAGCAGGCACCCAAGGGCTTTGCCAACGCAATGGAAGCATTCGTACTATGGGTGAGAGACGACATAGTGATCTCGAACATCGGTGGCCATGATGGGCCGAGGTTCGCACCCTACATCCTGACTCTGTTCTTCTTCATCCTGTTCTCAAATCTGTTGGGCCTACTTCCGTGGGGAGCGACTGCCACGGGCAATCTTGGTGTGACGGCTGCACTCGCGATCATGGCTCTGGTGACCATTGAACTGAGTGGTTTGTTCAAGTTGGGCTTGAAGGGTTATATGAGAACGATCTTTCCGTCACTGCCGGGGATGGGTGGTGCGGCTGGATTGGCGATGTCGGTTGCCATGGGACCGATCGAGATCCTGGGCAAGTTGGTGAAACCTTTCGCTCTTTGCTTCCGACTGTTCGGCAACATGACAGCCGGACATTTCGTCATCCTCACTCTGTTTGGCTTGATTTTCATGTTTGGAAACCTCGAAGGGTGGAGGTGGGCGATTGGCGCAGCCTCGGCCACACTGGTATTGGGTGTGATGGGGCTGGAGCTCATTGTAGCCTTTGTACAGGCATATGTATTTGCGATCATCACCGCAGTACTGATCGGGATGATGATGCATGAACATTAGGTAGGGGATTGAGGAGGGGAAGGAGAGAAAGAACGGGAAGGACATGGAGGGGGTGGCTGTGGCGCTTCCGGTCATTCCTCATCGTACCTGGCTAAATGGTCAGGGAATCCCGCTGGTCGAATCGGCCGTTGGCGGGTTGCCGCGAAACTTCCGTCAGGGGAGAGACGGTGTGAACGCGGGGGGCGCAGCAAACGAGAATCTCCCACGTTTCAAAGGACTGTTCCAATGTTGCTGAACATTCTTGCAGCACTTCAGGATCCGAGCTTTGTGACCACCGTAGATGCTGCAAAAGAAGGCTACGTTGTTCTGGGTGTGGGACTTGGTATCGGTCTGGCGCTGATCGGTGCTGGACTGGGTCTGGGCAGGATCGGTGGCCAGGCAGCCGAGGCCATCGCCCGTCAACCCGAGGCGGCAAACGACATCCGCGGTACGGCGCTGTTCATCGCGTTCCTGATGGAAGGTGCCACGATCATCGCCGTGATCATGTCGTTGGCAGCCAAGCTGATCGGTTAGTGTACCCCATGTGGTCATTGGCTCTGTTTCTTCAGGAGAGTCACGGAGAAGAGGGAGCTGCTACAGGGCCGTTCGCCCTCGAGCCGGGTCTGATCATCTGGACGTGGGTAGTCTTCATAGCCTTGTTCTTGATGCTCAGAAAATTCGCGTGGCCGTTCATAGTGAAGGCGACCGAAGAACGGGAACGAACGATCCAGAAACAGCTCGCTGAGGCTGAGCGTCTGAACGAGGAGGCCAAAGCGTCCTTGGACAAGCACAATCAGCTGCTTGCGGAAGCGAAAGATCAGGCGCACGAGCTAGTTGCACAGGCCAAGTCGATAGGAGAGAAGGAGAGAGAACATCTGCTAGCAAGAGCTCGCGAGGAACAGGAAGAGATTCTCGAGCGCGCCAAGCGGGAAATCGACGCCGAACGCGACCGGGCTCTGTCCGATCTTCGGCGCGAAGCCGTCGACCTCTCACTCGCAGCCGCCACCAAATTGATTCAGAGTAAGCTCGATGACGAGAGTGATCGCAAGATCGTCGAGCAGTACTTGGCGACTCTGGAGGACAAGAGTTGAGAGAGAGTACGATAGCGCGAAACTACGCCGAAGCCCTGTTTGAGGCAGGCGAACGCGCGGGCCAGACGGTGCGGTATGCCGATCTGATCGAGGCGCTTGCGGGTGCGATCCGATCAGATGAGCAGATCCGTCAGGTGCTCGATTCCCCGAGGGTTCCCAAGCCGACGAAACAGAGGATCCTTTCGGGCGCACTGTCGAGCTATGCGCCGGAGCAGTTCATCAAGTTTCTGGCCGCCGTGGTTAGACGTGGTAGGCAAGGCATTCTGGTTGCCATTAGTGAAGCATATCTCGGCCTGGTCGATGAGAAGTTCAACCGTGTGCATGCTGGCGTAGTGCTGGCTCGTGAACCGGATGCCGCTCTACAGCAAGTGGTGAAGCTCAAGCTGAGTGAGGCTTTTGGTAAAGAAGTCATCGCTCACTATCGAGCAGATCCCGAGATTCTCGGTGGACTCGTGGTTCGCATCGGAGATCGGATAATGGATGGCTCCGTGCGTCGGAGGATGGTATCTCTAAGGCGGCAACTGTTGGGATAGAATTGGCAGGGGGAAGAAGAGGAAGAAGGGAAGGAGAATAACCCCGGGCAGTTGCCCCGGGGTTACTCGTATCAAGGGAGCGACAATGTCACAGAAAGTCGGCTTCATAGGCCTCGGAGCGATTGGCAGACCGATGGCCGTACACATTGCCGGGGCGTTCGAAACGCGGGTGTGGAATCGTACGGTTGAGCGGGCCAGGAGCTTTGCGAGAGAGCAGCGAGTGGATGT
>JBDGXD010000409.1:0-3739 GCA_039584755.1 Gemmatimonadota bacterium
CGCGACCCCGAACTCCAATGCGTCCCGGTTGCTCCGGCCTGTGAGCAAACCGAAGATCAACCCGGCAGAAAAAGCGTCTCCCCCTCCAACCCGGTCGATCAATTGAATGTGGTAAGCCCGGCTGCGAACGAACTCCTCTCCATCCCAGAGACAGGCTGACCAGGTGTTCTCCGAAGCGGAGTGACTCTCACGCAACGTTATTGCGGCAAGACGCAGGTCGAATCGCTTCACCAACTGCCTGGCCACGTCCTCGTAGGCTGCGAGATCTAACTGACCCTGCTCAACGTCGGTGCCCGCCGCAGTGATGCCAAATACGTCCGCCGCGTCTGCCTCGTTTGCCACGACCACATCAACGTATTCCATGAGTCCCGTCATCACGTCACAGGCACGCTCACGGGACCAGAGTTTGGAGCGGTAATTGAGGTCGACGCTGACGGACAAGCCCATCTTCTTGGCAACCCGTACTGCCTCTTCGGTTGCTGCAGCTGCACCTACACTCAACGCCGGAGTGATGCCAGTCCAATGAAACCAGTTTGCCCCGTCAAACACTGCTTCCCAATCGACGGCACCAGTTTCAATGTCTGCCACTGCGGAATTTGCACGATCATAGATGACTCGGGACGGACGCTGTGATGCACCGTGCTCGAGATAGTAGACACCGATTCGCTCGCCGCGACGAAGAACGCGGGACGTATCGACCCCGAGTGAGCGCAAAGAGTCCACTGCAGCTTGACCGAGATCGTGGTCAGGAAGAGCCGTTACGTAACGTGAGGTCAAACCCCACTGCGCCAGAGATACGGCAACGTTTGCCTCGGCACCGCCGTAGTTTGCAGCGAAACTCGTGGCCTTGCGAAAACGGTGACCTGTTGGTGGCGACAGACGAAGCATGATCTCACCGAATGTCACGACGACGCGCTTGCCAGCGCTCGAATTCTCTGGCACGCCGGCTCTAGACCGAGTCATCACCGGCTCGCTGCTCCAGTCCTGCTTTCCAGCAATTGCGTCCAGCCAACTTTGGGCATCTCTCCGCATGCGCCCGGGATCGTCTAGGTAACGGGTAACAGCGGATCCACAGAAGATCCCCTTCGGATCGCGGCGTGAAAGGCGGGCTACGTTTTCAAGAGTCACGCCGCCAGTGTATACAATGCGCACATCCGGATAGACGGCGCGCCATGAGTTCACAGTCGCAAACGCTGCAAGTTCGTTGGCCATGACCGGGAACACTTTATAGATCCACTGCCACGGTCGCTGTTGTCGCAACTCGTCGAGTTCTACACCGTACGCTGCTGCCTTTTGCACCAACTGCTTGCCACAGTCTGCAAGACCGCCTGGCACACACATCAGATCCGCGGCAACGCAGACGTCGACAACATCCGGTACATAGTCAGCGGAGACTATGCCGGCCACTCCGGCCTCCGCTGCCTGTTCGGCTTGTTTACGTGTCAAGACTGTCCCTGCCAACAGCTTTGCTTCAGGATGGCGGTCACAAACAGCTTGGATCCCCGACAGCGCGTACTCGCTGCGAAACGCGATCTCCAACACGATCCCCAAGGGCTCGAGAGCCTCGTATGCCGCCAGACACTGCTCAGCATCTTTGGGATTCAGTAATGCGATCAAACGTTGCTGCTGCAACGTCTGCCACAGAGCCTCCGGTTTGTTCACTGTTCTATCTCCCAGACGTAGCCGCAATACCCGATCACAGGCGCTTGATGTTCATCCCGCCGCTCACTTCAAATACGCCACCTGTTGAATATCCGAAATCACCCCTGGCCAAGGCAGCCACAGCACGTGCCACATCTACTGGTTGCCCCCACCTTGCCTGCGGGATCAAGCCCTGCGCAATGCGGACATCATACTGATCCTTTACCGGAGCAGTCATGTCCGTGGCAATCAGCCCTGGGCGGACCTCATACACGCCAATACCGTGCTCAGCCAGGCGGTGCGCTACAACATGCGCCAGCTGGCTGAGCCCTGCCTTCGCCACACAGTACTCGGTGCGGTTTGGAGATGATGTATAGGCGGAGATCGACGTAATGAAGACAATCGCTGTCGGTGTATCAGGCTCCACCCGTGCCTGTTGAACCATGTGCCGCGCGAAACACTGTGTCAGGAAGAATGTGCCACGCAGGTTCATGCCAATTACGCGATCGAAGCTCTGTGGGGTGGTTTCCAGGTAGTCCAATCGTTCAAGCAGGCCGATACCCGCGTTGTTCACCAATAGATCGATCCGACCGGAATGCTGAAAGGCCGTTGTCAACAGGCCCTCATGACAATCCAGATCTGCGATGTTGCCCGGTGCAGCCAGGAATGCAGCCCCGAGTCGTTCCACATTATCCTGCGTCTCAGCCAGGCCGGCGCTGCGGTCGTTTCGATCGTATGCCGTTGCGTTTCCTACTATGTCGTAGCCGTTGCGTGCCAGTTCGATGGCTATCGCTCGACCAATACCACGGCTGGCACCGGTAACAAACGCGCATGGCCTCTCTTTCACCTTCACACCTCCTCACGAACAGACAATACCTTGCCCGCACGATAGTCGGCCCATACCTGCTCGAACCAACCGTTCGCGGCTGGTACCGGTCTCACCGCTATCCACTCGGTTCGCACCTCGTCAGGAGCCACATATCGTACTTCCAGTATGTTCTCGTCTACTCTTGCTGCTGGTGGATTGCGAGCGAAACTCCAGCGTTCGTCCAGCGCCGCACCACAAGGCTCGCCCGCCGAGTCCAACACTAGGGCACCACCGCGGGAACGACCACCAGCATTCAGGTAAGCTGTGATGGCCGCCAGATACACAACATGAGTGAGGCAAAGGTCGGCCACCCGGAAGGCCATGGGAAGACCCTTCGGCCGAGGTACCTGTAGCTCGCGGTCGACACGTTGCAGTAGTAGCCACGCATGCTCGAGAGCCGTAGCGACAACTTCAGGTTTGCGTACATGAGCTGCCGATATCGACATGCGGTCCTGGATCTCGGCCAGTACCGTTGCAGGGGATAGGCTGTGACCGTCAGCACCAGCGTCGCTGCACACTCGTTTGCAGAACTCGAGGCACTCGCTCACCTGACTCGACACAACGGGTGCTAACTCTTCTAAAGTTGGCGGTGCAGCGTTGCAATTGCTCGTGATGTAATGGGCGGCCCGAATGGCACCGACTTGTCCCGCGTTGAGCGCGGCACCACCCGGTCGCCGCACTCCATGGGTGCCACATACCTCGCCTATCGGGAACAGATGTCGCAGATTCGACTCCCACCAGATGTCAGCCCGCAGACCACCGTTATTGTGCTGTGCGCACACCCTGATCTCCAGGCGGTCACCTTCGAGGTCCACTCCATGGTCGCGAAACAGGTCCACCGCTGGTTGGTTCAATGCCTGCAGCCGCTGGATCGGTGTTTGCTGCAAGGCCCCCGAATTCTCGAGATACTCACGGACTTCAGGATTCAGTCCTGCTGGATCGAATTCCTCTGCACTCTCGGAGTGACTCGGGTTGCGCGTGTAGTCGAGAAACACCCGGCGTCCGAACTCGTCGATCTCACGGTAGACCAGCAGATCAATCAGCGACGATCCGTGATTGTGGATACGCTCGCAATCGAATGGCCACTCGTATCCTTTACGGAAAATGGCTGTGGTCAGAGTCCGCAGATCTGGGAAGTGTTCACCGAGGAATTCCCGCTCATTGCCACCGTCCTTGTCTGTCGATACGTACCGTGGAATCACCTGTTGATAGCTACCCGACAGATTCCAG
>JBDGXD010000410.1:0-3736 GCA_039584755.1 Gemmatimonadota bacterium
CGACTCAAACGCACCAACGTCCAACATCGTTGTCTGGGCCGGGACAGTCCTGAGCATTCCCTCCAATTCGGCGATGCTCACGTTGTTCCGGCGCTCGAGTGCTCGTTCCCACACCGACTTGCCTGCCAAGCGCGCCGCTCGCTGGACTGGATCCCTTGACAACCCAGTCGCGAGCTGCGCAAGTCGCCGATCCTGTTCGGCGACCCGTTGAACCAGAGCGGCCTCACGCTCGAGGAGTTGTCCCACCTTTCTGTAGAGCAGACCGCTGCCTACGAAGAGCACTAGCGTTGCTGCCGCCAAGACGGGGACGATCCGGTTCCAGCTCATCCATCCACTTGGCTCGCTGCGCCGTGTCGACTCGTGCGCTGAGATCTCGGCTTTGACACGTGGCCAGACCGAACCCACCAGTTCGTCGGGGACACTCGCCTCCAAATCGCTCAACGATTGTGCAGCCAGGTGCTCGTGCATTTGAAGCTGCATTGCGCATTCGGGGCACGATGCAGCGTGTAGCTTCAACTGCTCGATGCCTGCGTCCGGCAATCTGCCTTCCGCAAGCGAATCGAGCTGGTCTTGAAACACGTCACAATCGACTTTTCGGTTCACAGCAATCCCTCGCTGGTTCGAAGTACTCTGGCCAAACGCTTGCGGGCGAAGTGCAAGGTGGTTCTCAAGGTCGTGGGCTTGATGCCGAGTTCGTCTGCGACCACCTTCTGTTTCTGCTGCTCCAGGTCTACCCTAGCAAACACCACACGCTGGCTCTCACTCAGTTCACCCAGGGCCGCAAGCAACCGGCGGTGAAATTCGTTTCGCGCGAGGTCGTCTTCCGGGTTGCCCCCGTGACCAGCGATGGCCAGCTCACGGATCACGTCATCGCCCGGTGTTGTTTCCAATCTCACCCAGGCTCTCCTGAGGTGACTCAGGCAACCATTGCGGTGGACGGCAACGATCCAGGAGCGGAATGAGCGAGTCGGATCGTAGCGACGGATCCTGTCGTGTACCGAAATCCACGTTTCCTGAGTGAGGTCACGCGCCCACTCCCAGTCTCCGGTGTAGCGGTAGGCGATGGCAATCAGGGTGCGGGTCATACCTTCGACGAGCAGAGCGAAGCTGCGTTCGTCCCCCTGTTGGAATGCCACTGCCAGTGCCGTGAGCTCCCTATCGTCCACCCGCAGTCCCCGCATTTTGGGTTCTAGTCGGACTTCCCTGTGACCCGCGACCTCGCCTGCGGCCTTCACAATTGAGTACGCCGCCTACCCGCAATTTGTTTATAGCCAATCTGGAAGTCGGCGATCCTAATAGGCATAATGAGGAAAGCAGGGTGAGGCATCGAAGCACATCCCGGTCTGGCCGAACGGCGCGACGACTTGGATGTGGAGTCGTTGCGGGGGAATCAGTTAGCTTCGCCGTGTGCAGCTAACTCACGAACAATCGCTTGGTCGCAAAATCAGGGTCGCTGGTCAGATTGACACCGAGTTTTCGCAAACCGGCCTCATCTCCCGGCGTCGGCATGTGGGTCATGTGAACCTCGCACCCGCGGAGTAGCTGGAGCTTGTCCACTGCACCTTGGGCCGCGGGATTCGAGGTGGCACTCACAGCGAGAGAAATGAGAGCCTCTTCTGCATCGAGGCTGACCTTCTTGCCTCCGAGTACATCAGTCTTCAGGTGGCCCAGCGCATCGGTGACAGAGGGCGGTAACAGATGTTCTTCGTGTGGCACGCCAGCGAGGTGCTTTGCCGCGTTCAGCACAAGACTCGCAGCCGCGTGCATGAGCGATGAGTTGGATCCCGTGACGATTGCACCGTCTGAGAGCTCCATGGCAGCACCGCAGAAGATACCGTCGATACCCTTGCCGCTGAGTTGAGCCTGCTCGGCAGCCTTTCGCGCCGGCTTCACAACGCGGCGGCTCTCTTGACTTAGGTCGAGTTCGTTCATTAGCAGCTCGATCCGTTGCACGGACTCGGAGTCGACCAACCCCATGACGTGCTCGCAGGCGTAGCGAAAATAGCGGCGCACGATCTCCTGTTTGGCTGCCTCACACGCCCCTTCATCGTCCACGATGCCGAAACCGGCCCTGTTGACACCCATGTCGGTCGGCGATTTGTAAAACGACGCTGTACCGGTGATGCGCTCGATGATCCGCTGCAGCAGCGGAAAAGCCTCGAGATCGCGATTGTAATTGACGGCTCGCTCGTCGTAGGCATCGAGATGGAAGTGATCGAGCCGGTTCACATCCTTCAATTCGGCTGTGGCTGCCTCGTACGCCACATTGACCGGGTGCTTCAATGGCAGGTTCCAGATCGGGAATGTCTCGAACTTGGCGAATCCCGAACTCAGCCCACGTTGATGGTCGTGGTAGAGCTGTGAGAGGCATGTTGCCAGCTTGCCACTCCCGGGCCCTGGCCCTGTGACAACGACTATGGGTTTGTCCGTTTCGATGTAGGGGTTTGCACCATAGCCTTCTTCGCTGACAATGGCATCGATGTCGGTAGGGTATCCGCGGGTACGCTGGTGTGTGTACACCCGGATATCACGATTCTCCAGCCGATTCTTGAATGCAGTTGCTGCAGGCTGCTCTTCATACCGGGTGATCACGACCGCACGGACTGAGACGCCGAACTCACTGAGGTCGTCGATCAGCTTCAGAGCATCGGAATCGTACGTGATGCCGAAGTCCGCTCGCATCTTCTTACGTTCGATATCTCCCGCGTAGATACACAGGATCACTTCAGCTCTGTCACTCAGTCCCTGGAGCAGCTTCATCTTCACGTTGGGGTCGAAACCGGGAAGTACGCGCGATGCATGATAGTCGAACAGCAGCTTGCCACCGAACTCCGGGTACAGTTTGTCGCTGAATCGGGAGACACGCTCGTTGATCGCTGCGGTCTGCTCGTCGAGGTATTTATCGTTGTCGAAGCTGAGTCTCATCGGACTGATTCCCCCTGGCCCTCCCCACATCGAACTTTGACGGCGGACACGTCTTGCGGCCTGCTTGATCATAATAGGCTCAGGATTTTTCGGTAGCATCCGGACGGTTCCCATTTCCCTTATCGATCCGCCACTTCTTGTAGCCAACGGGGGTAGACCCCATCTTTAGACCCACTCGGCGAACCACTCCGCCGAACCATTGTGATCACCAGCAGTACCCAACTCCAGAGGTCATCGGGGGGCCCATGAGGAAGATGCTCGTTCCATGTTGGCTGGTACTGATCGCCGCAGTTCCCGGCTCACTCATTGCCCAAGAGGAGGCATCAGCCGCGGCCGCCGGAGCTGAGCCCCAGCCCTCACGCTGGGAAAGCAGCCACTCGATTTTGGTGGGTGGTGAAACGGTCGAGTACGATGCTGTGGTCGGCAGCAGCATTCTGCGCGACGACGAGGAGAACGCCACCGCTGAATTGTTCTACACAGCATATATCCGCACCAACGACCCGGGTCCATCCGACCGGCCTATCATCTTTGCCTACAACGGTGGACCAGGGTCGGCGTCGTTCTGGCTCCACATGGGCATAATGGGTCCCCGCAGAGTCGTAACGCCGAACGTGGGTCCGCAGGCACCACCTCCGTATCCGATGGTGGACAATCAATACACGCTGCTCAATATGGCCGACATAGTCATGATCGATCCGGTCGGCACCGGATTCAGTCGTCCGGCCGGCAAGGCGGAGGGCAAGCAGTTCTGGGGACTCGACGAAGACGCACAGTCGCTCACCCAGTTCATCCGGCGGTTTCTCAGCGAGTA
>JBDGXD010000411.1:0-3733 GCA_039584755.1 Gemmatimonadota bacterium
CCGGGTCGCACCGGATCTTCTCGCACCACGTGCACGTAGCTGAAGACGCTTCTGGGTATGCCCTCGCTGATCAACTTCCAACTCTGCCCAAAGTCGCTCGTCTTGAAGACGTACGGGTCGGTGTTGTTCACCTGATGATAGTCGACCGAGATGTAGGCAGCCTCTGGCTCGTAGCGCGAGGGCTCGATATTGCTGATCGTTCCCAGAGGAGCTAGATCGGGGATGTTGCCGGTCACGTTTTCCCAGTTGGCACCCCCATCTCTGGTAATGTGGACCAGTCCATCGTTGGAGCCCACCCAGATGACACCCTCTTGGAGCGGTGACTCGGCAATGGCAAACAGCACAGCGGCGTATGTCGGACTGGCATCATCCGGCGTGAGCCCACCTGTCTTTTGCTGAATGCTCGTGTCGTCCGTTGTGAGATCGGGACTGATCACGGTCCAGCTGTGTCCACCGTCCGTTGTCTGATGTACATACTGGCTGCCCACATACACTCTGTTGTGGTCATGGGGTGATATGGCAATCGGAAATGTCCACTGGAAGCGGTATCTGAGCGGTGCTGCCGGCCAGCCCTCGGGGTTCTCCGGCCATACACTCACGGTACGAGCGTGCCCGGTTCTCAAATCATAACGATCGAGGATTCCCTCGTAACAACCGGACCATACGATGTGATTGTCAACCGGATCTGGTATGGCGAATCCGGACTCACACCCTCCTACAGAATGCCACTCACCTATGGAAATGGTCGATCCCGTGAGACTGTTGCTTGGACCGCGGTGGGAAGCACCGTCTTGTCTGTTACCGTAGACGAAGTAGGGTATCTGGTTGTCGGTGTAGGCGTGGTACATCTGAGCAATTGGAAGGCGCGGGCGCATCCAGCTCTTACCCCGGGTCGTGGAGATGCTGATACCTCCGTCATTTCCCACCACCATGCGATCGGGCATCAGTGGATCGATCCACATATCGTGGTTGTCACCTCCAGCACCACCACGGCTGATCGTCAGGCCGCCGTCGAGTGACGTAGTAAAAGATGTAGCCAGGAAGTGCACCTCGTTGTGGTCGTCTGGCGCTGCGACCACGCGTGAGTAGTAGTGCGGTCGCTGCACTAGGGTGTGATCGGCATTCACCATGCGCCACGAATCACCGCCGTTGTCTGACCGCCACAGTACGCCTTGATGTTCACCGAGTTCTGCGAACTCCCGGTTGGAGTTCGTCTCTATCAGAGCGTATACTCTGTCCGAGTTGTCTGCTGACATTCCTAGGACGACTTTGCCGAGCGGTGGCTTCGGGAGACCGTTGCCATTCAGCCTCTCCCAAGTGTCACCGCCATCGCGAGAAACGAACAACCCGCTTCCAGGCCCACCGCTCTGTCTCCCCCAAGTCCAGATCACCATCTGCCACATGCCGGCGAAGATGATTCTCGGATTGTTGGGATCCATGATTATGTCCGATGCACCGGTGTTCTCATCTACGAAGAGGACCTGTTCCCAAGTCTTTCCTCCATCCAAGGTTCGATACACACCTCTCTCCCGCTGCGGTCCATACAGGTGTCCCAGAGCGGCGGCAAACACTATGTCGGGATTGGTGGGATGAATGCGGATCCGACTGATTCGTCCGGAGTTCTCGAGCCCGAGGTGGGCCCATGTCTTTCCTCCATCGGTGGACTTGTAGATCCCATTGCCAATGGAGACGTTGCTCCTGATGTGTGCCTCTCCCGTGCCCACCCACACGACATTGGGATTGATTGGGTCTATGGCAATGGCACCAACTGATGCGGCCGGTTGACCGTCGAACACAGGTTCCCAGCCTACCCCTGCGTCAACGCTCTTGAACACACCACCGGAAGCGGAACCGAAGTAGTAGACATTGAGATCACCTGGAACTCCGGCGACGGCGCTAACTCGATTGCCGACCGGCCCAATGTGACGGTACACGAGCTGGTCGAAGAGATTATCAGCGATCCGTCCAACTTGCTGGCCCTGGACCACCGATGCGAACGCGCTCGAGCAAGCGACCACGATCAAAAGCAAGACTATGGGCATGGAGAGCTCTCCGTATACTGCTACCAACGCACGAATTCGTTCAGGTAACGAGCGGACGATCCAAAAATGCGCCCATTCCGCGGGCTACGCGAGGGTAAGGCATTCGTAGGTTCGTCTCCGTGTGTGGCGCTCTCGTGAGAGGAGCGATAGCTTGATTCAGTTACGCGGCATCCGAGAGACTACCACAGTCAGGGACCGTCACCAATATCGCAACGAGCATCTCAATGAGACCGACCATTCGATTCCTAGACGATGAGCTTCTCGAGCGAATCGTTGCTGAAGCACGTAGGCTCTTGTGTCAACTCGGCATCGAGGTACACAACGAAGAAGTCTTGTCGCTGCTGTCAGATCACGGTGCCCGGGTGGAAGCCACCACCAACAGAGCCTATCTGACCGAGGAAATGATTGACGACGCTCTGTGGACGGTTGCGGGAAGCTTTGCACTGCACAACGTGCACGGGCGCAAGACGCACGACTTCGCCGGATACAACGTGCACTTCACACCGGGCTCCGCAGCGATCAATCTGCTCGATCACGGTGCCGCAGACGTCCGTACACCGACCACGGCAGACTACGTTCGGTACGTCAAAGTGGTAACTCAGCTGGAGCATATCGCATCACAGAGCACGGCGATGATTCCGGTGGATGTGCACCAGAACATATCCGACAGTTACCGGCTCTTCCTGGGGCTCTTGTTTGGTGAAAAACCCGTGGTCACGGGAGCCTTCACGATCGATTCGTTCGAGATCATGAAGGACATGCAACTGGCTGTGCGGGGCTCGAAAGAAGAACTGGCCGCCAAGCCGCTAACAGTCTTCTCCTGCTGTCCAACCGCTCCCCTCAAATGGAGCGACGTTACCTCACAAAATGTCGTAGACTGCGCACGGCACTCGATCCCCGTCGAGTATATCTCGATGCCGCTGGCGGGATTCGTTTCTCCCGTCACACTGGTCGGGACCCTCACTCAGCACACAGCTGAGACACTCAGTGGTATCGTCATCAGCCAGCTAGCCAACCCTGGTACTCCAGCTCTGTACGGTGGCTCGCCGGCCATTTTCGACATGCGATACGAGACGACCCCAATGGGGGCGGTCGAAACGATGATGATCGATTGCGCCTACAACGAGATAGGCAAGTACCTCGGCCTGCCGACTCAGGCCTACATGGGCATGAGTGATGCAAAGCTGCTGGACGCTCAGACCGGTCTCGAGTCGTCGATGGGAGCCACTCTGGCCGCGTTGGCGGGCGTCAACAATGTGACGGGACCAGGCATGCTCGACTTCGAGAGTTGCTTCAGCATCGAGAAGCTGGTGCTCGACAATGAGATCTGCGGCATGACCCGACGCCTTGTTGCCGGAATCGAAGAGAGAGAAGACTTTCCCGCCATGGCGCGATTCGAGGAGCTACTGCAGGAGAAGCACCTACTGATCGCAGATCACACTCGGAAGTATCTCAAGCTAGAGCACTACATGCCGGGAGCTGTGATCGATCGCGCAAACCGTTCGCGCTGGCGGGAGGAGGGAAGCACGACACTGGGTGAAAGAGCACATGCCGAAGTTGACAGACTCGTTTCCAGTTACCAGCCTTCAGCTCTTCCAGATGATCTGAAGCGACAACTCAATGAGCTCATGGCCGCGGAAGCAAAGCGCTGGGGCATGGACTCCCTACCGCACGAGGCTCTGTGACCGACG
>JBDGXD010000412.1:0-3719 GCA_039584755.1 Gemmatimonadota bacterium
GCCGAGCACCGCCCTCAGGAAGCTAGAGAACCCCAACCCGTGAATCAGCTCAAACCCGCCTGCCAACGCGTACAGCACGGAATGGTGCCGTCGCAGCCCGTCGGATCGTAACTCGTCGTCCTGAGTGACCCTGCTGTCGATGATGTTGAACACGCTGGTGACCAGAATGGTAATCGGTATCAGGACCTCGACCAGCGTGGTGCTGACTTTGACTGCTCCGACCGTTGCCAGAGCCAACGTGGTCGAGTGACCCAGCGTGAACGCGGTTACCAGAATCAGGAGCTGGCGCCACTGCTTCAACGAGTAAGCAACCGTGAGCGCTGCGATGAAGAGGATGTGGTCGTATCCCCTTAGGTCGGCAATGTGCTCGATCCCGAGCCGGAAGTAGACTGCGAACTCAGATCCCATCAGCCGCTCCGACTCCGGATCCTGTCAGGCCTGGACTTGAACGGTGCAACGATCCTCCCCTGGGTGAGGTCAGGGGTGTAAAGTAGTCCGGCGGCGACGATCGTGGCCGCGGTCTCTTACGAGGGGCTTCCCCCCCTAGCGATATTACTCAGGCCGCGCTGCCAGCTGGGGGAGTGAACGGCGGGCCGCGGCTTGTTCGTTGTCACACAACAAGTTAGCTAGTCGCGTTGGCCAGTTTGGAGCCATGAGTCCCGATCCGCCCCTCCGGAGATTCGGGATGGACGCTATTGGAATGCCCTGCGCTGGCGCGTGGGCATCCGCCTAACGGACTACCGCGTGCAATTGGAGGAAATCCGGCGATGGGTCAATCGCTTGTCAGTTATTCGCATGTCCTCGAGATCGTCGGCGACATCATCAAGGTATCGGTGCCCGAATCTTCGGCGGCCAAGGGGCCGGTTGTACGGTTGGGGGATTTGGCGGTCGTCGAGGGTGAGTCGGGCGAGCAATCGTTGGCGCAGGTCATCATGATCGACCGCAATCAGGTCTCGCTCCAGGTGTTCACGGGCACCAAGGGGCTTTCCACCCGGGCAATGACACGGTTTCTCGGTCACCCGCTCCAGGTCATCTACTCGCAGAACATCCTCGGCCGGGTGTTCCGCGGCACAGGTGAGCCCATCGATGGGGGTCCCGATCTATCGTTGGACGTGCGCGTTGAGATTGACGGTCCCACCGTGAATCCGATGCGCAGGGTCTTGGCGTCGAAGATGATCCGCACAGATGTGCCGATGATCGACGTGTTCAACTGCCTGGTGGAGAGTCAGAAGATCCCAATCTTCTCGGTGGCAGGTGAACCCTATAATCCGTTTCTTGCCCGAGTCGGGATCCAGGCGGACGCTGACATAGTCATCTTTGGTGGCCTCGGCCTCGTTTTCGACGACTACTATTTCTTCCGCACTACCTTCGAGAACGCCGGTGTCTTTCCCCGAACCGTCATGTTCGTCAACCAGGCATCCGATCCCATCGTGGAGCGGGTACTGGTGCCCGACATGGCCCTGGCAGTCGCTGAACGGTTCGCAGTGGAAGAGGGGAAGCGAGTTCTGGTGCTGTTGACCGACATGACTGCCTATGCCGACGCCTTGAAGGAGATCGGCATCTCGATGGAGCAGGTGCCGTCCAATCGCGGTTACATGGGCGATCTCTACTCGCGACTCGCTCGCCGGTACGAGAAGGCCTGTGACTTCAGAGGCGCCGGATCGGTGACGGTACTGACGGTGACTACCATGCCCGGCAATGATGTCACCCATCCCGTTCCCGACAACACGGGGTACATCACCGAAGGGCAATACTACATGCACGATGGAGTGCTCGATCCTTTCGGCTCACTGTCGCGATTGAAGCAACATGTGATCGGCAAAGTCACGCGCGAGGATCATTCGCAGATCATGAATGCCATGATCCGGTTCTATTCGGGAGCCCGTGATGCCGCACAGAAACAGGCCATGGCATTCGAGCTTTCACCATTCGACGACAAGCTGCTCAAGTTCGGACGGTTGTTCCGCGAGCGATTCATGAAGATCGAGGTGGCGCAGTCGCTCGAGGACGCACTCGATCTCTGCTGGCAGACGCTATCAGAGTGTTTCGAGTCGCACGAGCTACTGATGAAGAAATCACTCGTAGAGAAGTACTTCGGCAGACAAGCTGTAGGCGCGGGAACCGCGGGGACCGATGGCGCGACTGGCACTCAATAAGGCGACTCTGAGCCGTCAGGTTCAGCAGCTGAAGATCTTCGAACGCTTCTTACCGTCGCTGGACCTCAAACGGAAACAGCTACTGGCTGAAAGGGTCAAGGCCTCTGCGGCGCTGCGACGCACCGAGCAGGAGTTGGCCCCGATCGAGCGCCTGATTACCGAGCAGTTCCCAATGGCTTCGCGTGAAGACGTGGATCTCACAGGGCTGGTGCGCCTCAACTCGGCAAAGCTCGGAACGGAGAACGTCGTCGGTGTGAAGCTGCCGCTACTGGAGTCGATGGACGTCGAGATGCGTGAGTACGGTCTGTTGGGACGGCCCCACTGGGTCGACCGTTTTGCGCAGCTGCTCCGCGAGACAATTGAACTGCAGGTCCGCGTTCAGGTCGAACGCCGTCGGCTACAGCTGTTGGAGGTGGGCGTCCGCAAGATCACACAACGCGTCAATCTATTCGACAAAGTCTTGATACCGCGCACCAGAGAGGATATCAGGCGGATCAGGATCTACCTGTCTGACACGGAGCGGGCGGGAGTAGTGCAAGCCAAGATCTCCAAGAAGAAGAGAGTCGCGGAGGTTGCCGTATGAGCATCGTGCAACTCAAGCGGTTCACGCTGTACGGCATGGCGAGCGATAAGCGCTCGGTACTCGATAGCCTGCAAGAGTTGGGATGTGTGCACTTGGTGAGTCTCCGTCCTTCGGAGCGCCGGGCCGAGATGCCTTCGGCCCAGCCCAAAGACACCTACGAAGCTCTGCGTTATCTGGAAGACAGCCCGGTCAGAAGGCGACCGGCATCCGAGGATGAGGATTACGACCTCGATGCGATCGTGGAGAAGGCCCTGTGGAACCGACAGCGGCGCCGGGCCGTACGGGACAAACTCGACGAGTTGAGGTACCAGATCAAGCAAGTCGCGCCCTGGGGTGATTTTCGGATGCCGCAGCTCGACGAACTGGGTGGGTTGCAGTTGTGGTTCTACGTAGTGCCGCTACACCAGATGCGACGCGTACGGCAGAGTGATCTCACCTGGCACGTGGTGAGCACAGACAACCGCAATGCATACGTGGTTGTGATGGCAGAGGGCAATCCGCGAGCAGAGTCGCTGCCGGTTCCGCCGGTTGACGTCGGTCGACTCTCCCTCTCCGAACTGCGCTGGCAAGAAGAGCTGGCAGAAGCCGAAGCCGAGGAGATCTTTGCGGAGCGGTGGACTCTCACACGGTGGCTCGGACTGCTGCGGAGCGACATGGCGCGAGCGGAAAACCGTTCTGCCCTCGAGTATGCTGGTACCCAGACATTCGACTCCGTAGATCTGTTTGCCGTTCAAGGCTGGGTGCCGGTGAATCGAGCGCAGCAGGTCTTGCGTTTCGTCGAGCGCCGTGGACTCGCGTGTACTGTGGAGGATCCCGATCCAGCCGACACGCCTCCGGTGCTGTTGGACAATCCGCCCAAGCTAGCTGCCGGCGAAGATCTCGTGTCTTTCTTCTCGCTCCCCGGCTACCGCGATTGGGATCCCTCGGCGGTAGTGTTCGTCTCATTCGCTTTGTTCTTCGCCATGATCCTGTCGGATGCA
>JBDGXD010000413.1:0-3714 GCA_039584755.1 Gemmatimonadota bacterium
TAGTTCAGACCACAACGCAGATCGTGTTCCATCTTGGGCACTCCCGACTTCTCTTCGGACTAGCGATCTTTGAGCACCCTCAAATGGTATCACCGGATTCCGGCACGGAGGAAACAATGTCCCTTGCTAAGCGTACCACTCTCGGCCCGCCGTAAGCAACTGATCCTCAAAAGTGCCGTCCACGCTGTGCGACTCGAGATCAATCGCGCCCCAAACCCGAGCGCCTTCGGCCCCCCCCACGTACGAAGCCCAAGCACCATCCAGGAACCCGGAGAAGTCTGCGTTCTCAATGTCGCGAGTCAGGTACAATGTCAACTCGGCGTCGATGGCGATGCCCTGCGCCGCACCCTGAAGGTGATATACGCCATCCCGCTCGTCACTGAACTCGCCCACGACTCTGAGCGGAGTCGATGTGGCAACCAGACTGCCGAAGACACCCACTCCACCGGTGAGCCGGTTGATGAAACCCCGGCCGGTGTACTGGTTGTTCTCCGAACGGGCGAAGTCGTAGTAGCTGGTATCGGCCAGGGCCAGAGTAAGCTCGTAGTCCCGCCCCGCGACGAACATGTCATCCCCCGCCCCCTCGCCAAAGACGTCGATCAGATCGCCGGGAACAGACATCGACGTGGTGTCGGCAAAGATACTGGTGCCCCGGTCCACCGGGGGCGGCTTTCCGTACGCACCCAGGAGGCCCGTGCGTCTGGCTTCGAGCTGCAGCAACCTGCCGGCCGACGCCTCGACCTAGACCCGCAGTACGTCGCGATCCCTGTTGAACAACATTACGCTGTCCGTGCCGAAGGCCAGTGAGTCAGCGCCAGTCGAAAACCACGCCCCATTCATGCCAGGCAAATGTGTCGTGCCGCTCACCGTATCGCCCGTCGGTGTTGCCACCGTCAGCGTCAGGCGATCCCCGGCCCGCATAGTTGGACAGGCGACCGGGCTCCAATACACCCCGGCTGTCTCCAGCACCCCGGGTGGATTGGCTCCGCTCTCGAACATGACCTGCGCCCCGCAGGAATCCGCCGGGAGGTCCACGTTGGCCACGGCCTCGTGGGCACCCTCAATGGGAATCTCGGCGGCGCGCTCCCAGGGTATCGGGGCATCGACACCCAGCTTGTAGTCCTCATCCCCGATGAACGATTGCTCGATCACGACGAACTGAGGATCCCGATCGGGGCGCATCACCGCCTGGACCACGACCACAGGATCTCCCTGCGGGATCTCGACCTCGCTCAGATCGCACCCGCATGCCAAGCAGGCGATTGCCGCAAGCATATGGCCAGAATTGGACGGCGACTTCATTCGTCTCAGCACACGGTTGTAGTAGGACTATGGCAGATTGACGCGTAGGAGTGGTGCCATGTCCCAATCTAGTACACCTCCGACACTTCGAGGGTCGAGTCCAGCTAACCGCCTCGCGAGGCGACGCAGACCACTGGCTCAAAGACTAGCATCGCTAGTTATGGTGTGCTATATTGACTAGCACTGCTAGTCTCAACAACGGAGTGGCCCAATGGGCAAGAAATCTCTTGGCGAGTTTGAGCATCAGGTTCTACTGACCATACTGCGCCTCGGTTCGGAATCATACACCGTACCGATCGTTCTGGAATTGGAAGAGCGAACTCAGCGATCTGCATCTCCGGCTGCCGTATACATCGCACTCAGGAGGCTCGAGAAGCGTGGCCTGGTGTCATCGCGCTTGGATACAGCTGCGCCTGAGGAAGGGGGGCGTCCCCGCCGTTACTTCAAGCTCGAGCCACAGGCGTTGGATCAACTCGAGGAGTCGCGCCGGATCCTCGACAGGCTGTGGGAAGGCGTCGGCCCGGCAGCGGAGCAGGGTTGATGGCTAGCCCAACATTACAGCCCCCTAGAGTGCCCGAGCGTCTACTCGCGGCTATCCTTCCACGCGGGGACCGCGCACCGGCAACGCGTGATCTCTCCGAACTCTACAACAGACGCGCTGCAAGCCGCGGCAAGCTCCGTGCAACCGCCTGGTATTGGTGGCAGCTGGTCAGCTTCACTGCAAGGCTATTGGTAGACCGATTCAATTCGGCGCCCAAACACTCCACAACTCATCAGAAAGCCTCTCGCAATTCAATCAGAGAGATACTAGTGAACTCGACCATGCAGGACCTGCGTTACGCAACGAGAGGTCTTTCGCGTTCACCCGGATTCACATTGGTTGCGCTCGTCACGCTAGGTCTAGGAATCGGCGCGAGCACATCGATATTCAGTGTCGTGAACGGAATCTTGATTCGTCCACTACCCTACCCCGACTCGGGCCGCTTGGTGGAACTATTCAGGACCGAAACCGATGGCGAGCAGCTCGACAACCACAGCGGTGCCAACTATCTCGATATCAAATCGCAGAGTCACTCGTTCACCGGACTTGCCGGTCACCGCTCGCTGCGATACACGGTCGTCACTGACGCAACACCGCGGTTGATCGAGGGAGCTTCGGTGACTGCTGAATTCTTTGATGTGATGGGAGTGAACCCGGTCGTGGGGCGCGCTCTTTCGCCCACGATTGACGTGCCCGGTTCACAGCAGGTCGTGGTACTCAGCTACGGGATGTGGCAGAACCACTTCGGCGGTGACTCCGAGATCATCGGCAGGACACTACAGGCAAACGATCAGTCGTATTCGATCGTGGGAGTGATGCCACCTGCTTTCGACTTCCCAGGCAACTCGTTGTTCTGGGCATCATCTCCTTACGAAGTACCCGAATCACCGGTCGACGTGGGTGAGGATCCTGCAGCGGTCCGCAATCTGAGTTGGTTCAGCGTCATCGGACGACTGGCGGCAGGCGTGACCCTGGAGCAGGCGCAGGCAGAGATGTCAATCGTCGCCGAACGCATCAGGCAGCAGTATCCTCAGGTCGATGAAGGTACCCTGTTGGTACCATTGCACGAGGCAACGGTGGGGGATGTGAAGTCTTCATTGCTCGTACTCATGGGAGCGGTGGGCTTCCTCCTGGTCATTGCCTGCGCCAACGTTGCAAACCTGCTGCTGGTGCGCGCGTCCGGCAGGGAACGCGAGATCGCAGTGCGCGTAGCCCTGGGCGCCGGACGCAAGCGAATCCTGCGCCAGTTGGCAACGGAGAGTCTCGTACTCGCACTCGCTGGTGGTGCGGTCGGATTGCTGCTCGCTCTATGGGGAACCCGCGCGCTGCTGTCGCTGGCTCCTGACGGCATTCCCAGAGTCACGGAAGTGGGGATCGACCTGAGTGTGCTGGGTTTCACTCTCATGACAGCGGTGGCAACCGGAGTCCTGTTTGGCCTGGCTCCCGCTATTCAGACCTTCTCTCTTGGTGCTGGAAGATCGGCCACCCTGGGAGGTATCAGACAGACGGCGAGTCGGAATCGTACTCGACTGCGCAACGTGCTGATCGTCGGTGAGGTTGCAGTGTCACTCTTGCTACTAGTTGGTGCTGGATTGATGGTGCGAACACTGGCTACGTTATCGGCCGTCGACCCGGGGTTCGACGGTGACAAAGTGCTCACCGCTAGGGTGTGGATACCAGCGACGAAGTATCAGGAAGACGAAGACATCATTGGGTTCTATCGGGAGACGCTCGCTCGAGTGGGTGCCATTCCCGGAGTGGAGTCTGCCGGGGCGGTGTTGAGTCTCCCTGTCAACTCCGGAATCAACGGTACGTTCACGTTCTCGATCGAAGGCAAGTCATTTGACGACGACGCTGATGGACCTTCGGCT
>JBDGXD010000414.1:0-3712 GCA_039584755.1 Gemmatimonadota bacterium
TCAAACGCCGGACCACCCGCCCCCCCAAGGTCCAGATTGGAAAATGTCGATCGATTCATACTCCCTTGCGCCCCCAGAGCCCAGTGATTCCCGAGGCTCCACGCCAACAGGAGATCTGCACCATATTCTTCCGAGATATTGACCAGCCGGCTTCCGTCCTCGAAATCGAACTCTTCCCTCCCGTATCGAGCCGAGACACCGAAGTTGAACTTGAAGGCCTCCGAAACTCGGTCCGCACCAAGAGAACCCTTCAATACATAGCTCCGCTGCTGCGATTCACCTATGACCCAACCGTCGGCGCCGATCCGGAAAACCCAGAGGTCCCAGGGATCGTCTTGCTGACTGAGTACGGTCGGAACTTGGGGCTCCTCATAGGTGATACGGAGGCGGGGCACGAGTGAAGTGGACTCCACGAACTCCACCAATCCGACAGCCAAGGTACGTGTTAGTCCCTCCCGCACCTCGGCGTCAGTATCATCTGGTCGTGACACGTGGTGCAGTGACTTGTCCTGACCTTCCAAGGCCCCGCGGCCTATGTAGTCCAATGTGAGGTCCCAGCCGCCTCCACCCGTGGGTTCCGCTGTGACAAGGACGTGTACATCGGCGTCCTGCCGATCGCGCACCCAGTTGACCCACTGGATTTCACGTCGGACGTGGTCAAAATCGCAGAATTGGACGTTGCAATCCAGGAAGATGAACACTTGTGACCGCGCGTTGGCTCCGACCTGTTGCGCATGAGCAGTTGCAGCTGTCACGGCGACAGCTGCGCACGAGATCAGGACAAGAGAACGTGTCTTAAGCATGTGCTTCTCACTTCAGGACTCGCCCGTTGATTTCAGGGCTAGAATAGCCACAGTCGGTCCATCACCTCTCGGGCGTACCCAACCCTGAAGAGCCGCCTTCGGGCTCGAATGATGAACGCGTGGGGTATAGCCACGCATATTCCACGCCGTTGATGACCGCGATGAACTCCGGATCGGCCGCAGCAACTAACTCGTAATCGCGTGTCACCTCGGCAAACAGATTGCGCTGCACTTGGGAATCATAGAGGACGACGTAGTCGATGTCAGAAGCTCCATCTTCCAACGAGTCGAGCTCAACAGCCTCGCCCCGCATGTAACGGTTCAGCACGCAGGAGTAGAACGAGGCTACCTTGAGTTCCTGCGGATTTGCTTTCGCATCTAGATATTCGCCGATCTTCTCTAGCCCTTCTCCCCAGCCATATAGATCCGGTGCGCGCAAGCTGCCATGATAGGACTGATAGTACGGATGGAGTCTCAGGACCTGGTAAGCGTCTGCGGCACAAACCAAGAGGGCGCCTGTGACAACCACTGCAAAACCCCATTGGCGCGGAACTCGCTCCGCAATCGTTCGGGCCGACACAAAGAGACCGTATGCCCCAACGATTTGGAACGCGACGAACGATACCAAGACATAGCGCGTAGCTACCTTGGCGAACAACGACAGCCCCACAATGAGCAGGAGTCCGAATAGCGCCGTATACGCCAGGAGAAACTCCGAGCGCCCAGCTCGTCCCCTCACCCCCCGGTAGATCAATGCAGCGGCGCCTACGATCCCAAGAGCCAGGATTACAGGCGAGCGGTAGACTAACAGGTCCTGCAACAACGAGGTGTCGAAGAACGCAGGCGCGGCCTCTTGCACCGCATCCTGGCCGGGTGCCACGTGGGGAGTGGTCGCGGCCGACCTCGCGCCGTCGATTACAAGCCGCAGTGTCTGCAGTGGCATTACCCACATGGCCGGCCAGAGAGCGACGAACACACCCGCACCTATAGCTAACCATGCCGCCCCATGCTTGATCAGCCTCTTGAGATCTCGGCGCCTGCCACACAGCCTGGCACAGACAAGGGAACCCAAAACATAGGGCAACAGTGCCAGCGAACTGCTCCTCGTCAAGAATGCAAGACCGAATAGCACTCCCGAAATCCAAAGCCACTTCACTTCCTTTTCCAGCAGGTATACGGCCGCGGTCATGAGACACAGCAGCACAAACGTCGCGTGTATCGCATCCAAGTGGAGATAGCGAGAGTGAGCCAGGAAGAATGGATCGACGGCCAGATAGAACGCTGCCAACACAGCGAGCCACGGCTCCCTGCCGTATCGCTTCAGTATCAGGTACACGAGCACCACGCCGCAGCCGGTGATCAGAGCGATGGGCAGCTTGGCGTAGAATAGAAGATCCGCGAAGTGATCCCATGGATTCCACGTACCGTACTCGATGAGTGCGCCGATCCTCGTGGCAACGCCCGACGCCAGCATGATGGTGACGCCTGGATGAGCCGAGAGATAGGTGTCGTGGGGGGTCCGCCCGACGAAACGGTCCCAGAACCAAGCGCTGCGCCACTCCCAGTGGAGGCACGCATCGATGTTGATGAAATCCGCCAGATTCAACAGGCGGGGGAGAAAGATCAGTGCCCCGAGAGCAACCGCTGCTCCCAGCTTCAACGGAGTGACGAAACGACTTGCGTTCATTTCGCCCGCCGGTAGATGACTACTCCCTGGTCGCCGTCATGCTCCGATTGCACCAGCAGACGCTCGATCGCCTGGCGCATGCCGGCGTCGATATAGGCATCGTTGTTGAACGCCCAATCAGTGACAATTACGCAAACGTCATCATGCTCCTGCACCACCTGCGTGAACTCGTCCGCCTCGTACAACCACCGTACCGGCACCGAGCGAGATCCCAATCGATTGGTCGGACCCTCTCCGTCCTCGGGCTGATGCTTGCGCAGTATGTAATCGGGGAACTCACCCGAGTAGTACACGACATGCAGCGGCCAGGGAGACATGAATACACACTCGCTCGTGAGCGCCGTGAGCGACGGCGCGACCGTCTTCCAATTGGGCCCATAACCCCAGCGTAGCATGTCGCGTGACTCTGGCAGCCAAGTATGGGCGAACAGGTTGGCGGCCGGGAGCAATGCCAGTCCGATAAGGACGGCAACTGCGCGAGATTGCCTTTGCCACTCGCTGGCTATGACGCGGAGTACCGATCTGAGAGCCGCTTCAACGACAACGCACGCTCCGATGAAGAAATACGGCAGAATGTAGAAGATGTATCGTTCTTCGACTCTTCCGGTGAAGAACCCCATGTGCGCAAAGATGAGGGGAATGAACGAGCACAGCACGAATGCCGCCGGCTTGCCATAGCGCCGGACCAGCATCACTCCACCCAACAGATAGACAAAGGTGAATGCGGGATAGTAGTACAGAAAGAACCACGAGAAGAAGCCAAAGGCTTGCCCGCTGTCAGCCCATTCGGGACGCTCCTTGGCCAACGCAACGATTTCACGGATCAGCCCTGGGGCGGCGATGGCCACCCCGAGTGACAAGGTCACCAGGAACGCCAGAACCAGAAAGTACTTCGAGATAATCAGAGATTTTAGACTGTTCCGCAGACCCACCGCTACCGTCATGACCGCGCAATAGGCGGCAACGGTGATCGCCAAGTTCGCAGCAAGAGGCTGTATCCATAGCGCCAACAGGAATAGCACGCCGGCACCACTCAGCATGAGGATCTGGCGCACTGGGAGCAAAGCGCGTTGGGTCTGATCGCCTGACCGATCGCCCCGAACGCGAACAGTGACGCACTCGATTGCCTCAAAGACGAGTGCCGCGGCAGAGAAGTACAGCAACTGCAACAGACCATACATGCGCACTTCACGGCCAAGGCGAAGTTCGTGAGGTGAGAAAG
>JBDGXD010000415.1:0-3699 GCA_039584755.1 Gemmatimonadota bacterium
GAACTCTACGAGCAAGCGGATGCCAACCTCCTCGCTGCACAGGAGGTACTCGAGGCGAACCTCGGCACGGAGCACACCAGGACTCGGAGAAACGTCCGCCGGCTCGTCGAGCTCTACGAAGCCTGGGGCAAGCCCGACAAAGCAGCCGAGTACCGAACTCTACTTGAGGAACAGTCAGAGGATACCTCTACCCTCCACTGAAGAGGATCGCTTCTAGACGTTCCGCCGCCTGCTGCTGCATCGAGGGCGGAACCATGCGAGTAGATGTCGAGCGTTAGAGCTACGCTTGCGTGCCCGAGGCGCTCACTTACCACCTTCGAGTTTTCACCCGCTGCCAGGAGCAAAGTGGCACACGAGTGCCTCAGGTCGCAATAGGAGCTTGTATCCACCCCTGGCAGGTATGGCCCCTGGAATTGGAGTCGTCTAGCCCGGAGTTTTGGGGCTTCCGCGCGGTGTTGCCTGCGCGAACGCGCTTTGCGGACGGAATTCACTGCACATTACAGACGGTGGGCGGGTTTCGGAACGGTCATTGGGACATCTGGGCAACCCAACGACCCCGCAGCGGCGATCGCCCGGGGATGTCAGCGCGTTCCTAGGCCGAAGCCGTCGTAGCGGCGGACTTCCAGCGTCTCGGCGGAGCGCGTTGGCGTCTGCGTGAGGCGTGAGTGCGCCTTAGGTGCTCGAGGATGCGGTCGATCACGTTCGGTTCGGTGATGAAGGCAACGATGCGCATCTCTTCGCCACATCGAGGACACGCCAACGGATCCACCTCGAAGATGCGTCTCAGCAATTCGGCCCAGCGTCGCCTTGCCTCGCGTAGCACCTCGGGCTCCGGGTCGACCATTCCGAGCGGCTGTTGCCTGTGCCCGTCGTTCCGCGACTACCCACCGTTCCAAGAGTTCTTGAAGCCGAAGGGGTAGCGGCATCCGGTTCCCGTTTTTCGCAAGAACCACCAGAAAATTCCCACACAAGAATTATCTGAGATCAATTTCGGAAAACTGCTTCGGGTGGGCTCTCGATCCGTATATGACGCCGCCCACGGGGCCCCTGGGGGATGATGGCTACGGGCGTAGCAAACTCGAGCCTAGCTGAGTGGCCTCACTGAGCAGCAACGGGTTCTATCTGGCCCCCGTGTCTAACAAACCATACCTTATCCCATGGGACCACAGAAGAGCCACCACATGGCCGACCTGTTGGAACGTCTGAAGGCTGCGCTGGCCGACCGCTACACTATCGAGCGTGAACTCGGTAGCGGTGGGATGGCGACTGTCTACCTCGCCGAAGATGTGAAGCTCCACCGCAAGGTTGCGATTAAGGTCCTCAGACCAGAACTCGCCGCCGCACTCGGTCCTGATCGGTTCGTACAAGAGATCGACATCGCGGCCAAGCTCACTCATCCACACATACTCGGGCTGCACGACTGCGGTGAAGCAGATGGCTTCCTGTACTACGTCATGCCGCATGTATCAGGTGGCTCACTGCGAGACCGACTCAATCAAGAAAGACAGCTTTCCCTCGACGACGCTCTAAGGATTACCCACGAAATAGCCGACGGCTTGAGCCATGCCCACTCGCAAGGCGTAGTCCATCGCGACGTGAAACCTGAGAACATCATGTTCGAGGGTGGACATGCGGTAATCACCGATTTCGGCATTGCGCGAGCGTTGAGCGTGGCAGGAGGTGACAGGCTCACTGAAACCGGGGTTGCCATCGGCACGCCTGCCTATATGAGTCCCGAACAGGCGAGTGGTGAGCAGCAGATCGACGGGCGGACTGACATCTATGCATTGGGTTGTGTGTTATACGAGATGTTGAGCGGTGAGACGCCGTACACAGCTCCGACACCTCACGCGCTGATTGCCAAGAAGCTGAGTGAGCCGATACCACGCATCTCAGTGGTGCGGGAAGCCGTGCCTCCTGCTATCGAAGCGGCGCTGATGAAGGCGCTCGCTAAGACTCCGGCGGATCGTTTTCAGACCGCCGAAGAGTTGTTGCCGCAGTTGGTAGCGCTGGCTACACCGAGTGGTGACATCACACCGACCGGAACGATGCCAGTAGACCGAGTGGCGAAGCGTCGATGGACGATGGCGGGAGGAGCCGTTGGCGTTGCCGCAGTACTCATCGTGGCCGTCGTGGGGCTCTCGCGACTGACGGCCCCGAGTCCGATCACCATTACCACGTCCAACATTAGCGCCGTGACCAGTGAGGTGGGGATGGAGTGGCAACCAGCGTTGTCGCCCGACGGAAGTCAGGTGGCGTTCGTGGCGCAACGTGACGGGAGGCAGTCAGTTGTCATCAAAAGCACGCGCAGTACAGTCGGAGGCGGTGAGGTTGCGCCCACACAGGGAGTGCATGACGCTCAAGAGTTTCTCCCCGCGTGGAGTCCCGACGGCGAGTCGGTTCGCTTCGCTGTTTGTGATGTATCACCGTGGCCTTTTGAATGCCCGTGGAGGGAAACAGGGAGGCTCGGAGGCTCGATCCGCACGGTTGCCCTGCCAAGGAAGGCCGCATGGCCATCGTGGTCGCCTGATGGTTCTCGCGTCGCATTCATAGCGAGGGCTAGTGACAGCATCTTCACCTATTCGTTTGCCGATAGCGCAAGCACACTGCTTGCTGTCCCTGAAGTTAGCCATACGCCGGGATGGACTCATTCGCCCATGTGGTCGCCCGATGGCAGGCGCATTGCCTATGTGTACGGAAACCCGTGGTGGCCCACCAGTTTTAACATCGCTCCATCTTCGATCTGGCTCGCGGCTGCCGACGGCGGTGAGCCAATCAAGGTGGCGGGCGAAGGCTACATGGACGTCAGCCCTGCTTGGCTCGATGACGACCACCTGCTCTTTGTGTCGAATCGCGACGGTCTGCGAGAGGTCTACGTAGTCGAGGTGGGAGCGACCGGGTCTCGCGGAGAGCCTCGGAAAGTGCCAGGGGTGATAGATGCCCACACGATCTCCTATTCCGTCGCCGGGAGGAAACTGGCGTTTTCAAAGGCCACTGTGCGCCAGAACGTCTGGTCCTACCCCGCCGATTCAGGCACCGTCTCAATAGCCGATGGTCACCATGTAACCAGCGAGAATGCGCTCATCGAGTCCCACGACATCTCGCCCGACGGTAGGTGGCTCGCTTACTCCTCGGACCTCAGGGGCAACTTGAGCATCTACAAGAGGCCGATAGGGGGTGGCAACCCGACGCCGATAGCCAACAGCCCGATGTCTGAATTCGAACCCCGATGGTCACCCGACGGAACCGAGATCGCGTTTCATGAGCAAGTTGGTGGTGAGGTGGCGGTGATGGTGGTTCCGGCAGAGGGGGGACCCCCGTTCCAGGTAGCCAGTGCCCCTATCACTTGGCTCCCCCTCTGGTCGCCGAGCGGGCTGGAGCTTGCGTTCCGCTCAAACCGGACGGGACAGTTTGAGGCGTGGGTAGTGTCGCGGGAGGCCATTGGCGGACCGTGGAGTGAGGCGACCCAGATAACCGACTTTGGGTGCCAGCCCTCGGACTGGGCACCGGACGGCAGCGGTGTGTTGTGTCAGGCGGACGGGGAGATTGTGCTGGCGTCGCGGGAAGGAGAAATCTTGTGGCGCTACGATCCCTCGACCGCTGGGCTAGAACTCCAAACCGTCTATCAGAAGTTGTCCAGGGACGGCTCGACCATTTATGCATCGGCAAGGCACGAAGACGGTACGGAGGGGATTTGGG
>JBDGXD010000416.1:0-3694 GCA_039584755.1 Gemmatimonadota bacterium
GTCTTGCTGCCTTGGCCGTAACCGACCTCATGTCCGTTGACCCACACGGTTGCCGCCGAACCAACACTGGCGAAATGCAGGAACACCTGCATGTCCTCCCAACTCTGCGGGAGCGTGAAATTCCTGCGGTACGAGCCAACCGGGTTGTACGCCGGATCGATGTAGCCGGGTGGGCCCGGTAGCATCCCGGAGTCTAGATAGTGCGGTACACCGTAGCCTTCGATTTCCCAGTTGGAGGGCACCGCGATCTCATCCCAGCCGGCATCGTCGAACCCATCCTGATAGAACAACGTGGGCCGATCCGCGGGCTTCCGCACCCACTTGAAACGCCAGTTCCCGTTCAGTGACCGGTAGTAGGGAGATCGTTCGCTCATTTGGAGTAGGGCCGAGGCTCGATCGGCGAACGGGACGTAGTTGGTATGTGGCGCTTCCCGGTTGACGCCAAAGACCCGTGGATCCTGCCACCTTTCCTGCGCGCTCGCCAGGCTGGGAAAGACCGAGATCCAGGCGAACACTAGAAGTGGGCGGTTACGGCGCGTGTTCCACCGCACCAAGTCAGTTTGCTGAGAAGACGTGTGTTTCTGGATCGGTCGCCACCGCATAGAATGTGCGCTGCTTTTCGGTCGAGGTGTGCAGTACCCGTGTGATGTTGCGCTGGTCGTCGAAGATGTCGAACAGGAGGTCGTTGCGGAAGGTTACAGTGGCTATCGGTGCCGGTGCTTCAAACGTGACCGCGTACCACCACATGTCCTCCGCTTGGCCGCTCGCCACGATCCTACCCTCGTGGGTCGTGTCCGCGATGGAAAGAGTGAAGCGAGCGTTGAAATAGCTCGCGAACAGTGAATCGACGATCGGATCCGGCCGGACCCTCAGCCCTTCGATTGCGTGAAACCGACTCAACGCGAGCTCCAGGTCATCTTGGAACAGCCGCACGTTGAGTATGACATGGTTGCCCTCCAATACCATGTTCGCGTGCGACAGGTGCAGGGGATGGGGCTCGCCGGGCTCGCTCCGATTCACCGGAAACACCGGCAGCGTTAGAATGACCAGAGTTAGAAAGCTGTGACCGTTTACCATGGTATGACGCGACTTACCGAAGTGGGTGGAGGGCCGTCGCAGGGCGTCTCCCTAGGTGTGGGGTGGAGTGGCTGTCTAGGAGTAAGCCCGAAACGGCCGCTCCACCCACGAAGGTCGCCGGGAAAGTGAACGATCATCGGATGTCTTTCCCTTTTCCCCTTCTTATGGAATGGGCGCCGTCCACCCGTTGTTTTCCCTGTTGATGTCGGAGAACACGTTGTCGGGATCCAACATGATCTCCACTATGCTCTTGTTGCTGAAGAAACCGTAGGTGAAGGTGAGCTCGTTGTTGCGCCAGATATCCACCGGCAGCTTGATCGTCTCGGACGTGCCGTCCAGGTAGTTGATGCCAATGTGCAGTGGCATCACCAGTCCGCCGGCGTTGTCGACCTTGATGCGATAGTAGGTCTGCCCCTGCTCGGTGTTGCCGATCAACTCCTCCGCGCTCTGCGAAGTCACCGAAGTCAGGGCCTGATCGTTGGGGTGAGTTGTATAGAACCAACCGCGCCAGAACCAGTTCAACAGCTCGCCCGAGCCCTCCTCAATAGAGCGGAAGAAATCGGCGGGCTGGGGCTTCTTGAACATCCACTTCTGGGAATACTCCTGGAACGCAGCGTCGAACAGCTCGTCACCGAGTACCTGCTCGCGCAGCATAACCAGACCGGCAGCCGGTTTTGCATAGCCGTTGTTGCCGAAGTCCTTGTGGATCAGGTCAGAGGCGGTCATGATCGGCACTTGGTCCAGATCCCTCATGTAATCCACAATGTTGGGTGCCGGCCCGCGTCTGCTAGGGTAATTGGGGTCCCAATCCAATTCGGCGTAATACTGCAGGAAGCTATTCAGGCCCTCGTCCATCCAGGTCCACTTGCGCTCGTCCGAGTTTACGATCATCGGGAACCAGTTGTGCCCCACCTCGTGGATGGTCACCGAAATCAGTGCGCGAGCTCGGCCCTCGGTGTAGCTACCATCGGCGTTGGGACGGGCTCCACAAAACGCGACCATGGGATACTCCATCCCACCCTGCGGTCCGTTTACGTTGACTGCCTTGGGGTAGGGATACTCGAACGCCATCCGACCGTAGGTATCCAGTGTCTGGATGATCGCCTTGGTTGAGACGCTGTCCCACAACGGCATGGCATCACGGGGATAGAACGAATGGGCCTCGACCAGCCTGTTGTCCGAAGCGTAGCGGTAGCCGGCTGCATCCCACACGAAAGTCTTGGAGCTCACCCAGGCATAGTCTCGCACGTTCTCAGCGATGTAATGCCATGTCAGTGTGCCACGCTGCGTCGGTCGCGTACCCGGTGTCATCACCTCGTCTGCCGTCACTATGAACGTGGGCTCCTCACTGGCCATGGCCTGAGCTAGTCGGTCGCGCTGCGTTTGCGTCAACACCTCTGCGGGATTCTGCAGCACACCGGTACCGTCTACGATGTGGTTCGCCGGCACCGTCAGTTTGACATCGTAGTCGCCGAACTCGAGATAGAACTCGCCACGTCCCAGGAACTGGTCGGTCTGCCAACCGTTCACATCGTCGTACACCGACAGACGCGGGAACCACTGCGCCATCTCGTAGATCCAGCCGTCGCTCACCAACTCCTTGCCGCCACGCCCGAAGTCGGGAATGCGATAGGACCAGTCGATCTCGAACTCCACGGCATCACCGCTCGCGAGGGGCTGGAGTAAATCCACCCGCATCACCGTACCATTGATGATGTACCTGGTATCGACCAGGCTACGGCCATCGACCACCTGAACGCGTGCTATGTCATGGCCGCCGTCGAACTGTGCCATGCCCAAGAACTGGCGGGCTCTGGGGGACAGTTCTTCCGGCAGCGCACCACGCGTCTGATACGAGCGACTGTGCTCCACAGAGCGCACGTTCTGATCCAGCTGCACCCACAGATAGCGCAGCCGGTCGGGTGAGTTGTTGTGATATGTGATGCGCTCGGTTCCGGAGATCACATGTTCGACCGTGTCCAAGCTGGCCTCGATCTGGTAGTCGACCTTCTGCTGCCAGTAGCGTGATCCGGGAGATCCGGCGGCATTGCGTAGCTCGGTGGGATCGGGCCAGTCGAGCGGCCGGAATAGTGACATGTTCGTCTTGGAGCTGTCATCGTGCAGCCAATGCTGCGCGGCAGCCGCACCGGGCAGCAACGCCGCGATCGCCACCACACTCGAGAAGCGGACTACGAGTGCTCTCAAATCCCTACTCTGCATAGGTACCTCGGTTGTTTTCCACCGTTTGTGTCATGCCCTTGCGGAGCAGCGGCCATCTCGGACATGTCCAAGACACCATCCCCACCCGGCATCGGGGAGATGTCCTGCGACGGCCACTGCTCCGTTCGTGCTATGTCGGGGGCCGTTCCCCGTTCATTCTTTCTATCTTCCGTTCAAACCCACTGTTCGACATTCTACATTCATCATTCTACATTCGGTTACTCTGCACTCTGCACTCTGCACTCTGCACTCTGCACTCTGCACCCTGCACTCTGCACCCTGCACCCTGCACCCTGCAGGCTATTTGTCTACCCCTGAACCCGCTCCAAGATCAACGTCAGCGCCACACCTGCCGTCGCTCCGGAGACCACCAGCAACCAGTGGCGTCGGCGCATTC
>JBDGXD010000417.1:0-3688 GCA_039584755.1 Gemmatimonadota bacterium
CTTTCTCTGGGTGGAGCGCTGGCAGAACAACACTCTACTTGAGACGCGCCTCGGTTCCGATCGGTTTCGCGCACTCCTGGGTGCCGTCAAAGTCCTCGGCAGCGTGGGTGATATGCAGCTGGTCGTTGCCAGCGAGTGGACCGAGGCGGGTGCTGCTGCCGATGGCCAGAACTGAACACACTAGAACGACACTGAACGGGGTATTCAAAATGAACCGAGTGCTACAGATGCTGCGAACACCGATCGCGTTCACATTACTTGTCGGCGTATTCTCTGCGGCCTCTCAGGCCCAGGAGCAGAGCCGCGAATCGATGGCGCTTGACAATACCGCCTCACAGTGGTCCTTGCAGTTCGCCTACCAGGCGATGCCTGACTATCGAACGGACACACTGGCAAGCGGCCTTGTCCGCCCGGAAGGCAACAAGGGCTTCTTCCAGTACCGCATGGTCGCGCCAGTTCCCGTAGGCAAGGTGACCATCCTGCCACGCCTCACTATGCGCGTATCCGAGAACAAAGACGGTGAGTGGGGCATATCGCCCACCGACGTGTTCGCGCTCATCGTCCCATGGCAGTGGTCAACCGGCCGCGCGGGAATCGGACCAGACTTGGTCATCCCGGGCAGCGCAAAGGTAGGGAGCAACGAGTGGTCGTACGGCCTGGCTGGAGCCGTGATTCAGCGGTTCTTCAACGAGAAGGTGATGGCCGGGCTACTGGTGCAGCAAACTTGGGGGCGGCGTGACGTGGTCGATAAGAGCCAACCCGTGCCGGTGCCAACCGACAGTACCGAGACGGGCGCTCATCCGCTGATCATCAACCCGTTCATCAACGTCCAGCTCGGCAGTGGTTGGTACCTCGGGACCAACGATCTGGTGGCTCAGTATAGTTGGGAGTTCAAGGGATGGAAGCTGCCGGTCGGTGCGCGCTTAGGCTACGTGCTGGTGACTCCGAAGAACTCCTGGAACTTCTACGTCGAGTACGCCACGGACTTCGCCACCGACGACTGGCCGGGGGCTGCAGCCAAGAACAAGATCCGGCTCAACGTCTCGTTTTCGATTCCCGTCGGCTAACGGGTAGACACGAGTGGCAAACGTGACGATCCCCCAACGCCAGGAGACACCACCCCGCGGTCGACTGATCGTGGGAGCGACGGTGTTCGCGGTGGGTTTCGCATCACCACTGCTCGTGCCGTTCGTCGCGCGCAGCGAGTTGTCGGCCGGATGGAAGACCACGCTAACCGGGTTGCTGATAGCGGGCATCCCAGAGCTGGGCATGCTGATCGCCGTCGCGATCATGGGCAAGCCCGGTTTCAACTACCTGACCGGCGGAATAAAGCGACATCTGGGCGCGTTCATGGCAAGACACGGACCGGCACAGGTCGTAAGCGCGAGGCGTTACAAGATCGGCCTCATCATCTTCTTGATTCCCATTCTGTTCGGCTGGATAGCGCCATACGCCGAGCATCACATCCCCGGCTACGAGTCGAACCAGTTGGTATACGCTTTCGTTGGTGACTTGCTGCTAGTGACCAGTCTGTTCGTGCTGGGTGGTGAGTTCTGGGACAAGCTGAGATCGCTCTTCGTTCATGGAGCGACAGCGGAGTTCGGTTGAGGAAACAGGGAGCAGGGAGCGGATTGCAGAGTGCAGAGTGCAGAGCGGAAGGAGCAGGGAGCAGAAGACTAGGAAAGGGAAAGGGGAAGGTGGAAACGTACCAATCGAACACGAGCCTAGCGGTGGCCGTCGAGGACATCTCCCCTGTGAGTGGTGGGGAGGCTGTCTTGGAGATGTCCGAGAGGGCCATTGCTCGGCGAGGGCAGGTACACCGAACGGGAAACGGGATTGGCAGAAGGGAAAAGGGAAAAGGGAAAAGGGGAGCGGGGAGCGAGGAGCGGGGAGCAGAAGACTAGGAAAAGGGAAAGGGGAAGGTGGAAACGTGCCAATCGAGCACGAGCCGAGCAGTGGCCGTCGAGGACATCTCCCCTGTGAGTGGCGGGGAGGCTGTCTTGGAGATGTCCGAGAGGGGCATTGCTCGGCGAGGGCTTACGCGGTTCAGAACGAAAGGGGAAAGGGGAACCGGGATAACATGCAACGAGCAATCATAGTCATAGCGGCCGTTCTACTCAGCGTGAGCATCCACGTCTCTGCCATCGCGCAGACTACGACGCGCGTAGGTCCTGAACGGCGCGCGCTGAACGGTCACCGCTTCCTGCCTGCGAGCGATCTGCCTGATGCTTTCGTGAACACCTTCATGCGCAGCGCCGTGGGTGCGGGATCGGCGGTCAATCTGCGTGCTCCGGTCGAAGACCTCGATGGCAATGTGGTCGATACGTTGGACGGCAGCATCGCGTTCTTGTCGCTCGACTACGAGTACCAGCAGGCGGTGAACCGCTGGCTCGCACTCCGCGCCAACGTTACAGGTGGCGCACGACTCGGCACGGATCAACAAGCACTGTTGTTCCAGGGGGTTACCGGAGTGGTCGGTGCGGCGTTTGGAACCACTGTCCGTATCCTCGAACGCAAGACAGTCTACGTCGCGGCCGTTGGCGACTTGGCGTGGAATCAAGGCTACTTCGTCACTCCGCTCGACTGGGTTCGCGACGTGATCGACAACGGCCTCGGCAACGACAGCGGCAAACTGGTGGCCGATGCCAGCAATCTGATTGCGTCCGGCGGTGCACGAGTGGCCTATAGTCCTCATCGGGCGTTGGGCCTCACTGCGTTGGCCGAGTTCGGCTTCACAGAGCCGTTCAGAGAGGACGTGGCGAAGTCACGCGGGTTGGTCAGGCTTGGCGGCACGATAGGCTACGATTTCGGGACCACCACGGCGTTACCGATCGGTCTACTCGGCGGGTTTCGCTGGGAGAACTTCTCCGCAGGCGGAGACGACATCGCCGACCGTAGTTGGCGCGGTTTCTTCGGGATCTCATATACCGGTCGCTCTGATTTCAATGTCGGAGTTGAGATGTCGTTCGCACGCCTCTCGCAGCGCGACAGCAGTGAGAGTATCGATTCCGGACAGGTTCGCGTTGCGCTGCGGTATTACTTCTAGACAGGACCAAGACCTCGCTGTCGAATGACGGGCAATGAAGTGTGCAAAATGGTAGGTCAGCGCGGTACGTGAACCACAGAAGGGGTACAAGCGAATGAAACCCAGCACCAAGATCATGATAGCGGCGGCGGGTTTGGTTGCCCTATTGCTTCCATCGCAGTCGAGTAGCCAGACCACCACCATGGCAACCGCAACCGCTGTCCTTCCCGCTCAGGCTACCTGCGACTACAGCAGCATTCCCGGCGTGGTTTGGTGGGGCACCAAGCGCCAGATGACGATGACCGAGTTCGTTTCCTACGCCGCGCCGATCTATTGGTTTTCTCCTGACGAACCGACGATGAATGATCTCCAAGGCAAGGCGTTGCGGGTGCCCGAGATCTTGCCGTTCGAAGAGCAAGTCGACGCTCCTATGACGTACTATCAGTTCAACGACATCGGTAGAAGAGCCGACAGAGATGGACCCGCATTCATCCGTGATTCGCTGGATATTGGGAACTCCACCATCGACCTCAACAACTTCATCGCAGGCAATCTCAAGTTCATCGCGTACTTCAGCCGCGAAGAGGGCTTGGGTGGCCACGCACACGATGTGGAGCCGGCCGAGTTCCGGGTGTGGGTGCTCCCCAGCACCGGCGAGTTCAT
>JBDGXD010000418.1:0-3683 GCA_039584755.1 Gemmatimonadota bacterium
TGACCGGTGGGGCGGCCCGGACCATCTTCGTAGAGGTCGGCAGCACTTTTCCCCGCGAGGCACTCGACAAATTGGCCAGCGTGTTGAACGAGAGGTTGGCGGGGCTATCCCTGCGCGAGGTCAGACTGACCCTCAGGGAACGTCTGCGGGATGTCTTGGGTAGCGGTCGAGAGCTGCTCAACGTGTTCGTGGAGGAGGCCGACAATATCTTTCAGCTGCCAGAGATGGAAGACAGCCCTGTCCTGCTCTCGAGTGCTCAGATGCTTGCGGAGCAACCGGAATTCAGCTCGAACACACAGATGCGAAACCTGCTCGATCTCACGGAACAACGTGATCTGTTGCGCAAGGCTCTGCAGGAGCGGAACGAGCCCGGGATCACAGTGACGATCGGCGGTGAAAACCTCGATCCGAAGTTGAGTGCGTTTACCATCGTCACTTCCACCTACGAGTCAGGATCGCTTTCGGGTGTGATTGGCGTCATGGGGCCGACCCGGATGTCGTATCGCAAGGTCATGTCTTTGGTGGAGCACACTAGTCGTCTAATGAGCGACCTGGCTCCCGCCAGCTCCAGTTAGGTCCGAACTACATGGCACGCGATTTCTACGAAGTTCTCGGTGTCCCCCGTGACGCCACTACCGACGATGTCAAGAAGGCATATCGCAAGCTCGCGATGCAGTACCACCCCGACCGTAATGACGGCGACAAAACGGCCGAGGAGCGGTTCAAAGAAGTCAGCGAGGCTTACGACGTACTGCACGATCCCGAGAAGCGGTCGGTGTACGATCGCTACGGCCTGGGTGGACTCAAAAGTGGTTCGAGCAGCTACGGTTTTCACCCATTTGATCTCTCTGAAGCGCTCAGCATGTTCATGCGTGATTTCGGAGGCATGGGGGGGTTCGACGCGTTCTTCGGAGGCGGCCAACGGACACGCAGGACTCACAGGCGGGGACAGGATATCAGAGTATCGCTCAAGCTGAGCCTCGAAGACGTAGCGCACGGCGCCTCACGCAAGATCAAGCTCACGACCCTGAAACAGTGCGGTGGGTGTGGCGGATCGGGGTCCGAGTCAGGCAGCCCGCCTGGCCCGTGCCATACGTGCAGTGGTCTGGGTGAGATCCGCCGGACGCAACAGTCTTTGTTTGGACAACTGGTGTCCGTGAACACGTGCCCCACATGCGATGGCGAGGGGACTGTCATCGCGAAGCCGTGTCGGGAGTGCATGGGTGATGGCCGGGTCAAGGCGGAATCTGTGGTGGACATCCAGGTTCCTCCTGGTGTGTCACACGAGAACTACCTGACGCTGCGTGGGAAAGGAGCCGCCGGGCCGCGCAACGGACAGCCAGGCGATTTGTTGGTGGAGCTTGACGTGGAGGAGGACGAGCGGTTCGAGCGACGTGGCGATGATCTGGTGTTCGACCTGCCGGTTGCATTCAGTCAGGCGGCACTCGGCGGCGAGTTCTCGGTTCCCACACCGTACGGTGAGGAGAATGTCGAACTGCCATCCGGGACTCAGTCAGGAACCGTTGTAACACTGCGCAACATGGGTCTTCCCAACGTGAACGACGGGCGACGTGGTTCGCTGTTTATCCGAATCCAAGTGTGGACTCCCACGAAGCTGGAGCCGGAGTTGCGAACGCTGTTCGAACGGCTGTCCGAACTAGAAGGTGACCCGCCGTCAGAAGACTCGTTGGGAAGGCGCATCTGGAACCGAATGAAGGAAGCCTTTGGGACCTGACTCATGAGTGATTGCCTGTTCTGCAAGATCGCCGCGGGTGATATCCCGGCCAGCATCGTGGCCCAGACCGATCAGTTTGTCGCTTTCCGTGACATCGATCCTCAGGCTCCAACCCACGTTCTCGTGATTCCCCGAACGCACGTTGCATCACTAAACGAAGCTACGGATTCGGAGATGCTGGGCGGTCTGCTGCAGGTTGCCAAGGCCGTCGCGGCTCAGGAGGGACTCAGCGAACGAGGCTACAGAGTCGTGCTAAACACCAATGCGGAGGCTGGGCAGGCGGTGTTCCATATTCACCTCCATGTCCTGGGCGGCCGAGCCATGCGCTGGCCGCCCGGCTAGGATCCTTGAGATTCAGCTGGATACAGCCTAATTTTCACAGTCTGTACATCTTTGGAACTCACGGCGACCCCAAGGGTCAGAGGTTTATGGCTGAGGTAGTCATCTACGAGGATGAGAGTTTCGAGCGCGCCTTGCGCCGTTTCAAGAAGAAGTGTGAGAAGGCCGGGATCCTTTCGGATTTGCGCAAACACCGTCATTACGAGAAGCCCAGCGAGCGGCGCAAACGGAAGCTGAACGCGGCCAAGCGCAAGAGGCGCCGTCCGCCACGATGACTTCGCCCGATCAGGAGTGACTACGACTAATCGCTTTCCAGTCGTTTGTGTCGAAGTGTTCCACATCAAGGAAGTCCTCTCAACCAGCCGAGCTCATGTGCGTTCGCCATTGCGTGACGTGGTTGTTGTGTCTTGTGCCAGATGACAGACGATAGCCCGGCAGAAAAGGAACAAGGGGTGTCGGCGACAGGGGTCACCGGCACCCCTTCCCCGTTTCCGGCTGTGGCCTCGGCGAAGACTCTCAACACGCTGGAGTTTGCGGCAGTGCTGGAGATCGTTGCCGGTCACGCCGTTTCCGAACTGGGGGCAAGCTCGGTACTGTCGCGTGTTCCCGTTGGCGACCCGTCGTGGATCGACCGGGAGTTGGCTACCGCAAGGGAGCTGCAGCGGTTGCTGGATTCCGGTGATCGATTCCGGCCTGAGCGGGTCGGCGACATTGGGCCCACAATTGAGAGGCTGGACATTCCAGGCAGTGTTCTCGAGCCGACTGAGTTGAACGCCATCGGCACAGCACTTGGTGGAATGAGAGCGGTGCGGGCAGAGCTCAGCAGGATCGGCGACGACGCACCACTCTTGGCGGGACTCGTCAGGGAGATTCCACCCACAGATATTGAGGACCAGGTGGCACGGTCGCTCGAGCCCGACGGATCTGTCAAGGACAATGCATCGCAGGAGTTGGCGCGAGCAAGACGTGGCTTGAGGGAGACGCGTGCTCGATTGATAGCGGTACTGGAGCGACAGCTGCGGTCTCTGGGGCAGTCAGATTCCCAGGTCGAGGTCACGCTCAAAGATGGGCGTTACGTGATCCCTGTCCGGCGCGACGACCGCGACCGAATCAAGGGAATCGTGCATGGTGAGTCGGCATCGGGGGCCACTCTGTTTGTCGAACCACCTGAGGCCGTGGAGTTGGGCAACGAACTCAATTCCTGGATCTCGGCTGAAGCGCGGGCGGTACTTGCAGTGTTACGTGATCTGACCGAGACGATACGACCGTTTCGCTACCCACTCATGGACGGGCTGCACATGTGCACCCAAGTGGATGATGCCTACGCCAGAGCACGGTTCGCAATCGAGACCAATGGAGTCATGCCTGAGATGGTGAAGCAGGCGCATAAGCAGGGAACCCTGCGGATCCAGAGTGGGGCTCACCCTCTGCTCCTCGCCGAGGGCGAGACTGCGGTCCCCTTCGATCTCGAGCTGAAACCACGGGAATTTACTCTACTGGTCAGCGGTCCCAATGCGGGTGGCAAGACGGTGCTGCTCAAAGCGGTGGGTTTGATATCGACCATGGCGCAGAGCGGAGTGATTCCACCGGTAGGGAAGGGCACTGCCTT
>JBDGXD010000419.1:0-3680 GCA_039584755.1 Gemmatimonadota bacterium
AGGCAGGGTGGGATCAGGGCCCAGCGTACGATCCCGGGCTGGCGGAACGACTGCTGGAGCAGGCAGGATGGATCGACCGGGACGGGGACGGGGTGCGCGACCTCGCCGGCGGCGAGGCGCGTTTCAAGCTGGTGGTCAACGGCGGAGGGGACGTCTCGGGCCTGGAGCAGGGCGTCTTCGTCCAGGACCAGCTCCGCAGAGTGGGAGTCGCGGTAGAGGTCAATCCGACTCAGTTCGCGGTAGCGCAGGACGCGCAGCGGGAGGGGGAGTTCGACGCGATCCTCAGCTCGGTTGACAACACGCCAGATGGGATTCTCGTCAAGTGGTTGGGTGAGCCGGACCCGGGGGGAGTCGACCGATGGTCGGGCAAACCCTCGCCGTTCGGATACCGTAGCCCCGAGGCTGCCCGGCTGCTCCGCGCTCTGCTTTGGGAGGGCGATCCCGAGGTCCAGGACTCGCTCTACTCCCAGGTCAACGAGATCTTTCGCCGCGACATGCCGGTCACGTTCCTCTTCCCCTCGGTCTATCGTAACGTAGTGCACCGCCGGATCCGCGGAGTCCGACAGGGTTGGGCCTTGCTGCAATTCCCAGAAGAACTCTGGATCGAGAAGGAACCATGATAGCCGAAGCAAGCCCATTGCGTCCGAAGCTGCTCACGAGAGTGGCCAGGATTCCGTCAATCGCTCTTGCGGTCTCCCTGCTGACCCTCGGCACGGCGTGCGGGCGGGACCGCGACGGCTCGGCAGCAGATGCATCGACTTACACCGTACTCAATTCTTCCAGACTATTCGAATGGGCGCCGCGAGAATCTCGCGATGGTGTGTCGAAGTTCCTGCTGTTTCTGGAATTGGCAGCGCCTAACACCAGTGGTGAACTCGAAGGCCGGCTCGCCGAACGCTGGAAGCAGTTACCCGATCATCGCTCGTGGACGATCCACCTGCGACCGGGTGTGAAGTGGCACGACGGCGTTCCCGTCACTGCCCATGACGTGAAGTTCACCGTCGATCTGTGGAACCATCCCGATGTACTCTATGCCGAGAACCCGATCGAATCGGTGGACGTGTTGGACGACAGCACCTTCACCATGACGTACAAGCGTGGCAACGCCTGGCATACCTACTGGTACCCGGGCTACTGGACGGTCTTCTACCCGAAACACCTGCTCGAACACCTCGATCCGGCCGACTTCGATCGATGGGAATTCTGGGAACGGCCGGTGGGGAATGGTCCCTTCCGCTTCGTGCGACACACACCGCAAACCATGGTGGAGTTCGCGGCCAACCCCGACTTCTACTTGGGTAAACCGAAGATCGATCGCCTTGTGCTGAAGTTCGGTTCTGAGTCGATCACCGAACTACTGGCCGGTAACGTCGACGCGATGAACCTGGAGAATCGGGTCGCTCTTACCAGGATCAAGGGAGACCCGCGCTTCGAGATCCACTACGAAGCGTGGGACGACATCAGTGCGATGGTCTCCCTCATCTACAGCCATGACAACCCGCTGTTCGACGACGCGCGAGTGCGCCGCGCCTTCGCCCATGCAATTGATCGCAAAGAGCTGAATCGAATCCTACTCAAGTGGCCCGACCTGCCGTTGGTCGACGTGCCGTTCACCGAAGACCAGTACTGGAAGCGCGACTTGCCGCAGCCGCTGGCCTACGATCCGGCGTTGTCGCGCCGTCTCTTGGACGAGGTGGGTTGGCGTGACACGGACGGTGATGGTGTGCGCGAACGTGGAGGCGTGCAGTTCAACTTCACGATCATTCACGAATTGAGGTATCAACCTGCGGCCGTGTTCGTCCAGCACAAGCTTGCCGAGGTGGGAATCCAAGCAGAGCTCACCACGCTCGACTACGGTTTGCTCTGGGAGCGGACGTGGGCAGGGGAGTTCGACGTGGCCCTCAACTACATCTGGGCCTCACCGGGCGATCCTGATGCCGGCCTCGTCGTCGCACTCGGTGAAAACTCGTTCATGGGGTACGACAACCCGCAGGTGGCCCAGCTGGCAAATGCCGCCTTTGACGAACCAGACCCGGTGGCGCTCGACGCGATCTATCGAGAGCTCGCTCCGATCATACAGCGAGATCAGCCGTTCACGGTCCTCACCTTCGGTACCGAGGCATACGTGACGAGCAGCCGAGTCAAGGGGCTGAGTTCTCCGTTTCGAGCCAATCCTATCTGGTACGCCGGACACGTGTGGATCGAGGACGAGCGGTGAACGCGCGGCCGGTTGTCCTGCTTGCAGTAGCGGCGCTGGCCTGCGTCCCTCGTAGCGACGCGGTGCGAGAGACGGATTCCACGATCACCGTTCTCTTCGAGAGCGATGACTTCGTTCTCGGACCGTCGCGAGACGACAGCCCCAAGTACCTCATGTTCCTCACCCTGGTTCAGGGGTACGGGTATGATGCACAACCACGGCTCGCGCAGAGCTGGGAGCACTCGGAGGACTACCGCAGCTGGACCTTTCACATTCGCAGTGGCGTCAGCTGGCACGACGGCGTCCCGGTCACAGCCCACGACGTGAAGTTCACTCTCGAATTGTACGCCCATCCCGACGTTCTCTACGGAGATGAGATTGCTGGGCTGGAGAGCATCACGGTACCGGACGACCATACGGTCGTCGTCAGGTGGTCCGAGCCCAAACGGCCGCAGGACGTGCTGTCCGGATGGACGGTCTACTATCCCAAGCATCTCCTGGAAGCGCTCGATCCCCGGGAGTTCTACGAGTGGGAGTTCTGGACCCGTCCGGTCGGTAACGGCCCTTACCGCTTCGTGCGCGCCGTACCGCAGACGATGATGGAGCTAGAAGCGAATCCGGACTTCTTCGCAGGCAAACCCGCGATCGAACGTGTAATCCTCAAGCTGAGTACCGCGAACCAGGTGATCGAGCTCACCAGCGGCAATGCAGATGCGGCGTACTACATCCGTCCAATCGATGTGGCGAAGCTGAGACATGATGCTCGGTTCCGACTTTACCACTTGCTTGCATTCAGCGAACCGCAGGCGATTCACTGGAACCAGAGACATTACCTGCTCGCGGACCCACTGGTTCGGCGGGCACTGACCTACGCGATCGATCGGCGGGAGCTGCTACGCATCAACAATCTTCCCGATGAGATCCCCCTGATAGGTGGCTTGTCGCCAGAGGATCGAACCGCGCGACTCTATCGGGAGGGGCGGCTCGACGAAGGTCTCGAGTACGATCGCGAGAGCGCTGAGCGACTTCTGGAACAGGCCGGTTGGGTGGACAACGACGGAGATGGGATTCGCGAAAAGGCCGGTCGCGAAGCTCGGTTTGACATGCTCACCGCGCGGGGCGGCCTGAGCGCGGAAGAATCTGCGCTGTTGATCCAGAACCACCTGCGCCATGTCGGCGTCGCGATGAGTATCGTGCCGGCGGAACGGGCCGTTTGGCGTGATTCCTATCGCTCGGGCGACTTCGATGCCACGATCTTCGATGTTCCCAACGTGCCCCAGTGGCTCCTCGAGCGCGACTTCTTTGGTGAAGCCACAAAGATTGGGTACCGCAACCCCGAGATCGTGCGGCTGCTCGAGTTGCTGAACACTGAACTAGATCCCGAGGTGCAGGACACGCTGTACTCCCAGATCAATGATATGCTCCAGCGCGACGTCCCCGTCACCTTCCTCTATCCCTATTTCGAGACGTCCGTGGCGCACCG
>JBDGXD010000420.1:0-3680 GCA_039584755.1 Gemmatimonadota bacterium
GCGGCAACATCGCCATCGTCATCAGTGGTGGAAATGTGAGTCGTGATACCTTGGCCAGCTTGAAATCCACGGTGTAACGGAAGGACAAACGAAACATCCCAATGATAGAGACCCCCATCCCAAAGAGAATTCACCGTACGGATCACGCAGTGACCATTACGTGGGACGACAATCATGTCGCAACACACTCTGCCAGAGATTTGCGGCTCAATTGCCAGTGTGCGGAGTGCAGGGATGAGATGACGGGTTATCGCCTGCTGGATCCAGACACCGTGCCCGAAGACATCTCACCCCTGACAATATCTCTGGTAGGTGCGTACGCGATCAAAATCGACTGGAGTGACGGACACAATACGGGGATATACGCGTTTGACACATTGCTCGACCTCTGTCCTTGCGATGCCTGCCTAACACGGAGAGGGTCGGTTGAAGCTCACTGACGAGATGTTTCGAGCGGCCAAATCGATTTGGGATGCCGAGTTGGAGCACCCATTCGTAGTGGGGCTCGGCGATGGCTCGCTCGATGTCGAGAAATTCAAGCGTTGGGTGCTGCAGGACTATCTGTACCTCAAGGAGTTCGCCCGGATCTTTGCATGGGCAGTCGCCAAAGCGGACCACCTCGAGGCAATGGGATGGTACGCGAAGGTACTGGATCTCACACTCAACACGGAGATGGCGCTCCACAGAACATACGCCGAGCAGTTCGGCATTACGGTTGCTCAACTCGAGCAAGAGGCGATGTGGCCCACCACGCGGGCCTACACGGACTTCCTCGTGCGAGTCTCGGCCGCTGGCGACATGCTCGATTTGATGGCTGCTCTGTTGCCCTGCGCCTGGGGCTACGTGTATGTCGCGCGACATCTCGCTGAGGGAGCAACACCTGCTGACAAACGCTACGCCGAGTGGATAACCCAGTACTCCTCTAGCGAGTTCAGCGATGCGGCAGACTGGCTCCGGAACGAACTGAATCGGCTCGCAGTTGGAGTGACGACCGACAAGATCAAACGTTTGACGGAGTTGTTCGTCCTGTCGAGTCGCTACGAGTGGCATTTTTGGGAAATGTGTTGGTCGGGCGAGGAGTGGCGGCCATGAAGTGACTGTTCCCGACACGCTGGCATCGGCCCTCGCCGATCGCTACACGCTCGAACGAGTCGTGGGTCGCGGCGGAATGGCAACCGTCTACCTGGCGCGCGACACCAAGCACAATCGACAAGTCGCGGTCAAGGTCCTGCGTCCCGAACTGGCGGCATCGCTTGGTGTCGATCGGTTCCTGCAGGAGATCGAGATCGCCGCGCAGTTGAACCACCCCCATGTCCTGCCGCTATTGGACTCAGGCACCTCCCACGACGTGATCTACTACACGATGCCGTTCGTTAACGGCGAGTCACTCAGAGGCCTGCTCAATCGTGAGAAGCCGCTGACGCTCGATATCGCACTGGGCATTGCAGACGAAGTAGCCGATGCCTTGAGTTATGCTCATCGCCAAGGCGTACTGCACCGGGATATCAAACCCGAGAACATCTTGCTCTCAGAGGGTCATGCCGTCGTGGCCGATTTTGGCATTGCCAAAGCCATAAGCACCGCCGGCGGCGATGCGTTGACACGAACCGGATTCCCGCTGGGCACACCAGGTTACATGAGCCCCGAGCAAGCGGCCGGAAATACGCGGCTGGACAACAAGACCGACGTGTTTAGTCTCGCAATCGTGTTTTACGAAATGCTTGTTGGAGACACACCCGGTATCTGGCCGACGGACGATGCGGTCAAGCTTGGCCGTTTCCTGGATGCACCGCCGGATCACCGCGAGCAACTGGATCCGTTATCCGGGTCGCTCGAGCAGGCTTTGACCAAGGCTATGGCCATGAGTCCGCAGAAGCGGTTCGGTTCTCCCACCGAATTTGTGAACGCTATGCGTGCCGGCATCGGAGACCGGAAGAGATTCGGCGATGGCGAGGTGAAGCAGATCCTGCAGCGTGCGGCCGAAAGCCAGCTCGAAAAGCCCACAGAGGAGGGAGCGCTGTCATTGGGATCGGTGCAGCAGATCGGTGCACAGATTGGCATCTCGCCGGAGCGGGTGAGAGAGGCGGTACGGGGAGTCGATGCACCGGCCCCTGAAGCCCAGAAGGGCGGCATCTTTGGAACCAGTGCGAAGATCGACTACGAATTGGTGGTCGATCGGCAAATTGCTGAAGACGAGTACGAGACTGTGTTGGAGGAAATACGCGGCACTATGGGTGAAGTCGGCCGCATCAACCCGACACTGGGGAAATCCCTGTCGTGGAACTCCTTGAGTTTTCAGCACACTCTCGAGGGATCGGGACGACTGACACATGTCATGGTGAGCCCCAAGCAGGGCAAGACCAAGATTCGTATCACAGAGGGCGGCGGTGTCCACACCGGCCTGTTCATGGGTACCACGGTCATGGGTGGGATCCTCGGCGTCGGTTTGGCGGAGCTGATCGGGACCGCTCTGGGGAATACGAGTGGGGTGGGGATCGAAGGCTTACTAGTAGTGGCAGCGACGGCCGGTGGTTCCTACCTCGTGAGTCGTATGATCTTCCGCAGCATGATGGCAAAGAGGCGGCGCACCCTGAGTAACCTGATGCACCGCCTCTCTGCAAGTGTTTCTCAGACCGAGGGCGAGACGCCTACGGAATGAGTGTCGGTTTTGGCGTTGGCTTCTTGCCTTTCTTCAGCTTCTCCTGATCCAGGAACGAGATCCCTTTGCTGATCCAATCCGGTGCAGGTTCACCCTTGAGATAGTGGCCAAACCACTCGACGATGCGTGTGTGATAGTCGATTTGGTTGGCCTTTTTTCTGTTGCCGTGGTTCTCCCCCTCGTACACCAGCATCACGAAGTCCTTGCCTGCACGGCGCGCCGCATTGTAGTACTCGACGCCCTGGTTGAAGTCCACCGCGCCATCTTCGGTACCGTGCGCAAGTAGTAGAGGCGTGTTGAGGTTCTCGACGTGGAACACCGGGGAGTTGGCAATGTACGCATCGACATCCTCCCAGAACGGTACCTCCATCCTACCCTGGCTGATCTCGAATATGCGGGCATCGGTACCGCCGCTATTCCAATACACCGACAGATACATGCTCACCAGGTTCGTGAGCGGTGCGCCGGCGACGGCGGCGGAGAACATGTCCGTCTGGGTCACCACGAACGCGGTCTGGTAACCACCCCAGGAGTGACCCGTCAATCCCACGCGCTCGGGATCGACCATTCCGGTCTCGAGCACTTTCTCTACCGCAGGCTCGATGGCCGCCACGGCCGAAAGTCCGGGATTGCGGTCGCGGTACACAATATCGGGCTGCAGCACGAAGTAGCCCTGTGATGTGAATACCGACGTGTTGTATGCGCTCCGATCAGAGGGCACGTAGTAGTTGTGCACCGACGGTGACCTTATCTCATAGATGTACACGATCATCGGGTACTGTCTGCCGGGCTCATAGTCCGCCGGGTAGAAGAGGGCACCCTGCAGCTTCTTGCCCCACGTGTTCTCGTACTCGATCAGTTCTGACGTGCCCCAGGCGTAGTCGCTCTGAAACGCGTTGGTCTCGGTGATCTGATCGGCACTTGATAGATCGGGACCTGCCGCATAGTAGTCCGGAGAGTCATCGAAGTCCTGAATCACATAGGCAAACATGTCAGAGTCTTCGGCTTTAATGAGGCGTCC
>JBDGXD010000421.1:0-3679 GCA_039584755.1 Gemmatimonadota bacterium
CTTCTCAACGGTTTTCAGAAACAGCTGAAGCTAAAGGCAGGTGGGACCAGCCAAGACGGAGAGTTCTCTCTGTCGACGGTGAACTGTCTCGGTGCGTGTGCGCTGGGGCCGGTGGCGGTCGTGGACGGCGAGTACTACCGGAACGTCAAAGAGCGTGACGTGCAGGGTGTACTCGACCGCTCTGCAAGAGTCAACGGAGCACTGAACATGACCGATGACGAGTTGGTGTTTGGGGTGAGCGTCTCTTGTCCGAGCTGCAACCGTAGCTTGATGACTCGAGAGCACCTCCTCGACGGTCATCCTATGGTTCGTGTGACAGCCTCCTTCGGCCGAAAGCACGGATGGATGAGGTTGAGCAGCCTGTACGGTGACTACCGGACAGAGAGTGAATACGCCATTCCGGAGGGCGCAGTTGTCCATTTCTTCTGTCCCCGTTGTCATGCAGAACTCAGATCCAACCGGTTCTGCCCGAACTGCGATGCCCCGATGATCATCCTGCTAGTGAGAGGCGGCGGAACTGTGCAACTCTGTTCGCGTCACGGGTGCCCGGAACACATGCTGGACCTAGGTGCGTGAGGCCGCACGGATGCTTCAGGCATGTGTGCAAGGCAAGAACGAAGACGGATACAACGGACAGAAATACCGATGTCAAGACTCAGCACCATAAAGGAGTTGGAATCGCTGCGCCGTCGCATACGCGACCGCATAGCTCACCCAAAGCCATGCGTGACCGTCTGCGCCGGCACTGCGTGCCAGGCGAGCGGAGCCAATGACGTTCAACGGGTGATCAAGCGGCACCTCATAGAAAGAGACCTCGTCGACCAAGTGTCGCTGCGTGTCACGGGATGCCAAGGCTTCTGCGAGATGGGTCCCTTCGTTGTGCAAGAACCGCACGACGCCTTCTATCCCAAGCTCAGCAGGAGCGACGTCCCGGCAATCGTCGACGCTGCAGTGTCTGGTGAGACTCTTCCGGATCTTCTCTATCGGGATCCCGTCACGGGGGCAGCTTGCCAACGTCTCGACGACATTCCCTTCTTCGCCGGACAACAGCGCACGCTACTGGGGCGAAATCAGCGGCTCGATCCAATCAGATTATTCGGCTATGTCGCCGAGGGTGGTTACGAGTCGCTGGCAAAGGTTCTGGATAATCGGTACACACCGGAACAGATAGTCGACGAGATACGACGTTCGGGGTTGCGGGGGCGTGGTGGGGCGGGTTTCCCCACTGCCGATAAGTGGGAGATGGCACGGCGTCAGCAGTGTGGCGAGAAGTACGTCGTCTGCAACGCCGACGAGGGAGACCCTGGAGCGTACATGGATCGCAGCATCCTGGAGGGCAACCCTCACAGCGTGATCGAAGGAATGATCATCGGCGGAATCGCCATGGGCGCCACTGAGGGATTCGTGTTCGTACGGCACGAGTATCCCCTGGCAATCAAGCACCTGTTGATCGCGCTTCGGCTGGCTCGGGAATACGGCCTGCTCGGCCAAGACATACTCGGCACCGGTCTCAACTTCGACGTCAACATCGTCAAGAGTGCCGGTGCGTTTGTGTGCGGCGAAGAGACCGCGTTAATCCGCACCATCGAAGGCTCCGTAGGGGAACCACGACAGCGACCACCGTACCCTACCGAAGCAGGAATCCGTGGCAAGCCCACGTGCATCAACAACGTGGAAACGTGGGCCAACGTTCCGATTGTCATCGCAGCAGGTGGGGATGAGTTCGCTCGTGTCGGAACCCCAACCAGTACGGGTACCAAGGTCTTTTCGGTTGTTGGGAAGATCAGGAACACGGGCCTCGTGGAGGTCCCAATGGGTACCTCCATAAAGGAGATCGTCTACGATATCGGGGGTGGTCCGCTCGAGGGCAGCAAGATCAAAGCAATACAGATAGGAGGACCGTCCGGCGGGTGCATACCGCATTGGCGGTTCGACCTGCCCATCGAGTACGACAGCTTGAAGAAAGCCGGAGCCATGATGGGTTCGGGCGGCATGATCGTCATGGACGGGAATACGTGCATGGTGGACGTCGCCAAGTACTTCATGGGTTTTCTCAAGGATGAGTCATGCGGCAAGTGCTTCACGTGTCGGAAGGGAACCCAGCGCATGTGGGAGTTGCTCGACGACATCACCGAGGGGCGGGGCACACTGGCGCACTTGGATCTGCTCGAGGCATTGGGGCAGACCGTTACTGATTCCACGATGTGTGGTCTGGGGCATTCAGCTGCGAACCCCGTACTCAGCACGCTCCGGTATTTCCGTGGCGAATACGAGCGGCACGTAATCGATAGACGATGCGATGCCCAAGTCTGCAAGGGACTCACGGGGGCGCCGTGCCAGGCCGCCTGTCCGGTTGGGACGGAAGCTTGGCGTTACGCTGCTCTGATAGCCAAAGGTGAATACGAGGAGGCTTACAGGGCAATACGTGAGCCGAATCCGTTCCCGTCAGTCTGCGCGCGTGTCTGCGACCACAAGTGTGAGGAGCGCTGTCGTCTCGGCACTTCAGGACAAGATCCCCTCGCACTTCGCGCCCTCAAGCGCTTCGTGACCGACAGCGTCGATCCGAGTGCGTACCAGCCCGAAAGGCATCCCGATCCGGTTTTCGTGGGCAAGAAGGTGGCCATTGTGGGAGCCGGTCCGGCCGGGCTGACTGCGGCACACCATCTGTCGCTGCAGGGTGTCGCGACAACGGTGTTCGAGGCCGAGGACCGCCCGGGAGGGATGCTAGTGTCTGGTATACCGGCCTTCCGCTTGCCAAGGAATGTCTTGAAGCGGGAAATCGATGCGTTGATTGACGAGAACGTCACCCTTCGGTGTGGAGAGGTATTGGGCCGCGATTTCACTATCGACAGCCTGTTCGGTTACAGGTACGACGCAGTCTTCTTGGCCCTGGGCGCGCACAAGAGCAAACGCATGAACATTGACGGAGAGGGCTTGGCCGGTGTCTACCCTTCGATCGGGTTTCTGAAATCTTGGAATCTGCATGGTAATGAGCTTGCGAAGGGACAGGTGGGTGTGATAGGTGGAGGCAACTCCGCAATTGACGCGGCTCGCGTTGCCATCCGACAGGAGGGAGTGACAGAGGTAACCATCTTCTACCGTCGCACACGGCAGGAGATGCCGGCGTTCGAGGAGGAAATCGAAGGCGCCCTCGAAGAAGGCGTACGACTGGAGCGTCTCACGTCTCCGGTAAAAGTAAATGGCGATGACGGACGGCTTACCACGGTGGAGTTCATTGCCAACAAGCTCGGTGAGATAGACACGAGTGGTCGCCGCAGGCCCGTTCCCAAAACCGGATCGGAGAAGCGGGTGCCGTTGGACACTCTCATCGTTGCAATTGGAGAGGAAGCCGTCGATATCGGTGCGGAAGAAACCGGCGTGATACAGATGAAGCATGGGTTAGCGGTAGCGGACAGGCGAACGCTTACGACGAGAAGACCCGGTGTCTTTGCCGGTGGCGACTTCACCACGGGACCGAACACTGTCATCGATGCGATCGCTGCGGGAAGACGTGCAGCCGATGTGATCGGGAGGTACTTGCGGGGACAGTCACTCACCCAACCTGTGGAACCTCGCCTGCCCAAGGAATACGTAACACCGGTTGACGGAGCGAAAGACGCGCATGATCAGATACGGAGGGTGGAGCCGCCGATGCTGTCGGTGGAGAAGCGAAAGTGTC
>JBDGXD010000422.1:0-3664 GCA_039584755.1 Gemmatimonadota bacterium
TACTTCAAATCTGCGGTTGCCGACCGTCGTGGAGCATGGAGGGATTCCTCGATGAGGAATGCACCAGGATCCGGGAACAGGTTGGCGATCGATCGGTGTTCCTACTGGCTTCAGGAGGAGTAGACTCCACCGTGGCTGCTGCGGTAATCGGTCGAGCCATCGGCCCGCACCGCCTCCACTTGCTCCACATCGACAACGGTCTCATGCGCAAGGACGAGTGTGTCCAGGTGCTGGAGGTGTTCCGCGAACTCGGTTTGGGTGAGCACATCAATTTCGTAGACTCCAGCGCCGTGTTTCTCACCGCTCTAGCAGGCGAAACCGACCCCGAGCGCAAGCGGCGTATCATCGGCGATACGTTCATCGAGGTGTTCCAACAGGAGGCCCAGCGGCTCGGCCTCGAAAGCCACCTGCTCGGTCAGGGTACGATCTATCCCGACACAATAGAAACCGGCGCAACGAAGCGGTCCGACACGATCAAGACCCATCACAACAGGGTTCCGGTCATCGAACAGATGATTTCAGAAGGCAAAGTGATCGAACCGCTGGCCGACCTGTACAAGGTCGAGGTGCGGGAGCTGGGAGAGAGACTCGGGATCCCACACGAAATGGTGTGGCGTCACCCGTTCCCCGGACCAGGCCTAGGTGTGCGGTTGTTGTGCAGCGACGGTGAGGCCGATCACACCGGCTTCGAAGCCAGCGAACCTGTGTTGGCGGAGATGGGTGGTCGGTTCGGAGTGGAGACCTGCTTACTTCCGATACGCTCGGTAGGAGTGAAGGCAGACCTGCGAGCCTACGAGCATCCGGTGCTATTGAGTGGTTCAGTTCCCTGGTCGACGCTGCTGGACGCGGCGTCCACAATCACGGCCGACGTCCCCGGTATCAACCGCTGCATCTGGAATCTCGGGCCCACGCACCCAGAGTCGGTACGGCCACTCAAGGCTACGGTAACGCGAGAACGCCTCGACCTGTTGCGGGAAGCAGACGACATCGTGATGCAGGCTCTACACCGTCACGGTCTGTACCATGATATCTGGCAGTGTCCCACTGTAATGGTCCCAATCAGATTCGGCGACGAGAGCGGTGAGCTAATCGTCATTCGGCCGGTGCGGTCTCAACGCGCTATGACGGCGGCGCCAGCGGAGTTGCCCGACAGCGTTCTCGAAGAGCTGCAGCGCTCCATCCTCCCGCTCCCGGGTGTTTCTGGCCTGGCCTTGGACATCACATCGAAACCGCCGGGAACGATTGAGTGGGAGTAGGGCCGCGGATTTCCGCGGACCCTAGCGGATCTCCACAGATGTCCGTACACGGGAGCGCATGGCCACTGGTACCGCAGCACCCGACCAACTTGTGTGAGTCGGCACCTGTACGAACGTTACGATACAAAAGAGGCCACTCCAAGGAGTGGCCTCTCGGGTGGTAAAACGCGGCCCTACCTTTAGCCTTCCACCCTGCTCAGCCTCACTCCATAGTTGAAAGGATCATCGGGGGGCGTGCTGTTCCAGTCCTCGGCCGAATGCGAACCGTCAGTTTGATAGCGCAGGATGTAGTCGCCGGCCGGTAGAACGATTGTGCCGTTGAACAGCCTATTCTTGTCGGCACCACCTGCATGCTCAGAAATCCGGTACGTCATCTCCCACACGGCACGGTGGGTTGCAACACTTTCGATCCAGGCAAAGTCGTACATCTCACTCTCGTCTCCTTCACCCAGCGCGTAGACTCGGACCTTGGTCTCCTCATCGAGGGTGAATCTGCGACTGACGCTCTCGTCGTCACCAATGCCCTTGAGCTGTGCCAAGACAGCAGGATCGGAAGGCACCTCGTAGTGTCCCACGACCGTCTCGTGAGCCGTTCCCTCAGCACTCAGCAGTGAGATTCCCCACGCCTCTTGCTTCATTGGCGCCCTCGAATTCCAGTCGTCCCAGGAATGAGATCCGTCCGACACGTAGTAGACCATATAGTTGCCAGGCTCCAGCGTGACCACTTCGTCGACCATGCGGTTCTTCTGTGCACCTCCGGCATGTTCGGTCTCGTCGTACTCCATGCGCCAGACTGTCTCGGCGGTTGCGGTGTTCACGATCCAGCCGTAGTCATGCATCTCACCGAAAGTGCCCTCGCCGAGCGCCAGGACCCGCACAGCATATGGGCTGGAGAGCTTGAAGCCCTCCGACACCATCTGGTCATCCCCGATACCGACGAGTGAGACAAATGAGCCTGCTAGCGGCGGCGGCGGCGGGCGTTGGATCTTTACCCGCACTGCTTCAGTTACCCGCGGTGCCTCAACAAACCTCACCACTGTCTCTTTGTGTTTCTTGCCGTAGGTGACCACCACTATTGCAGTTACGACCAAGATGGTCGGGATCCCAGCCCAGAATACGCGTCCGAACGGCATCGCCTCTACCAACCTTCCTAAGATGTTCTCAACATGTGCCCAATATGGTTTTGTAGGTACCTCTACGTGGCTGACCTCTGAGAAGTTCCGACAAACCCAAGCCCGTGCGGATCGCCGGGTGGAGGAGCCTGACTCGTCCTGCGATCTCCACGGTAGTAGTATTGAGTGTCTTTCAATGACAGAGGATCAGCCATGCTCAGCGGAACCGTGGAAATTGAGGGCAGCAACTGGGAGGTGGCCGAGGAGTTGAGAGCCGGTCCGCAAAGTAAGCTCTTTACACTGACCATGGTGGGATCCCCCCAGTCCCGCATGCACGTACGGCCCCTTCCAGGTCAAAGCGCTACGACGCTGGACGAAGTCGCTGCGTTGGCGGCCGACCCGGCCATACGGTGGTTCACCGATACCAGCGGTATTCAATGGGAAGCTCGCATCGTCGTGCACTCGGAACCGAACGCAGCCGATGTGTTGTTAGTGAAGTTCATCTCCGACCAGCACGAAGTGCGGGAGGTCAAATACCCATTCCCAGACGGCCTCGGGAGGCGCACCGACGAAGAGTTGCAGGCATTGCTTGGATCTGCCGAGTAGCTCCAAACTGGGGCTTACCCGGGGCTTTTCTTGGTCGTCGATCTGCGCTAGAGTTTGACTCCGTCTTCCCCACCAACTATTCTTCTATCCGGTAAACGCCCCCGAAAATGGGGGCTCGACAAGCACGAACGTTGACGGGGGATCCGGTTACGGTCGGATTTTCCGTCTTCTTAGCTCTGTGACAAGCTGCGCACTCAAGGCGTGGCAGCCCGACGCGGGGGCAAACGTCCGCGGGAGTGTAGTCGGTTGGTACGGATCACCGGACCCCGGCCACATCAATACAAGGGAGTACGGCACATGCGTACCAAGGGAACCGTCAAGTGGTTCAACGACAGCAAGGGCTTCGGATTCATCACGCGCGAGGACGGCGGCAAGGACTGTTTTGTCCACCACACCGCGATCCAGGGCAGTGGCTTCAAGTCGCTGCGCGAAGGCGAGCAAGTTGAGTTCGATATCGTCGAGGGCCAGAAAGGCCCAGCCGCTGAGAACGTATCCGTCATCGGATCGTAACTGACGGCTTAGGATCATGAACGGGCCGTCCTGACCTGGGCGGCCCGTCTGCATCTACCATTTAGGGGGGCTTGTGAGTGAGATCATTCTAGGCGAGGACGACCGCGTCGAGTGGGCGATAAAGGCGTTCCGCCGAAAGGTTCAACGCTCAGGCGTCCTGAAGGACCTGCGGAAGAAGCG
>JBDGXD010000423.1:0-3664 GCA_039584755.1 Gemmatimonadota bacterium
ATGCCGGACGTGCACGCGCTGCTGGATGATGCGTTTCTCAACACCCACTGCTTCCATGTCGTACGGGAACCGGAGGAGCACGCTGGACTCGTTGGCCTCGCATTCGAACCGATGTCGGGACGCGACCGCACTGAGGTCCGGGGGGTGCTGTGGATTGACGAGGCCACTTCGGCACTCCGTACCATGGAATTGGGGTTCACGGAGATTCCTGGGAGGGTTACCGACGAACGCATCGGGGGAACCATCGAATTCATGCAGCTCCCCTCGGGCGCGTGGATCGTGCAGGGCTGGGAGATCAGGACACCCGTTCTTCGTTGGCGCGGTTCCGACGATCCAGCGATAAGGACCAGGAGGGATAGGGCGGCCATCAGCTATTTCCTCGACTCCGGGGGAGAGATCCTGGAGATCACGGCACGGGATGGATCCAAGACCTACCCGGCAACACTGGCACACTTGACCGGATCGATCTACGACAGCACCAAGGCCGAAACAATAGGTGGGGTCACGGTCACGATAACCGGAACCGGATTCTGGACCGCGACCAATGACAGCGGCGAGTTCTACCTTGCTGTACCGCTCGAGGGAGACTACGCGGTAACATTTTCCCACCCGTGGTTGGACTCGATCGGCTACCATGCTCCGGAGGAGAGGCTGAGTCTCACTCGCGGTTTGAACCATCCCGTCTCGTTCCATGTCCCCACGGCAGCAGCCATGATAACGCGCATGTGCGGAGACGCTGCCGGTAAGATGGATGGCAAAGTCATCATAGGAGTGGTCGAGGGAGAGGACGGTGACTCAATTGCCGACGCCGCGGTCACTGCATCCTGGCAGCAAGTCGTAGCGACAGAGAACGGGTTCGTCTCCCAGGATTTTTCCCGCTCTGCCGTCAGTGACGACTCGGGGTTCTTTGCAGTGTGCGGCCTGCCTCACGGTCGTCCACTCGCTGTGAGAGCGGAACGTCGCAGGCGTAGGAGCGGCACGGCAGAGGTCATTTTCCCTTGGACGGTTGGCGGGAATTTGTTGTTGGCTTGGGACCGCGCGGCGGGGGATACGTATCCGCACTCGTACTCGGGTCTGCATTCGATTTGGAAGCTGGATTTCAGACTGGCGGATGAGGACGATTCACGCTTGCGCGTCGCGACGGGTAGTGTACTGCGGGGCATGGTGGCCGATCGGATGACGGGGCGAGGTCTGGACGGGGTGACGGTAAGCCTCAACAACGACGTCACGACCACTACCAGGGAAGATGGTACGTTCGATCTGGTGGGAATCGACTGGGTCGCAGGTAGGAACACCGTGTCGTTTCGACGTCTGGGATACCGACAGTGGGTTCAGGAGCTTGAATTCGAGGAGGATCGTTCGGAATTGGTCATGAGTGTCCTGTTGACGTCTACGGCCATTACGATGGATCCGGTTGTGGTGGAGGCTGAACGGGTTCGACGGTCACGCTACCTCGAGAACGCCGGATACTATCGTCGGCAGGAGAAGGGGCTGGGATACCACGTCTCACCGGAGTATGTCGAGCAACGACGGGCCGAGATCAGTAGTGTCGGTGACTTGCTGACCGGAATCCCTGGTGTGAACGTCATGGACATACCGGAGCCGATTGACTCGACCGCCCTCGTTTCAGGTAGGCTGTTGGTACTCGGCTACGGGACGAGACGCTGCATACCGAACCTGTACGTTGACGGGTTGCCGTTCGCATACGATGGCACAGTTGGCATGCTGGAGATCATCGCCCGACCGGAAGACCTGTACGCCGTCGAGATCTACCGGCGCGTGTCCGAAGCACCGATAGAGTACTCAGTCGCCGGGGATGGGTGCGTGATACTTGTATGGACCCGGAGGGGTGCTGGCGGGCCGTGAAGCATGTGAGGCAGCGGTCATCCGGAATCGATCATGTTGAGTGGTAGCCGAATCTGTTGGAACAGGTGCAATAAAGTTCGGCCTTCGACATTCAGCTTCCAGCGGTAGTTCGAGATTGGCCAAAAGGCTGAATGATGAATGTCGAAGTCTGAAGTCCGAAGGGAAACTTCTCCTAGCAGATTCCCTTTGAAAACCATACCTCTGGGTTGGGACCACGGAGCCTACCGACCCCGCCCCAACCGCTCCACCTCCGCCCGCGCTTCCTCCACCATCCACTCGAATTCTGGATTGGGATCGGTGAGGGCGGCGAGGAAGGTGGTGTAGTGGTCCAACCCACCGCCCGGTTTGAGAGGATTGTCGAAGTTGCACAGGCGGCCGGGTTCGAGATTGTCGCGCGGCCAAGCGTCCGGCTCAGCCGTTCCGTATTATGTTCGCCTGCTGCTACAGAGTAGCTGCTCAGCAGCAATCACCAAACTGCATCTTCCGATCTACAACCTGCGGCGACGTGGCGTCAGCCTTGGACTATGCTCACGGCCGTGACGTGATTCATTGCGCACCTATATGGCGCGTTGACGGTGTCCTATCCCGACAACACCGTTGAGCATCGGCACAAGACCTACTGATTCTCGGTCAGTCCGACGATCTCCCCGTTGTTTGTGAATCCTGTCACCAGCTTGATGCTCGCTTTTGAAGTGCCACCTCTGTATTGTTGTGCCGCCACGGATTACTGGAGCGTTATTGAATAACGACAGCGACCGCCTCACGGCTGCCCTCTCCGACCGCTACACCATCGAGCGCGAACTCGGTCGTGGCGGGATGGCGACGGTGTATCTCACCCACGACATCCGTCATGAAAGGCCGGTCGCGATCAAGGTTCTCCGACCTGAGCTTGCCGCCGCTCTCGGACCTGACCGCTTCCTGCGCGAGATCAGGATCGCTGCCAATCTCGATCATCCCCACATTCTGCCGCTGCTCGATTCAGGTGAAGCTGACGGTTTCCTCTACTACGTCATGCCTTACGTGGAGGGCGAGTCGCTCCGTGATCGGCTGGACCGGGAGAAGCAGCTCCCGATCGACGATGCGATTCAGATCACTCTCGAAGTGGCGGACGCGCTCGACTTCGCGCACCAACATGACGTGGTCCATCGCGACATCAAGTCGGACAACATCTTGCTCAGCGCCGGACACGCGCGAGTGGCGGACTTCGGCATTGCAAAAGCGATCGGCGCCGCCGGTGGCGATCAGATCACGGAGACCGGCCTCGCCGTTGGCACGCCGGCGTACATGTCGCCGGAGCAAGCAGCGGGCGAGAGCGATGTGGACGGCCGGAGCGACATCTACGCGCTCGGCTGTGTGCTGTACGAGATGTTGGCAGGACAGCCGCCATTCACCGGAGCGACCGTCCAGAGTGTTGTTCGCCAGCACTTGACGGCGGATGCAACGCCGATCACTAATGTGCGGGCCACCGTACCGGTGCCCGTCGCGAACGCATTGAGTCGATCGTTGGCGAAGGCACCCGCAGCTCGCTACGCGACAGCCAGCGAATTCTCGCAGGCGCTCACAACTGACCAAGCCCCGGGCCAGCCAGGGTGGCAGCATCCGCTCGGGGTCGCGGCGCTCTTCGGTGTCGCCTCGTTGGTCGTGCTCACCATGGCTTACGTGCTGATGATCCAACTCGGACTTCCGGACTGGGTCGTTCCGGGAGCGATCGCGCTACTCGTCGCAGGGCTGCCCATCGTCGCCGCGACGGCAATTGTTCAGCGCGGCCGTGCAGCCCAACCGGCTGGTGGCATCCGTC
>JBDGXD010000424.1:0-3661 GCA_039584755.1 Gemmatimonadota bacterium
TTGCAGTTGGCGTAGACGACATTGTGATCTCCCGGTTTGGGCACAGCTGGCCCCGTCTCACACCCCCCCGTTGCCATCCAGAAAGCTGTTGGTCCACCTGGCGCACCGTGGGGCGGCAAGCTAGGGACTGCAATCGTACTGTTGTCCTGCTGCCCTGAGTAGAGCCAATAGGGGAACTGATCGTCCACGTCGACGCTGTACAACTCCGCCGTCGGTTGATTGTACTGCGTGGACCAGGTCTCACCACCATCACGCGTAACGTTTGCGCCACCGTCGTTCGATTGGACGTAGAGGTCGGGATCGTTGGGGTTGATCCAGATATCGTGGTTGTCTCCGTGCGGCGTTCCTCTTCTCTGCCAGTTCTGGCCGCCATCAACCGATCTGAAGAAACCCTCTGCGTTCACGTAGAGCACGTCAGCGTTGCTGGGATCCGCGTCCACGTTCAGGTAGTAGAACGGACGCCGCAGCAACATGTCATAGGTGGAAACCAGCCGGAACGTGGCACCGCGATCGTCGGAACGGTACAAGCCACCCTCGCCCACGGGAGCTTCGAACAACACGTACAGTCGATTGGGATCCGCAGCGGACACTGCCAGGTCGCTCTTGCCGCGTAATCCGGTTGGCAGGTTGTGTGTGAGTTGTGTCCACGTGTCCCCGGCATCGGTGGACTTGTAAATACCGCCCTCCATGCCACCGCTGATCACGGTCCATGGCTTACGCTCGGCGCGCCACATGGAGGCGTATATCGTGTTCGGGTCGTCCGGTGCGAACTCCAGATCGACCGCACCGGTGCTGTCCGACACGAAGAACACCTTTTCCCAGCTCGATCCGCCATCGCGGCTGCGGTACACACCGCGATCGGGTGTCGCGCCGAAGGCGTCACCGATCGCCGCGACGTAGACGAGATCTGGATTGGTGGGGTGGATCAGCACCGCACCGATCTGGCCCACGTTGCGCAATCCGGCAAACGACCATGTCTCACCAGCGTCGTTGGATTTGTAGACACCGCGTCCGGTGATGACGTTACTGCGGATTCCGTCGGAGCCCGTTCCCACGTACACGATGTTGGGATCGGAATCGGCGACACGAATCGAGCCGATCGATCCGGTAGCGAAGTAGCCGTCTGACACGGGGCGCCAACTCTGTCCGTAGTCGGTTGTCTTCCACACTCCACCACCGGTGGCACCCATATAGAACGTCGCGGGTCGATCGGCATGGCCCGCCACCGCGGTGACCCGGCCACCGCGCGAGGGGCCGACCATGCGGTAGGAGAGCCCGGACAACATGTCGGCCGAGTAGACCTGGTCGGTTGCAGAGGAGGACTGGGAAACGAGCGTGTCGTTGGGGACAGAGATCAACACGATCGCCAAGATGCAAGCGAAGAATAGAACTGTACGCATGGAATCACTCCGATGGAGGATCGGTTGGCACCAGAAGAGAAACGTAACGCAATGCAGTCTGAGTCACGACGGTGTAACAGTTACGGGCTGGGTGACCGACGGCTAAACGAATGCAATGAAATGTCTTATGCGGTTAAGCAGTTGCAACAGTCAGGCTGGCGGGTGGAGCACTCCTTGGCTATACTCATACTGCTACGGACCTTAGGAGTTACAAAGATGGTCGATGATGTCGACCTGCGGCCGCCGCATTTCGGTAGTCACGCCGTACGACGGTTGCACACGGAATTCCCACTAGCATGAACGACATACTGGACCAGCTGCGCACTGCGCTAGCGGGGACCTATGACGTCGAGCGCGAGCTAGGCGAGGGCGGCATGGCGATCGTGTATCTGGCGCAGGACGTCAAGCACGATCGGCACGTTGCCATCAAGGTCCTCCGTCCCGAGTTGGCCGCGTCATTGGGGGCTGACCGGTTCCTACGCGAGATCAAGATCGCGGCCAAGTTGACCCACCCACACATCCTGCCGCTGTACGACTCGGGCGAGGCGGACGGACTGTTGTTTTACGTGATGCCGTTTGTCGAAGGCGAGTCGTTACGCGACCTGCTGGATCGTGAGCAACAACTGCCGCTGGAAGACGCGGTCAGAATAACGCGCGAGGTAGCCAGTGCGCTAAGCCAGGCGCACAGCTACGGGATCATTCACCGCGACATCAAGCCCGAGAACGTGATGATGTCGGGCGGCCACGCGGTTGTGGCCGATTTCGGAATCGCGCGGGCGTTCAGCGCCGCCGGTGGTGACAACCTGACGCAGACCGGTATGGCGGTCGGCACGCCTGCGTACATGAGTCCGGAACAGTCTGCGGGTGATCCCAACCTGGATGGCCGCAGCGACGTCTACAGTGTTGGCTGCATGCTGTACGAGATGCTGGTGGGCCAGATCCCGTTCACCGGGCCCAACGCGCAGGCGATAATGGCGCGTCATACCATGGACGCTGTTACTCCCCCCTCGATCATGCGTCAGAGTGTGCCAATTGAGCTGGAAGACGTGATTCTCAGGGCACTGGAGAAATCACCGGCAGATCGGTTCCGCACAGCTGGTGATTTCGCCGATGCGCTGGTGTCGCTGGACAGTGGGACCTACAGTCCGCGGCGCACCACGCGGGCGATGGCCGTGCCGGAACGCAAGAGGATGAGCCGCGGCGCGACGGTGGCCGTGTCGGCCGCTGCGGTGGTGGGTCTGGGTATCGCGGGATGGCAACTGTGGCCGTCGGATGGTGGCGGTTCGGCTCTGGCGAGTGGGGGCTTGGACGCCCGCAATGTTGCGGTGCTCTACTTCGAGGATCGCTCCGCCGGCCTCGAGCTAGAGTATGTTGCTGACGGTCTCACCGAGGGACTGATCCAGCGGCTGTCACGGGTCCCGCAACTGCAGGTCGTATCGCGCAACGGTGTGCTGCCGTTCAAGCGCGGCTCGGTCGCATCCGACAGTATCGCACGGCTGCTCGAAGTTGGCAGTCTGATAGAGGGCGTGGTGGACCAAGTTGGAGACAGAGTGCGCATCACGGTCTACCTGCTCGATGGCAACAGCGGAGCGAACATCGATCGAGCGGGGTTCGAGATACCCGAGTCGGCATTGTTGACGGCACAGGATTCGGTAGTCGAGACGGCATCGAGCTTCCTGAGGGAGCGCCTAGGTGAAGAGGTGAGGCTGCGGACTCAGCAGGCCAGCACGTCCAATTTGGACGCGTGGTCTTTGGTACAACGGGCCGAGCGTGCACGCAAAGATGCACTCGACTCCAGAAGGCGCGACCCGGGCAAAGCGATAGCGGAGTTGTCACGCGGCGACTCATTGTTGGAACTGGCCCGCAGCGCAGATCCCGATTGGATCGAACCGGCATTGCTCAGGGGGCAGCTGGCATTGGATCGGTCTGCGATTGCGGAGGACAATGCAGCGAGTGCGGCGTGGATCGAACGTGGCCTTACCTACAGCAACGAGGCGTTAGAGATCGATGGGCTCAGCGCCCGGGCCTTAGCTCTGCGCGGCACGCTCACACACAAGTTGTACCGCCGCGAGGTGACCGCCGATCCCGCCGAGCAAGCAGCATTGCTGGACAGTGCCCAAGCCGATCTCGAGGCCGCTGTTGCGTCGGACCCGACTCTTGCCAATGCGCACGAGGAGCTGAGCAGCCTCTACTACGCCCGCAAAGACAATTTCTCGGCCTTGTCGGCGGCGCGGCGCGCGTATGAAGAGGATGCCTATCTA